>NZ_BAABIE010000011.1:0-148538 GCF_039542465.1 Gordonia alkaliphila | reverse complement strand
GACTCCATTCGAGGATTCTGTGGAAGGTGACTCGAAGGATCACACGGTGACCGCTTCCATGCCGACAGCCACACGCTGCCGGTCACAGTCCTGGTCACCGAGTTACACCACTCTATGGGGCACTACTGGTACCGCACAGCCACATCCTTGAAGGAGGTCGTCGACTACGGGACGGCTCGGCGGAACAGGCTGTCGCGGCCGATCAAGGGCAAGCTCGACAAGCACGGCGAAGGTGCCGGCGAGCGGCACGCCCAGACCATCGTGATGCAGTTACCCATGTACTTGCTTGAAGAGGACGGCACCTTCTACCACCCGCTCGGCAAGGACGGGCTGCCGAAGGACGGCAAGGACGACCGCCCGCTGGTCTCGCTCCCCCGCTACCGGATCAAGCCGGAGATGCAGAAGGAGGCCGATCGATACGTCGAGGCGGTGATGGACTTCCAGGCGGCGCTGCTGCCCGGTGGTCAGGATGCGATCCACGGCGGCTCCTTGAACCTGGACGAGCACCGGCCGCACCTGCAGCTGTTGGTGGACCCCTTCGCGGCGAATCCGCGCGGCAAGGAGCCGGACGCGCTGCTGAACTCGTTCAGCTACACGTTCGGCAGGCATCCGAAGGACAAGATCAACTTTCCGTTGCGGCAGAAGGTTGACAAGCGGTCCCGCCGGCCGGTCTTCGACAAGGCCGGCGATCCGGTCATGGTCGCCATCGGTGCCGACGGCAAGATGGAGATGTACCACCAGCGCTTCAAGGACTACTTGGTCGAGAAGGGCTTCGCGATCGAGGCCGAGCGTGATCCGGTGCGCCACGATCGCCGGGTCGTCGGCGACATGATCGACTACGGCGAGGCGATGGACGCCGCCCGCGAGGCCCAGGAGCAGTCGCAGACGGCGATGGCTGATCTGGGCGCGGCGCTGGAGACCGAGGACTCGGCCGCGGGGCTGATGGCAGATCTCGCGGCCGAGATCGATGTGCAGAAGGTGGAGCTGGCCGCCGAGCGGCGCGCCGCTGATGCCCGTGCGGCCGAGGTCATCGCCGAGGCGGAGCGCACTCTGGCCGCTGCGAAGGAGAAGGCCGCACACGCTGAGGCCAACGGGTACGACGCGGGCCTGGCCGCCGGTGTGGCCGAGGGGCGGGAGCAGGGTCGGACCGAGGGACTGGCAGCGGTCGAACGGGAGCGTCAGGCCGGCTACGAGACCGGCCGGGCCGAAGGCCTGTCGGCCGGTCGTGAGGAGGTGGCCGCCGAGCACACCGCCGCGCGCCGTGCGCGGGAGCAGGCCCAGGCCGACGCGAAGAAGGTCGCCGAGGCTCTTGCCGAGGCTGAGCGCCGCCGCGATGCCGTTCCCGAGTACGACCCGGTCGCAGCTGTCCAGGCCATGGAGGTCGCGAGGTTCGACGCCGGGGAGCGCTTGCGGATTGTGCAGCGAGACGACAACGGCGCAATCGTGCGTGACGAGGCGAACAAGCCGGTCATGGTGAAGGTCAACGACGAGCTGGACCGCGAGGGCGCGCGCCTGTACCGCGGCCGCAGCGCAGGGGCCGGGATGACCGTCGGTGACCGTGCCAAGCAGTTCAAGGGTTCACTCCGCGGGGGTCAGCACGAGATCAGCAAGGGCGCTGAGCAGAGCAAGCACCGCGGACAGGAAGGGATGAGCCGATGAGCGATGTGACTCCGCAGGAGATGCGGGACGAGGCCGACCGGCTGGACCGCGAGGCAGCGCTGCTGGAGAAGTGGGCGGCCGAGCGGTACGACGACAGCGCGCGGCTGTATCGCGGCGGGTCATCGACGTTCGTGATGTCGATCGACACCGCCGATGGCTACATGAAGGAGGCCAGGCAGATGAGGATCGACGCGAGGGACTTCCGGCTGATCGCCGATCTGCGGGAGCGCCAGGCCGCTGAGCGGGCCGGCGGCGAACCACCGGCGCCGGGACAGCCCCGGGCCGGATGACACGAGGAGAGAACCGATGGCAACCGATGCACAGGAGCGGGCCGGACACGTCGACGCTGAGCGGGTGGCCGCCATGAGGGCCATGCTGAGCGAGCCCGGCGGTGAGGCGGCGATCGCCCAGCGCTACGGCGAGGCGGCGCTGCAGTCCGATGAGTTGGCCACAGCCCGGAGCCAGCAGAAGGCCGCCACCGCGCGCCAGCGCGAGCAGCGGGAGAAGATCGCCCGGGCGCAGCAGGCCAAGGCCGAGCAGCGACAGCAGGCGCAGCGCCAGGCCCAGGAGGCGCGGACCCCGGAGCAGCTCAAGGCGACGCTGCGCGAGGGCCGCAGCGAGGTGAACAAGACCGGCCAGCAGGCCGCGAAGGCCCGCGAGCAAGCACGTGAGTCGGCTCTGAGCCGGTAGTGCGGCGAAGAACAAGACCCCCGACACCGATGGTGTCGGGGGTCTTGTCGTCGGTACCGCTCAGTCGAGCAGGTCGGTCGCGCTGATGTCCGGGAGCCGGACTTTCACCCCGGCCATGCCCTTCAGGATGAGCCGGCCCTCACCCTTCTCGCGGGGTAGCAGCTGCGAGTAGTTCATCTCGGCGGCCGCGCGGCTCTGCGAGACCCGGCCGCCGGCGTCGACGCTGGCGGTGACCCGTTCTTCCGGGAGCATCGCCGCGGCAGCGCTCTTGAGGATGTCCTCTTCGTTGGCACCGGGCAGGATCAGGGTCGCGGGCATGATGCGGCGCATGACCTTCGCGTCCGCCTGACCCCAGAGCGCTTCGAGCTGTGAGCTGTCCTGCATCGCCATGCACAGGCGAATGCCGAGACCTCGGCCTTCGGAGACCCAGCCCTGTACGCGCTGAGCGGGCAGTTTGGTGCCGTTGGTGAACTCGTCGAGCACGAACAGGACGGCCCCGAGTTCGCCGGCGTCGATCAAGGGCACGCGCTTGCGCCAGTAGTTCACGATGGATACCAGAATGCTGCTCACCGGCACTGCGGCGCCCTCCATCGGCGCGACGATGTACAAGGTGGCAGCTCCGCGGGTCAGCAGCTCCGGCGTGAACGGCTCATACTCGACAGGGCCATCGGTGCCGGCGATGTCGGTGTCGGCCCACTGGTTCAGGGCGTCGATCATGTTCATGCCGACCGAGTCGCGCTGCTTCGGATCCATCCGCTTGGCCACCATCAGCGAGTGAGCGTGCCGCGACTTCAGCAGGCGTGCGCGCAGGTAGGCACTGTTCCAGTTCGGCGTCTCCAGCTCGAAGTCGTCGCTGTCGACGTCGGGAACCTCATCGGGACCGGGATCTTCACAAGCGTCGACCGCCCATTCGACGCCCCCGCCCCAGACCCTCGCTCCAGTCTCGGGGTCCGGGTACCAGCCCGCAGCGCGGAGGATCACGGCGAGCCGCCGGCGCGAAAGGTTCTTCCAGAACTTCGCATCGCCGTCGCTCCCGGAGCTGATCTCCTGCAGGAGATCAGCCATTCTGAGCGCGTCGTTGTCGTTGTCGATGAGGGCGCACGGATCGGGACGAACACGGGTGACGGGCACACCCCTCAGATCGCCTTCGGGCACCTCGTTACTGAGATCCATCAGGTACACCGGCCCACGCTGGGCTCGCTTGCGGATCGATGCGGCCGCGACATCACCCTTGCTCGACAGGCTGACGACCGGCCGGCCGACCCAGCGAATGATGTTGGGGATCAATACGGTCCGCGACTTGCCCTCACCGGTGCCGCCGACGACCATCAGGTGCGGCGCGGTGCGGGCCACGTCTCCGTGCTTGAGTCCGCGGTTGGCGCGGTCGGTGATCACCGCGCCGTCCGGCACATCGAGCAGGCCTGCGTAGGGCTCGTCGGGCAGCGGCCGAGGCGTGCGCGGTGTGCTCTGTTGCGGGGCCGCCTTGCTGAAGATGCTCACTTGGTGGTCCCCCATCGTGCGGCGACGGCGATCTTCGCGCCGTCACTGAGGCGCTGCGCGGCTGCGGCCTTCTCGTCGGCGATCGCCTGCATGACCGCCGGGTCGTCGAGATGGGCGAGCGCGTACCGCAGCAGTGCCCTGGCGAATAAGCCCGTGGTAAATGCACTCGTCTTCGCGGCCTCCCGGAACGCCTCCAGTTCTTCGCTGGTCAGCGGTACCGCCTGGTGCTTGTCGAGTGTGGCCATGAATAACCCCTTTCGTAATCGCCGCAGGTCAGCGGCGGTTTCCCTGTTGACTACGATACCCCAAGGGGTATAGATTGTGGCACACATCTTCGATTGCCCAGTGGGGTATCGCACATGGGAAAGGAAGGGCATGAGCAAGCAGGACAGGGGCGGCCGTCGCAGGGTCAGCCCCCGGATGGTCGCGAAGGCGGGCGTCATCGCGGCGATCTTCGTCGCCGGGCTGATCGTCGGCGGCGGATGCAGCAGCAGCGGTGGCGGCGGTGTCGACCGCGGCGACATCGTGGCGTGTCTGCCGCTGATGGACGCCGCAGCGCTGGATCGGTGCGTGGCGCCGTGAGTTCGCACCGCTGGGAGCGCGAGCGCGCGGCGTGGGCGCAGGACCATTCGCGGGCCGGCACGAGCGGCCGCCGGCGCGCCGAGCTGCTGGCCCGCGAGGCGCGCCGGGGACAGTTGGCCGGTGCGGGCGTCGGTGCTGCACCGCTGCAGGACGATGTGACCCCGCCGCTGTGGCGGCGGCTGCTGACCGGTGAGGACGTCGGCCTCGGCAAGAAGGTCGGCCTCGGCGTCGTGGGCGTCCTCGGCGCGGTGATCGGCGGAGCCGGGATCGCGGCGGGTCAGGGTGTCTACAGGGTGCTGTACCGGATCTCGCCGCGGATCGGTCGCCTGTGGTGGTGGCCGTGGGCAGTGCTGGCCACTCTGCTGCTGGCGCTGCGCTGGATGCTGACCGACTGGCCGTGGTTCGGCGTCTGGTTCGGCGTCGGACGGTACTTCCCCGGCGACTGGATCGGCTTCGGCGGGTGGGTCGGCTGGCTCGACTTCCAGCTGATCGTCGCCGCGGCGACGACTGCCTATCTGATCAGGGTCTGGGGCTGGCCGGGCGTGCCGCGCGGGGCCGTGGCTCCCCCGGAGCGCAACAAGGACGGCAGCTTCTACGTCACGCCCGACAAGGACAAGGCCCGGCTGGACCCGCTGGCTGGCTACGACGACACCGACTTCTGCGCCGGCACCGACGAGCTCGACGACGAGCGACACGCCTACGAGAACTACGACTACGACAACGAGGAGAACTGACATGACCAAGGACAAGGGCGCAGCGCTGCTGAAGCTGAACCGGGGCGCTGAGCTGGTGGCGCAGCTGGAAGACGCTCTCGGGGCGAACGCCGTCTGGGACGCGCTCGCGGCGGACGCGCGCCACCAGATCCGGATCGGTGCGCGCAGCACCGATCCGCTGGAGCTCGCCGGCGCGCTGGAGGAGATGGCGGAGGAACTGCGTGAGATGTCGCGCGAACAGGCCGCTGAGGCTGAGACGGTGCGTCGCCACAGTGCGGCCGAGATCGTGGCGGCGTTCGGTGAGGGTGCCGCTGACGACGAGGAGACGGGCCAATGAGCTCACAGCAGATCGAGATCAACATGACGTCGGGCGCGAGCGAGATCGTGCGCTTGGTCGCCGTGATCCTCTTCTTCGGCGGCGTCGGCGCGTTGGCATGGAGCGTGGCCGACTCCGGCTACGCCGAGCTGGCGGGGACCGGGCTGGCGGTGATGATCGTGCAGGTCGTCAAGATGCTCTGGGCCAAGGGCGCGGTCAGCGCACCGACGAAGGATTCGGCGGCGCCGGAGACGTTCACCGAGACCCGGGGAATGCTGGCCCGGGTCGCCGGCGAGTACCGGGCGTGGATGACCGGTGCTGGGATGTTGCGGATCGTGCTGCTGGCCTTCACCTACGCGATCGCCTTCCTGATCTTGCGCGCCGGGATGGTCTCGGCGCTGACCGTTTTCAAGAACCTCTACATCGCGGCAGGCTGTGCGGCTCTGATCGGCGCGTTCATCGTCATGCCGAACTTCCTGAAGGCCTACGTGGACCCTCTCAAGAAGAAGGGCGTCCTACGACCGGAGGCGCTCGCGCAGCCCGCACCCGCATCGGCACCCGCACCAGCACCCACGCCGCAGCCGACACCCGCACCTGCCCCCGCACCGGCCAAGAGGGTCGTCGTGCGCAAGACCATCAAGAAGGAGAACGACAATGTCTGAAGACAAGTACTACGACGAGGACGGTAACGAGCTGACACCTGAGGAGGTCGCCGCGCTCGGAGACGACATCGAGATCGTCGAGGAGTCGGTCGAGGCGCCTGCTGCGAAGCAGCCGGCCGCCGAGACCCCGGCCGCGCAGCGCGGCCGGGTGCCCAAGGCCCTGATCGGGGGCGTCGCGGTGCTGGTGCTGGCCGTCGGCGGTGGCGTGACGTATGCCATGCACAGCCTCGGCCAGCAGAACACCGTGGAGGATGTGAAGGCTGGGGCCGCCGCGAAGTCGTCGGAGGTGCGCGAGGCGGTCGAGGACAAGAAGGCGGAGGTGCGTGAATCGGTGGCTCCGTCGGCCGAGCCGGAGCCGGTCCGCACCGGTACGCGGGTCACGGGCGCAAAGTGTCTGGACCCCGCGGCGGCGCAGTGGGACGGCGAGGGTGACCCGCCCGATCACCGCCTGCGCCAGGAGTCCGCGGCGAAGCTGCCGTCCTCGGTCTCGGCGCGAGTGCGCAAGCGTGACACGCGCAACCCGAGCGAGATCTCGATCGTGCAGAACGGGCAGAACCAGCTGCTGGTGTACGCCTCGGACCCCGCCGGCATCTACACCAGGGCAAAGGTTTCCATCGCCGCCGGCCTGCCGGTGGTCCTGGGAAGCGGCAACGTCGTCGAGGTCGGCGCGGACGACCGCGATGTCTGCCCGACGAACGCTCGCCCGACGGCGTATGCGGTCGTCGATGGGAAGAAGGAGCGTGCCGTCGAGATCGTCGCGAGCAAGTCGGTGGGCGACACGATGTACGGCGTCACCGCTTCTGGTGAAATCGCCGAACTGGTGCTGGAGAAGATCGAACCGGAGGGTGCCGATGACACCGCGGAGTCGGATGAGACCGACGAGGCGGACGAGGCAGCGGAGTCGGAGTCGGAGCCGTCTGACAACGAGAAGTAGGACGACAAGCAACGAGAAGAACCCCCTGGTGCGGCTCGCGCACCAGGGGGTTCTTCGCTGTTCAGGGTACGGGGCCTACAGGTCGCCCTTGGAGCGGTTGCAGCCGACGCAGAGCATCTGGCCGTTGTCGACTTCGGTCTTGCCGCCCTTGGACCACGGCACGATGTGGTCGGCATCCATCTCGCTGAGCTCGAACACCTTCTGGCCGTCGTCGTTGCCGACGGTCTTGCACTTGGTGCCGTTGGCGCAGCGGCCGCCCTGCCCCTCGTACATCTCCAGCCGCTGATCGTCGTCGAACGCTCGCAGACTCAGGTGCTTGGGGTCGCGGGTCAGAACGTACTGGTACACGCCGCGGTTGTTGCCGACTTCCTTGTCCTGGACCAGCGCGGTGATCTCGGCCTCCAGCGCGTCGGTGTCGAACGACTGCTGGCCGTACTGGTCGTACAGCGGCCCCCAGGGCTGGCCCTTCATCTGCTTGCGGTACTTGGGGAAGGTGTCTTCGACCCAGTAGATGACGCTACGGAAGTACGACCACAGTTCATTGGCGTTCTGGTCGTGCTGGTGCTTGGCCATGTACTGCTTGTGGTGGTCGAGACCGTCGCGCGCGGAGATCCACTTCAGCGCCGTCTCCAGGTACTTCTGGCGGATCGGTTCGCCGACGAGGTATTTCTCGCCCAGGCCGTAGGCCGCGCCGCCGGTCTTGGAGAAGATCGACTTGGCGTGAGTCAGCCAAGGGCCGTAGTAGGTGGCGTTGAGCAGCTCCTGGTCTTCGAGCTTCTCCCCGGCGATGTTGATGGTGCGGAACCAGTCGAGCTTCTCGGAGTCCTCACCGCGGCAGCGGTAGACCAGCAGCTCGTAGTCGAGGAACTTCTCCCGCTCGTCGGGGGTGAGGTTCGGGAAGCCCTTGAGGTTGCCGTTCACGTCGACGGAGAAGTCGCCGTTGGCGTACTGACTCAGCGACACGGTGCGCTGCTGGCCGTCGAGGATCTCGAACGTGCCGTCGTCGTTCTCGACCCAGTAGAAGACGTTGAGCGGGAAGCCTTTGAAGATGGTGTCGATCACCGCGTCGCGCTGCTTCTGCTTGTAGACGAACTCGCGCTGGTACGGAGGCCTGATGTTCAGCTGGCCGCCGTAGCCGAAGACGCCGCCCTCACCGTCGTCGGTGTAGCGGTCGACGACGTCGCGGATGGTGACCGGGTGCAGTTCGATGTCCATCAGGCGTCTCCGATCCGTTTGATCAGGATGCGCTCGTAGACGCCGGTGTATCGGCCGTCTCCGGTGGGCAGGAACAGCTTGCCAGTCCCGCCGACGATCCTGCCGTCTTTTGCGTACGCCTCCGGCTCGGCGTAGTTCCTCATCGGTTCGGCGTCGCGGGTGCTGATGCCGACGATCTGGAACTGCTCGGGGCTGTACTTGTCGAGGAAGGTGATCGGAACGCCCATGACCCCGTCGTAGTCGAACGGGATCTCGGCGACCTTGGCGACTTCGATAGCCGGGTAGTTGACGTACTTCGGGTACTCGTCGGCCTTGTAGCGCTTGTAGAGCGTCAGTGGCTCGTGACGCTTGGTGGTGTCGAGGTTGGTGTACCAGTAGATCCGGCCCATGCTCAGGTACTTGACGCCGTCGACGATCTTCTGCCTCGAAGCGGTCGCGATCTCGTAGTCCATCGGCACGCGGAACCACTTGGTGCCGCCGTTGTCGTAGCCGAACCAGAGCTTGTTCTCGGTGACGTAGGGGAAGATCTCCGAGTGCTTGGCGTGGTTCTGGTCGCCCAGGACCAGGAACTTCTTGTCGTGCGCGATCAGCTGGTGGATGTACTCCTTGAACAGCGAGAACGGCGGGTTGGTCACGACGATGTCCGCCTCGCCCAGGAGAGCCTCGACCTCTTTGCTGCGGAAGTCGCCGTCGCCGGAGAGCGGGGTGACCGCGTTGGCGTCGTGGCGCAGCAGGTGCTCGACGTCGAGCAGGTCGATGGCGCCGTCCTCGTTGAGATCGACCACCTCGGTGATCTCGACCTTGTAGGCGGTCTTGGTGGGCTCGGCATCGCGCATACCGGCGGCTTCGAACAGCGGGAGCTGCGAGCCGGCGATGGGCGATCCGACGTAGGAGGTGGCGATGAGCTTCTTGAGCTTCAGGTGGTTGAAGTTCATCGCGAAGTACTTGAAGAAGTTCGACTCGTAGGGGTCGTCGCAGTTGCACAGCACGACCTTGCCCTCGAACTGCGGCCGGTAGTGCCGCAGCTCCTTCTCGATGTCGACCGTGCTGGTGTACCACTCGTCCCGTTTGGCCGACTGCGCCTTGCTCAGCGTCGCGTTTCCTGCCATCGCCCCTGCTCCGTTGCTTTTCCTGATCAGAGCTAACGGTAGTCGAGATATGGGGCGAACCGGGGGAACGCACGGCCTGTGGTCCCTTGCAGCGCCGCGGCTCGGCACGAAAAGACAGAACCCGCTGCACCGATCGGTGCAGCGGGTTCTGGTGTGTCAGCCCTCGGCGTAGGCGACCAGGCCGTTGAGAGCCTCGTAACCAGTCGGCGCCGCAGTGACGACGACGGCGTAGACACCGTGGACGTGGGTGTACTCGGGTCCCTCGCCGCTGTACTCGATGAGGGTGTCCAGCGCCCAGTCGGCGAGCCGGTCGGGATCGGTCATCACCGCGGCCGCGGGCGCGTCGACGACGACGACCTCGTCGTGGATGAACTCCCGGCCGAGCTCGGAATAACTGTTCGTGATGCGGACGGTGAGACTGATCGGTTTGGTCACTGGTGCTCCTCTCGGGGTTTGATGACGCGCAGGTCGAGCTGGTTGGCGATGATCTCGGTTCGAATGAGCTCTTCGCCCCGCCAGCAGAGGACGACGCTGATCTCGGCGAGCGCGTGATCCCCTGGCTCGCTCAGATCGACACTGCGCAGCAGCGTGATCGTGCCGGTGAGTTCGTTGCCGAGATCGAGCAAAGTGTCGCCGTGTCGCAGTTCGTGGACCGCGACGATGGTGAAGTCAGCGAGATCGGGTTCGTGCGGTTCATAGGTCACGGAAGACGAACACCCCGCCTTCAGAGTTCGGCTCGATGCTGTAGTCGAACTTCAGATCGTGGATCCAGGAGTCCCAATCGAAGTACCTCACGGCGACGTGATCTTCGGGCAGGCCATCGAACATGTCGGTGTCCTCGGACAGCTGGCAAGCGTAGGTGCGGAAGTCCGGCCAGGTGCCAGCGAAGCGTTCCTCGAAGTCGCCGGTGCTGGGCATGCCGTCTCCGTCCTCGACATAGGCCCCGCTGCGCACCCAGGCGCAGAAGGCCGGCCAGGCGTCATCGCCGATCTCCTCATAGAGAGCGCCCCAGCGGGCCGCCTCCAGAAGATCCATCTCCCTGGCTTCGGGGAACCCCTCAACGTCATACGCCCAGATCTCCTCGCACTCGGGTGTGGCCGGGGGCCCGCTGCGGTGCACATCGGCAAGGCCGATCGTGTCGGCGTCGACGGCACTGAACCACTCTCCGACCAGGTGGCCGGAGTTGAAATGGTGCATGCAACCGGCCCAGATCGTGGGTTCATGCGCGGCGGATACGGACATGTGGAGCCTCCTCGAATCGGATTCGAGAGGGCCATTGGCCGCGGCTGCGCCGCTGCGGTGAAAGCGAGCACCCCCGCACCGGGGCTCGGTGCGGGGGTGCTGGTGAGGTCAGGCGGCGGTCGCGCGACCCAGGGCGGCGAGCAGCCACCGGCCGTGGTCAGCGGCGCTGTCGAAGTGCGTCGCGGTCGCAGCGTCAGTGAGCACCGTGGCCTGCTTGATGCGCCCCTTCGTCGTCATCACGACCGTCAGCAGTTCGGTGCCGCCGACACTGAGACGGTGACGGATCAGGTCGCCGCCGCGGTAGCCGGCGCCGGGGATCGTCTCGCCGGGGCACCGGTGCCCGCCGGTCAGCGCGCTGGCGGGGATGCCGGTGTCGACGACGGTGCAGGCGCCGGTGCGGGCGACCGGGGCGATCGTGACCAGGGCGTTTGCGCTGAAGGTGCCGGTGGTGTCCACGGTGATCGCCGCGGCGGGGTCGCGCAGGGTGGTGCCGGTGAGTGAGTCGATGATCATGGGGGTTCTCCTTGTGATGGTTGGAGTGAGCGCGCGGTTTCGCGCTCACATCTCCCCGCGGCCCGGGCTCCGCCCGGGCTGGACCCGCGCGCGATGCGCCGCAGGCGCTCCGGGCGAAGCCCGGCCCCCTGTCAGGCGGGATGGCGTCGGCGAAGCCGACGCACCCGGGCGAAGCCCGGTGAGTGGTGTGGTCAGCGGGTCCGGCACGGGATCTCGTGGCGGAGAAAACAAACACCCCCTGCACCGACCCGGTGCAGGGGGTGTTCGACGCGGACGACGCGGACCATCACGACCGCATCGTCTACCCATCATTGTGGCGGGGCCTGCGGCCCCGTGCCACCAGTGGAACGTATAGCGATAATGTATGTTATCGACCAATCATTCTCGGTACGCTGGGCACATGGACATCGAGGTGTACGAGGGGTTGAACCGAGAGAATCTGACGGCACCGGCACATGTGCCGGCCGCGGTGGTGCGCGCGGCGGTCGACGACGCGCGCAGCCCGGTGCCAGCCGGCGTGCACCGGTCGGTGGCGCTGGCGGTGGCGCGCGGGTCGGAGAAGACGGCGCGGCTGCGATTGGAGCGGCTGGCCCGAGTGGTGATGTCGACCGGACAGGTCGACTCCCCCGTGGCGGTGTGGTCGACCGACTGGAGCGCGCTACCGGACGAAGCATTCGAGACGCTGGACAGGAGCATCGGTCAGACATGGGGCGCGGCGTCCACGCGCAACGCGATGAGGGACTCTGTCAGAGCGGTGGTGCGCGCCTGCCGGGACGCGGGGCTCATGACCCACGACGCGGCGACGGTGGCGCTGAGCGCGCTGCGTCCGGAGCAGATCGGCCGCGACGAGGAGAAGCAGGCGCGCGGCCACATCGGTGCTGCGACGGTCAGGGCCGCGTTCGCGGCGATGGCCGGCGACGAGTCGCTGACCGCCCGGCGCGATGCCGCGCTGATCGCACTGTTGGTCGGGGCCGGCCTGCGGCGCGAGGAAGCGGCGGCGCTGGACCTGGCGGACCTGGACGGTGGGCGCGAGACGCTGGTCGTGACGGGCAAGGGCGCGGTGGTCCGGTCGGTGCCGCTGGCGCCGGGCGTGCGCCGGGCGGTGGTCGCGTGGCTGGAGGTGCGCGGCGAGGACGACGGCCCGCTGCTGACACCGATGAGCAAGACGGTGCCGCGGGTAGCGGTGGTCGGCGGGCGGTTGTCGGTGAACGCCGTCGCGGCCGCGGTCAAGCGGCGGTTCGCCGGCGAGGACGAGGCTGTGAGGCCGCACGATCTGCGGCGCACATTCGTCGGAGACCTTCTCGACACCGGCGCGGACCTGTCGTCGGTGTCGAAGATCGTCGGGCACACCTCACCGTCGACGACGGCCGGCTACGACCGACGCGGGATCGAGGCCCGGCGTGCAGCGGTGGAGAAGCTCAGCGTGCCGTTCGTGTAGCGGCGAGCTCACCGGGTCCGCCAGGTCGAGTCCCCGCGGATCGCCCGGGCCGAAGCCGGGCGCGGCGGCGGGTTGGACGGGGCGACCCCGTCCCAGGCGGCCACGGTCTCGTAGTCGATGCTGCGGCTCACCGATTCGGCCAATGCGGCCAGCCGGGCCGGAACGGCGGCGATGGCCGCCTGGCGGGCCTCGTCGATCAGGCCGTTGAACCACTCGTCGGGGTCACCGCCGGAGCGGGCGATGAGCTTGTCCAGGTATCGGGCGGCGGCTTCGTCGCGGACGTGGAAGCTGACGTGCAGGGGATCTTCTTTGGTCATGGGGCTGTGCCCTTCCCGGTGATGCGCGCCAGACCGGCGGCCACGGCGTCGTCGAAGCTCTGCTCGCCGCGCATGGCCGCGGAGATCTCGGCGTCGGAGGCGGCGCGGTCGTCGGGGCTCATGGTGAACTCGGCCGCGGCCAGCACTCCGTCGGCCTGGGCCAGGGCGCGGACGATCTGGTCGTCGGTGGCCGGGATGAAGTCGTCGGTCATGGGGCGTCCTCGTCGTCGGTGAGGTCGCGCAGGGTGGCGTCGAGACGGGCGCGAACGTGGGCCGGGATCGGGGTGGCCGCGGCCGCGACGATCAGCTCGGCTTGGTAAACGGCATTGAGCGCGTTGCCGATCGGCTGGGTCTGCTCGAACAGCGCGTCGATCTCTTCGGGTGTCAGATCATCCTCTTCGTCCATCGCTCCAGTACATCGCACCAACCGGCACCACGTCGTCTGAACCGGGCCGGCCAGGGAGCGCAGCGACCTGGCCTGCCCGGGTGCCCCCGGCGGGGCGTCAGGCGTACGAGACGTAGACGGCAGTAATCCCAAGTTCGTCAAGTAGCTCCCACACACCAATGCCGTTGTACTTCGGGAACAACTCGTCCAGTTGCCGTCCTTGAGACAACGACGCCCAGTCGGGATCACCTTCACGTTCAGCGAAAGCGGTGGTGAGGCGCTGGATGACATCAGTTCGCAGTCCTGTGCGGGCTGGGGCGTAGGAGACACCCATCTTTTCCGCGGCAGCGGCGGCCGCGATGTCGATGGCCCAGGCTTCGGGGATCAGCTCAATCGCGGCGTTCAGCAAGCCTTTGTCATCGGGGGTACCTGACGAGTAGAGGTAGTCGGCGTCACCGGGCACAACTGCGTTTGCGTCATTGTGCTGCTCGATGGCTTCGGCAAGGTTCATTGAACGCGCTCCCGGCGACAGGCGCCCGAGGGCGATCAGGTGCTCGCGGTACCCTTCGTCGCCCGCAGCGTCGATGAGCAGTCGACCGAGCTTGTAGGCGCTGACCGGGTCGAGATCGATGATGTCAGCACCGGCGCTGACGACGGTGATGAGCGCGGCGTGGCCGGGCAGGACGTCGTCAGTGCGGGTGACGGCCAGGCGGGCGCCGGAGCGGCTGGTGAGTGGGGACATGACGGCCTCCAGGGGCTCAGTGGACAGGTCACCGAGCCCCCGGTGGCCGCTGCGCGGCCTCAGATGCCGTAGTCGAAGTCGATCAACATGAACGTCGATACCCAGACGCCGAGCACGCACCAGGCGACAAGGCTGCCAATCACAGCGACACCGCCGGCCCACCGCTTCCGGCACGTCGCTCGCGCGGCCGCGCTGATGTCCAGGACGGCGAAGCTCAGCATGAGCAGCGAGACCGGGATCAGCAGCAGCCGCGGCCGACTGTGCATGATTCCGCCCGAGCCCAGGACGATGACGGCCACGCCGACAGAGAACAGCCATGGCTGCCAGGGCAGGCGGCCGCGCACGACCGGCCACAGTCCCGCCGCGCATAGCGCTGCCGCGACGATCATCGACCACGCCGAGATCGTGTACCCGGCCGCGGTCGCGTCCGCGAAGCCGCCGACAACGTGATCACCGATCCAGCCGACCGTCGACCGCCCCCAGTCCCATCCGCTACCCCACCCACGGTCTTGGATGGCGAAGTATCCTCCGGCGCTGCGTGTTTGAGCGCTGGCCCAGAGCAAGTAGCTGCCGATCCCCAGTGCTCCGACGATGGGCGCCGTCACGGCCGCCCAGGGAAAAGTCGTGGCCGCGAAGGTACCGCGTCGTCGCCAGTAGTCGATGAGCTCGACCGCTGCCGCGATGGCGAGCGTGACGACCAGGGCCGCGCCGGTGAGGCGGGCGAGGCCGGCGGCCAGGACCAGGACACCGGCGACGCCGAAGCGGCTGCGGATCATCGCGACGAGCGCCCATACCGCCAGTGCGGTGAACAAGGACTCCGAGTAGGGCATCTGGTAGACGATGCCCATCGGTGCGCCGAAGACTACAACGGACGCGACGACGGAGACGGCGATCGAGGCGGCCAGGCCGGCCTCTCGGCCGGTGGCCCGCGTCCAGATCTCCAGGGCCAGGGCGGCGGCGCCCCAGGCCAGAGCGAGCGAGGCTGCTGCCGACGTGACGACGGCGGCGATGAGCGTCGCGTCGTCGACGCCGAAGATCGTCAGCGGCGCGTCGACGACGCGGACGGCGGTCGGATAACCGGGGAAGAACGCGACGGAGCGCAGTATCGTCGGCTCGGCGGGATCAGCGGTGTATGTGAAGCCTGCGTAGCCGTGGTCGGCGATCAGGGTCATCCACTTGGCGTCCCACTGGGTCAATGCGGCGCGGAGAGTCGAACCATGGCCGCGGGCCGCGACGTCGACGAAGAGGAGATTGAGCAGCCACACCACCAGCGCAGCCGCGGCCGCGCTGGTGCCGACGATGAGTGATGAGAGCCGGGCGTGCCGGACCGGAGCCGCTGCGGCGGTCAGGGCGTCATAGCGTGGACGGTCGAGCGTGCAGATGGCCATCGAGAGCCCCTTCCGAAGTGATGCGGGGACGACAAAGGCCGCCGCTGCCGTGCGCAGCGGCGGCCTTGTGCGGCGTGAATCAGTGGATGTTCGCTTTGAAGAGGTGGGTGCCGTCACGCAGCAACACCCACACCGCGGTCTTGTCGAAGGCGTCGGCGAGTACTGCCAGGCCGTAGTGCATTTCCGGCTCGCTTCCGTTCGAGCCCGCCGGGATCACGATCCCGTCGCTCGCGGTGATCCGGAAGTAGCCCTGCCGAGCCTTCTTCTGAAGATCGAACGCCTCTGGTGTTGCGCCGTTCTCATAGCTCCTGCTGGAAACCAATGCACCGTCAGGGGTGAAGATCGCAACCGCCGGAGAGTCGTAGCCAGGCGTGTTGTTATTGATGACCACGCCGATGTTCTTGTCTTGGTACTGAGCTAGAGAACACCGGTCACCCGAGCACTCCTTGAGCCCCGTGGCGATATCGCTCGGCAGGGCATAAGCCTCTACGAGGCGCAGGTAGAAGGACGGCGTGTCAGAGACACTTTTCCACTCCGCGCCACGCAACCGCGCATTCGGCCTGATCTGGTCATCACTACGGCTATTGCCGCCGCTGTCCATCACCGTCGAGTCGTGAGCGCTGGACGCAACGTCGCCTCCATTGCCCCCGGCACACGACGCAACAGTGATGACCAGGACCAGGAGAACGGCGAGGCCACCGGCGACGACCGCGAGGACACGGCGCGGGATGGCCGCGAGCTGTGCGGCGATGCCGCTGGCTGCGGGTCGGCCAGGCTGAGCCATAGCCAGTTCATGGAGTTCCTGCGGCGTCCACGGCGGCGCTTGCGGATCGCGCAGGCGGGCGTCGTAGATCGACTTCTTCGCGGGATCGCCGAGGATCGCGCGGGCCTGTTCGGCGAGGTGCCGATCAGAGCCGGGAGGGGTCTGGGCGATGCGGTGGGCCAGCTGTGCGAGCAGCGCGTGCGGCGGAGCGGCCGGGTTCAGGCCGAGCACGGCATAGTAGTCAGTCGGCTGGGCAGAGCCGGGTGAGGACATGATGAATCCCTTCACGGGTGTGAGTGAGCAGCCGACCGCGTGAACCGCGTCGGCGGTGGTGGTGATGGATGAGTCGCCCGTCAGGGTGACAGGCGATCAGGCGCCGTCGAGAGTCTCGGCCGCGGCCTCGTCGGCCTCAGCGATCAGGAAGAGCGCAGACGGCCGCATGCCGAGCGCGACAGCGATATCCCAGAGGCGGTCTGAACCGATGGAGGCGTCGCCCGATTCCAGGCGCGCGATGGCCGAGCGGCTCATCCCTGAGGCCGTGGCCAGCTCGGTCTGGGTCATCTCCGCGGCCTGGCGAGCCTGGATCAGCGCCGCAGCCAGGGCTTCCCTACGCACGGCGCGACGCAGCCGCTGGGGCGGCGTGAGTCGGTCTTCTGGCGCGGGCATACCCCCAGCATGGCACGGGCGCGCGTGCGAAGGTCATGGCCGATCCACCCCCTCTATCCCCTCGGCAATCAATGTAGCCCTAGGGCTACACGAAATGTTACGGATGATCCGACAAAGCGCAAGCACTGAGCGTCGCTCGAGCGACAGGTGTCCACGCAAGGGGTCACCCCCGCGGGCGCGCCACGAGGACGGGGCCGGAGCCTGCGGCGCCCGGCTGCGTCCTGCTCGCGAAATTTACCCATGGCACGGCGATCTGCCGTGCGGCCTGTGGATATTGCACTGGAAACCCCTCATGTTGCTGCGCTGCGCATTTGCAGTGCAGCAACTTTCTACAGGGGAAATTCGGCGGGAGCCAGGGTGCGAGGGAGGCGCTGAAATCGCGCAGAGGGCGCAGATTTGGCTCGTATAGTTTAGCCGCCCACATCCTACCAGACGCGCCAAATTGAGATGTGAATCACATGCGGCGGACGGTGTATTCGGCGTCGGGCGCGGTGAAGGCGACGATCCTGTCTCCGACGAGGAGTCGGCTGCCGGTAATCGGTTGCGTCATCGTCACATCATCGGCCACGGTTCCGGCAGGGGGTCCAAGCAACTGGGGTGAAACACGCGATGAAGTAGCCGAATGGCGACGACCCCGCGGCAATCCGGTTGCCGCGGGGTCGGTAGTGGCCGCTGCGCGGCCGCAGATCAGTGCTTCCAGGTGACGTTCAAGCGGTGCGGATCGAACCTTTTCGCGCCGTGCTTGCCGGGCCCGACGACGATGGTCATGAGGTGGTCGACGATGCGGCGGCGGCGCATGAGATCGGCGCCCGCCCACCAAACCTCGACGTTCTCGGCTGCAGCGATCTCCGCCAGTGGTGGCGCATCCGCGGACGCAGACAGAGTGGCGATCGCCTCGTCGATGGCAGCCAGTCGCGCTTCCACCCGCGCGATGGCCCGGCCGAACGCCTGCACCGCCATCGCCCCGTCGGCGACGGCCTCTTCCAGTTCGTCGCGCCGGGCCAGCAGATCGCTGCGCTCACGGGTTAGCTCGGCGAGCTCGGCGGAGTGATCGTCGGTGGCGGCAGCAGCGGCCAGCGCCGCGGCGAGGTCGGTGCGTTTCAGGCGCTCGATGACCAGCGCCTCCACCGCGGCGTCGGTGTCGTCGGAGCCGATGTGGACGTGCTTGCCGGGCACAACACGCTTGCAGGAGTAGTAGGAGTAGCGGTCGCCGCCGCTCTTGCGCGGTCGGGTGCGGCGGTACATGGGTTGCCCGCACTGGCACAGCAGCAGGCCGGAGAGGAGTCGCTGAGGGGTGTTCCCAATCTTGTTGCTGACTCGCGTCGGGTCGTTCAGCACGGCCTGCACCCGCTCCCACTGGTCCGGCTCGACGATGGCTGGCCAACTCCCCTCCCCGACGATCTCGCGATTCCGGAGCAGCCGCCGGCCGTCGGCGTCGGTCGGGTTCCAGGTAGAGAGCCCTGCGATGTAGGGGTTCTTGAGCAGTGATCTCACCATGGCCGAGTCGACGGCATTGCCGCGGGTAGAGGTGAAGCCCTTGTCGTTCCATTCGGCTGCAATGGCCCGGATGCTGTCGCCGTCGATGACCTGCTGGGCGGCCTTGCGCAGCAGTGCGGCTTCGTCGTCGCGGATCGTCTCTCCGTCGCGTTCGTAGCCGAACAGTCGCCGGCCGCCGGTCTTCGGCTTGCCACTGTGCGCCCGCTGCTCGTAAGCGGCGCGGATCCTCTCCGCTTTGTGCGCACTCTCCTGCTCGGCAACGGCACCGAGAATCGTGGTGATCAATGCACCATTGGCGCTCGCAGGATCGATCCCCTCTCCGGTGACGGCGTGGACGGTGACGCCGCGGGGGCGCATCAGGTCCATCAGGTCGAGGAGGTCGCGGGTGCGCCGTGCGAGTCGGTCGGTGCTGTAGACGTAGACGCGCGTGATCTCACCGGTCTCGATGAGGTCGCAGAGCGCCCTGTAGCGCGGACGGTCGACGTCCTTGTAGGCCGACAGCGAGTTGTCGCAGAAGATGTCGCTGACCGCGTCGCCGACGATGGTGTAGCCGTGCAGCTCGGCGAGCCGTCGGCACGCCTCCTCTTGCCGCTCGACGCCGACGCCTTCGCCGGATCGGTCGAGTGAGATGCGGGTGTAGATCGCTGCTGAGGGCATACGGGGCATCGTAGCGGCATTGAAGTCACTATCGCTGCTGTCCATTTCCGCTGCCCGTCGCACCGATGCACAACCCGTGCGGCCCCATGCCGCCGTGCGCGCTCTCCTTCAGATCGAGGTCCACCGGGGTGCCGTCGACGGTGTAACCGATGGGCACGCGGAGTCGTTGCTGCGCCGATCGGCCCGCCCACGCGCGCTGCGGATCGAACGCACCCGCGTCGGAAATCCCCAGCAGCGCAGGAAGTCCCGGATCGGTGGCCACCTGCGAGATGTCCAGTCCCGGCAGCGGCAGACTGCTGGCCGGCCGGAAACGCGCAAGACCTCGCGCCAACGCTTCGGCGCGGCCGAGGGACAGCGTGTCCGCGCTCGCGAATCGTTCGACCCCGGCGACCGTCTGCGCGGAGACACTGCCCGCTTCGACCACCAGGCGCAGTCCCCGTCGCGCCGCCAAGGACTCGGGGTCGGGCCGCAGGTCGAGTACCGTCAGGCCCTCCCTCCCGGCACCGACCGCCAGCTCTTCGTCGCCGGTGCGCGGCCCGCCGTCGAGCACCACGATCAGGTGCGGCCGGGCCCCGACCGGTGGCGCCGACCGGGAGAATCGGCCGCGTTCGGCGAGGTCGTCGGCGAGGTCGGTCTCCAGCGCGTCGAGGCTGTCGTAGAGCATGCGCGCCGCGCCCAACCGGTCGCGCTCCGTCGGGTGCGCCACGTGCGGCAGCCATTTGGCCCAGTCCCAGTCCGGGGCCCCCGGATCCTCCGCGGCGAT
The DNA here is from genome assembly GCF_039542465.1 of Gordonia alkaliphila. Classification (NCBI taxonomy): domain Bacteria; kingdom Bacillati; phylum Actinomycetota; class Actinomycetes; order Mycobacteriales; family Gordoniaceae; genus Gordonia; species Gordonia alkaliphila. The sequence goes on along the minus strand of NZ_BAABIE010000011.1, from coordinate 128,787 downwards.
CGCGATCAGCACATGGTCTGGTCCGTGCAGCACCGCCAGTGCGCCGAGCATCGCCCGCACCAGCCCCAACGCGGCGTCGCGCGGTCCACTCACACCGACGGCCGGGAAGCCGCGCAGCGACACCGCGCTCGCCAACTGCGGCACCGCCGCGTGGGTCTGGACGAAGCGCCGTAATGCCAACGCGCACACCGGTTCCAAGTCCTCGGCCGGGGCCACCTCCGGCGGGACGAGCGCCGTGGCGAGCGGTTGGGTGCCTACCCCGAGACGGATCTGCAGGAAGTCGGCGTCGCCCGGTCGGCGCTCCCACATCCGCACCGTGCCGAGCAGTACCGGCAGGGTCTCCGGAGCTGGATGCGACCAGGCCGCGCACGTCCGCTGGTCGCGGACCGTCGTTCCGACGCTCTCCCTCGTCTGGGACAGGTAGCGCAGGTAGTCCTTGCGGTCTTCGTTCAGCTCCGCCGAGCGCGCGGGGCCGCCCCGACCACCGCTGGCCAGCATGCCCACCATCGACATCACCATCATCAGCGGGAACATCAGGAACAGCGGATTCGACAGCGCGCCCCGGCCGCCGGTCATCATCATCAGCGCGACCATGCCCACCACCGCGACCACCATGACCACGGGCAACAGCCGCACCAACATGCTCTGCGGTGCTCCGCGGGCCACTTCCGGCGGCCCGGTGAGAACCAGTTCGCCGCCCGGCGCCACCGGCTGCGAAACGCGCCGCGGGCGCACAAAAGCCACCGTCGTACCCATCGGACTCCCCCCGAAGTCGTGGTCCACGCGATTCCCCCGAATCACGCTCCGGTCGTCGTCTCACGTGATTAGAGTCGACCACCATCGTCGCCTCACGGCGATGGTGAAGGTTGTATCAAGAACCTCGGGGGAGGGTTTGCGGAATGACCACGATTGACGAGGCGCCATCGGCCGAATCGGGGACGACGGTCGCAGGACCGGAACTGGTGCGGTTGTCCGTTCTCGGCGCCGACACCCAGCTCGACGTCGCCCTGCCGACCGGAACGGCGATCGCCGCACTCCTACCGGACCTGCTCGATCTACTCCGCCTACCGGCCCCGCCGGTCGACGATCCCGACCTGATCGACCGACTTCCGCGCTGGACACTCGCCCGCATCGGCGCAGCGCCGTTCCCGGTGGAGTCCACCCTGGCCGAGGCGGGCGTGGTCGACGGCGAACTGCTCGTGATCGTCGACGACGGCCCCTCCGTGCCGGACGCGCTGGTCGACGATGTGGTCGACGGCCTCGCTCAGCTGGCCGGTCGGCACGCACTCGGCTGGACCGCGGAATCCGCACGCATGCTCGGCTACGGCGCGGCACTGGCCGGCACCCTGTTCGCGGTGACCGCGGGCCGTATCGCCCCCGTGTCGGCCGTGGTCGGCGCCGCAGTCTTCGGCGCGACGGCGCTGGTGCTGCTGACCGCGGCGATTCTCGGCAACCGCGCGGGCGTCGATCCGCGCAGCACGGCGACGCTCTCGCTGTGCGCCACCCTCACCGCGGCGACAGCGGGTTCGTTTGCGCCGCAACCGAATACCGTGGGACCGGCCCTCGCCACTGCGGGCGCCTGCGGACTGGTCGCCGCCCTCGTCGTCCATCGGAGCACCGGCGTCGGCCCGGCGCTGCATGCGGGCTTGAGCACCCTCTGCGCGCTGCTCGGCGGTGCCGGTCTGATCGCGATGGCGACGTCGGGGAACCTGCGCAGCGCGGCCGCCGTGGTCGCCGTCGTCGCCGTGTATGTGATTCTGCTGGCGCCGCGGACGGCGATCGCGGCCGCGCGCCTGCCGCTGCCTCCGGTGCCGACGCTCGCTCCCCCGCTGCCGGAGCAGGTGGGCAACGCTGTCGTCGAGGGCGTCGATTCGGTCGCAGCCATCGCTGATCTGGCACTGGTGGATCTCGACCGGTTCGCGCGCCGAGCCAAGCTGGCGGGCGGCTACCTCACCGGAATCGTGCTGGGCGGCAGCGTCATTGCCGCGGCCGCGGCCGTGGTCGTCGCGACCGGCTGGGGAGGTTCCCTCACCTCACTGCTGCTGTGCGGCACGATCGCCGTCGCGCTGATCGCCCGCGGGCGCACCCACGCGGACCGCACCCAGAGCGCCGCGCTGATCGCGGCGGGCACCGCTTGCCTGCTGGCCACGCTGGCTGGCAGCGATTCGGTCGCCGCCATGGTCGGCGGCGGAATCGCCGTGGCCGCAGTGGCTTTCGTGATCGGGACGACCGCCGACGCGCACGAGTTCTCGCCCCTGCAGCGCCGCACCCTGGAGCTGGCCGAGTACGCGGTGATCGTGGCGATCATCCCGCTGCTGCTGTGGCTCCTCGGAACCTACCGCGCGATCCGCGAATTCTGATGGCTGCGTCCGGAGCCGCGACCCGACTCGTCGCGGTCGCCGCGCTCGCCGTCCTCGCCGCCGCCCCGGGACCGGCCGGCGCCCGCCCCGATCCCGTTGTCGCAGCGCTGGTTCCGGTCAGCGCGCAACCCCTCGGCCCCGCGCAACCGACGGAGCAGCGCACCCATTGCGCGCGCCCCGCGCCGCTGACCGCCGACCCGGCGGCCGAGCCCGCCGGCCATCGCCTCCTCGACATCGCGCAGGCCTGGCGGTTCAGCCGCGGCGCCGGCGTCACGGTGGCGGTGATCGACACCGGGGTCACGCCGCACCAGCGCTTGAATCGGCCGACTGCCGGCGGCGATTACGTGAGCACCGGCGACGGCCTGACCGACTGCGACCTGCACGGCACCCTCGTCGCCGGGATCATCGCGGCCCGGTCGTCGTCGACCGACGGCTTCGCGGGCGTCGCACCGGAGACCCGCCTGATCGCGATCCGCCAGTCCAGCGGCGCCTACGAGGCTCGCGATCGGCGCGGGTCGGCAGCGTCGATGGGCGCGGGATACGGCCCGCTGAGCACGCTCGCGAAGGCGATCGTGCGCGCCACCGAACTCGGCGCGCGGGTCATCAACATCTCCGAGGCCGCCTGTCTCCCCGCCGGAACCGCGGTCGACGACGACGCCGTCGCCAGCGCCCTCGCCTTCGCGCGCAGCCGCGACGCGGTGGTCGTGGCCGCCGCCGGGAACCTCTCCGACGTCGGCGGCTGCCGCGAGCAGAACCCACTGGCCGCCGCGTCGGCCCGAGACGCCTGGAACCAGGTGCGTTCCACCGCGTCCCCGGCACGGTTCGGTCGCGAGATCCTGACCGTCGGCGCGGTGGATGCGACCACCGCGGCGCCGGCCCCCTTCAGCTTGGCCGGTCCGTGGGTCACCGTCGCCGCGCCCGGCACCGAGGTGGTGAGCGTGGCCGGCGGCCGCCTGGTCGACGCGCTCGACGGCGAGGACGGACCGCGCCGTCTGGCCGGGACCAGTTACGCCACCGCTTACGTCTCCGGGGTCGTCGCCCTGGTCCGAGCCCGTTTCCCCGAGCTGTCCGCCGACGACGTGATCGATCGCATCGTGCGGACCGCCCGCGGCGGTCCCGATCAGGACGCCGCGACCGGCTACGGCGTCGTCGACCCGGTCGCGGCGCTCACCGCCGACCTTCCGAACGCTGCGGCCGCACCGCCGCCCACTCGGTTGGCCGCGCCCCACCCGGATCGGCCGGACCACCGGGCGGCGATCACCGTCGCCTGCACCCTGGCGGGCGGCGCCGCCGTTCTGGTCGCGGCCTTCGCATCGAAGCGTCGGCGGCGCACACCGGCACCGGAGCACGGATCCGGTTCTTCCTGAGGTCCGGTCGGCGCTCGTAGTGTGGAGGGTGCCCCGAGCAAAGGACGTGCCATGGCCGGCAACTACACCTCCGCCGAACTCAGCGTCACCGTCACCGGCGAGAAGCAGGATCTGCTGCAGATCTACGCCGACCAGCGCAATCTGCTGATGATCACCGTGCGCGGGCTCACCGACGAGCAGGCACGCACCCGCAGCACGGTCAGCGAACTGACCCTGGGCGGCATCCTCAAACACGTCGCCATCGGTGAGCAGGACACCGCCCGCGAGATCGTCGAACGCGACGAGAACGCCGAAGTGGATCTGGCCGCGCTCGGCGATGCCTACACGTTCACCGCCGACGACACCCTCGATCACTGGCTCAGCGCATACCGGGCCGCGGCCGCCGAGTTCGAGCGCGTGATCGCCGACATCGACAGCCTGGACGAGCTGATTCCCCAGGCCACCGCACCGTGGACGCCGGAACGCCAGTGGTGGTCGGTCCGACAGATCGTGCTGCACCGCCTCCGCGAGACCGCGCACCACTGCGGGCACGCCGACATCCTCCGCGAGGCCCTCGACGGACAGACCACCATGGCCGTGGTCTCCGAAGGCATCGAGTGGCCCGACGACACCTGACCTCGACGACCACCTGCCGCTAGCTGCGCCCCGATCCCAGGGTGGCCGCCCGGCGCGCGAGCTCGACGAGCTGCTCTCCGCTGAGTCCCGGATAGCCGTGCAGCATGTCCCGCCAGTCGGCCGGGATCGCGGACGCACCCCAGCGGGCGCCGAGCAGTGCGCCGGCGATCGCGGCGACGGTGTCGGTGTCGTCGCCGATCAGGATCGCCGCGACCAGGGCGTCGCCGAAGTGGCGGTGCGGCTGATCGTCGGGCACCTCGGTGTGGATGATGGCCGACCACGCGGCTTGCAGCGCGGTGACGACCCACCCGTTGGGACGGAACTGCGACGGATCGCCCTGCTCGGCCTCGCCGATCCGTGCGGTCCAGTAGGCCCTGCCGTCGTCGTCGAGATAGCGGAGACCGGATCGCAGGTCCAGCGTCGCGTCGAGCACCGCGGACCGGATGGCCAACGACCACAGGACACAGGCCTCCTGGGCTCGCGGATCGTAGTGCGTCAGCGCGCTCACCTTCCGCGCCGCTTCGGCGACCGCGTCGGCGTCGTGCAGGTACGGCAGGGCGACGGCCGCGGTCCGCATGAGCGACCCGTTGCCGGCCGTCCGGCCGGTCGCCGCGTGGTGGTCGTACGCCTGCGCCGTCATTCCCATCCCGGTCGGATCGGGTCCGACGGCCCGGAGCACGCTCGCGGTCTGGATACCGATGTCCGCGGGGCCCGACCGGTACCAATCGTGGAAATGCCGCGCCACCGCGGTCAATCCCTCCTCGGACCGCAGATCCAGCCCGGTGGCGGCGGCGTCGAGGATCCCCCACGCCATTGTGGTGTCGTCGGTCCATTCGCCGGGCGCGAAGTTCCCGAGGCCGCCGCCGATCATCTTGGGTCCGTCCGGTCCCGGGCGCGGGTTGTCGAACTCGTAAGGTGCGCCGAGCGCATCGCCGGTCGCCGAGCCGAGCACCGCGCCGCAGGCACGGTCGAGCTGAGCCGGCGTGAGTGAGTCGTGATCCATCACAACCTCCTTTAACATGTCATTCTCGCCATACATTAGCGCGCCATCAGCGCTAATGTGGGTTCATGGCCGGAACACCGCTCGACGAGTTCCCCCGACCAGGCGTGACCGTGGATCTGGCGATTCTCACCGTCACCGGCGCGGGGACGTCGGACCCCGAGCTGCGCGTGCTGATTCAGGACCGCACCGACCCGGACGGGCGTGCGCTCCCCGGCGGGTTCCTGCGCGAGCGGACCACCGTCGCGCAGACGACGACAGACGTGTTCCGTCGCAAGATCGGGATCACGCCCGACGGCGAGGTAGGACCGCGGCTGCTGCGGCTGTTCGACGACCCGGACCGCGACAGCCGCTCGTGGGTGATCTCCGCGGCGCACGCGCTGTCGATGCGCGCAGCCGACCTGGACGCGGCGCACGGTGACCTGGTCCGCGTCGACACCGAGGGCCGACTCGACGGTGAAGCACCGCTCCAGTTCGACCACGACCGGATCGTCGCCGACGCCGTCCGAGAACTACGCCAGCGCTACGAGTTCCGGCACCGCTACGCCGACACCCTCCCCGACCCCGACGGCTTCCTCGACGAGCCGTTCACGCTCCATCAGCTCCGCCGCGTCCACGAGGCGGTGATCGGCCAGCCGGTCCACAAAGACAACTTCAACCGCCGGATGAAGCCACTCCTGGAACCGGTGCTCGAGGACGGAGAACCCGTGCTTGCCGAGAGCCTGCGCGGCCGCCCCGCCGCGCTGTACCGGCGATCCGCCCGGGACGCCGCCCCCGGCGAATAGCCGTGGAAATTCCGGACCGGAACCGACAAAAGGGCCCAGAACTGGGCCTTCGCGGCCCTCTCGCCGCGATCGTCGGCGCGTGGATTCTACCGTCGTCGACTATGAACAATCCGACGACGACCGCGCCGCGCGGTCAGCGCATCCTTCTGTCGAGCCTGCTGGTGGTCGCCGGGGCGCTGGTCGCCGCGGTCTCCGTGGCCATCCCCATCGGATTCGGCGCCGGACTGCTCTACGCGGTTGCCTGCATCGGCTTGGCCATCAGCGGCGGCACCCGCGTGATCCCCGCCTGGGTGTTCACCGTCGTGATCGCGGCGTTGCTCCTCGCCGCCAGCGTGGGCATGACGAACGTCCTGCTCCTGACACCCGCCTGACAGACGTACCCCCGCCGTGGGGCGGGGGTACTAGGTCGTACGCGAACGAGCGAGCGCGTTAGCGGGGGTTGCGCGCCGGACGCAGTTCCCGCGGCAACGCGAAGGTCAGCGTCTCCTCCGCGGTGGTGATGGTGTCGACATCGTTGAAGCCGTGCTCGGCGAGCAGCTCCACCACTCCGCGCACCAGGATCTCCGGCACCGAGGCGCCCGAGGTGACGCCGACCGACATCACGCCGTCGAGCCACGCGGGATCGATCTCGCGGGCGTAGTCCACCAGGTAGGAGGCCTGCGCACCGTTCTGCAGCGCCACCTCCACGAGGCGGACCGAGTTCGACGAGTTCTGCGAACCCACGACGATCACCAGGTCGCACTGCGGCGCCATGGCCTTGACCGCGCTCTGTCGGTTCTGCGTGGCGTAGCAGATGTCGTCCGACGGCGGATCGTTCAGCAGCGGGAAACGCTCGCGGAGCCGGCGCACCGTCTCCATGGTCTCGTCCACCGACAGCGTGGTCTGCGAGAGCCACACCAGCTTGGACTCGTCGCGCACCTGCACGTCGTCGACCTGGTCGGGGCCCTCCACCACCTGAATGTGCTGCGGCGCTTCGCCTTCGGTGCCTTCCACCTCTTCGTGGCCGACGTGGCCGATCAGCAGAATGTCGTAGTCGTCACGGGCGAAACGCTTGGCTTCCTGGTGCACCTTGGTCACCAGCGGGCACGTCGCGTCGATGGTGCGCAGGTTCCGCTTCTCCGCATCGGCGTGCACCGCCGGGGAGACACCGTGGGCGGAGAAGACCACGAGCTGCCCCTCGGGCACCTCGTCGGTCTCGTTGACGAAGACGACGCCCTGTTCGGTCAGGGTGTCGACGACATGGCGGTTGTGCACGATCTCCTTGCGGACGTACACCGGGGCACCGTGCTTGGCGAGAGCGCGTTCGACGGTTTCCACCGCTCGATCGACGCCTGCGCAATAGCCCCGCGGTGACGCGAGCAGGACGCGTTTGGTACTGGACATAAGTCCCAGCGTACGGGTGTGGCACAGTAAAAGCATGAGACGTCCTCCGTACCCAGCCCTCGTGGCCGCCGGAGTCTTGGTAACCACCATCGATGAGACCAAGCGCCTGCCCACCCGCATCATCACTTTCCCGATGACGGCGGTCAGCCGCGGCCTGCAGGCCGGCATGCGGTTGCAGCAGAACATCGCCGAAATGGCGATCAAGGGCGACGAATTCTTCGCCCCCTACTGCGACAAGACCGAAGAGCAGCCGGAGTGGGCGCGGTTCGACGAGGACGACGACCCGGTGATCTCCATCCCACCCGCCGTGTCGGCGACCGAACCGGCGGTCGTGGCCCCGAAATCGGTCGATTCCCCCGCGAATGGCGCACCCGCGAAGGCCGCGCCCGCGAAGAAGGCCCCCGCCCGCAAGGCCGCCGCGCGCAAGCCCGCCGCTGCCCCGGCCGCCGAGGCCGAAGCCCCCGCCGCAACCGGTCGTTTCGCGCTCTACAGCACCCCGCCCGCCGAGGTCGTCGCCGAGGCCGACGCCGAAGCACCGGCCGTCGCGAACGGCGATCAGCCCGACGTGGTGGTCCTCCTCGACTACGACAGCCTGACGCTGGCCCAGCTGCGCGCCAAGCTGCGCGGCCTGAGCGCCGACGAGCTCGCAGAACTCGCCGACTACGAGCGCGACAACCGCAATCGTGCGCCGTTCGCCACGATGATCGACAACCGGATCGCCAGCCACCAGAAGAAGTCCGGCGCCTGACTCGTGACCCCGACGGACCTCCCGTGACATCGGGAGCCCCACCGAACTCCGCGGACACCCCCTGGCCGGTGCGGACCCTGAGCCTCAAGCTCGCGGACTGGATTCACCGCCTCGGCCAGGTCTGGGTGGAGGGACAGCTCACCCAGATCAACGCCCGCCCCGGCACGCGCACGGCCTTCCTGACGCTGCGCGACCCGGCCGCAGACCTGTCGTTGTCGGTGACATGCGATCCGAACCTGTTGCGCCGCAGCGAGATTCCGCTCACCGAAGGATCGCGGGTCGTGGTCTACGGCCGGCCGAACTTCTACACCGGACGCGGCACGCTGTCCCTACGCGTCACCGACATCCGACCGGTCGGCATCGGGCAGCTGCTGGCCCGGATCGAACGGATCAAGGGCCTGCTGGCCGCCGAGGGGTTGTTCGACGCCCGGCGTAAGCGCCCCCTGCCGTTCCTGCCGCACACCGTCGGCCTGATCACCGGCCGCAGCAGCGCCGCCCAGCGCGACGTCGTCGCCGTGGCCACCGCCCGGTGGAGCAGCGTCCGCTTCCGCATCGGCGAGGCGCCCGTGCAGGGCCCGACCGCGGTGCCCGCCATCCTCGATCAACTGGCGGTGCTCGACGCCGACCCCGAGGTCGAGGTGATCATCATCGCCCGCGGCGGCGGCAGCGTGGAGGACCTGCTGCCGTTCTCCGACGAGACGCTGCTGCGCGCGGTGGCCGACTGCCGCACCCCGGTGGTCAGCGCGATCGGTCACGAGCCGGACAATCCGCTGCTCGACCTGGTCGCCGACGTCCGTGCCGCCACCCCCACCGACGCCGCCAAGCGGGTGGTCCCGGACGTCGCCGCGGAGACCGCCGCGATCGAGACCCTGCGGAACCGGAATGCGCACGCACTGCGCAACTGGGTCGCCCGCGAACTCCGCACCGTCGAAGGCCTGCGGGCCCGTCCGGTGCTGTCCCGGCCGCAGCGGCTGATCGACGAGCAGCGCGCCGTGATCGACCGCTTCCGTGCCGACCTGCGACGCGCCGTCGACCATCACCTCACCGTCGAGCAGCATCGGCACACGCAGCTCGCGGCCCGACTGGCCACCCTCGGCCCGGCGCAGACCCTGGCCCGCGGCTACGCCGTGGTGCAACGCATCGACGACGCCGCCCCGCACGCGGTCGGCAGCGTCGATCAACTGCCGCCGGGAGCGCGGGTGCGTATCCGGGTGGCCGACGGTGCGGTCGGCGCCGTCGTCGACTCGACCGACACAGCAACCCCCGATCCGGAAGGAACAGCGTCGTGACCGATACGGCAGATGTGACCACCCTCGGCTACGAGGCGGCCCGCGACGAACTCGCGCAGGTGGTGTCGACGCTGGAGCACGGCGGTCTCGGCCTCGACGAGTCGCTGGCGCTGTGGGAGCGCGGCGAGAAACTGGCCAAGCACTGCCTGGCCCAGCTGCAGGGCGCATCCGAACGCATCGAGTCGGCACTGCAGTCCGGCGACGCCGCCGACGACTGAGCGCCCCCTCGTTACGGCTTGGGCAGCGGCTGCGCCTTCTGCACGGCTTCGGCGAGCGTGGCCAGCGGCGGATCGATCCCGCGGCCCAGCAGTCCGATCCGGACGTCGCCGAGATCGGTGACCCAGACCGTGCGATTGCCCTCGGGATTGTCGTAGGTCACCCACGTGGTGCCGGCGACGTCGGTGGTGCCGGTGCCCATCACGCCCTCGCCGCCCAACATCGGGACCAGCGAATCCTCCGGACCGGCCGTCTGCGTGAGCTGCACAAACGTGCCGTTCTCGGTGATCCACCCGACGTTGCTCGCCAGCGACGTGCCGACGGTGTTGGTGGAGCCGGAATTCGACTGCCACTCGGCGGGTACCGCGGGCTCGCGGATCGGGAACGGCATGCTGCGCGCGTCCGCGGTGAACGCGGCTGCGCTGTTGAAGGTCGGCACCTTCTGCTCGTTGGCTGCGTCGCCGAAACCCCACGCACAGCTGCCCGCGATGCCGGCGATCACCAGACAGATCAGCAGCAGCGGGATGATGGACCAGACCATGTCTCGGCTGTCCTGCAGGATGCGAGGTTTCTTTTCCGCCATGCCGCCCAGTATCGCAGTCGGGCCGGAGCCCAAGCGAATCGCAGGTCATGGCAGAATTGACGGGATCTCACGCAACGACGCAAGGAGTCGACAGCATGTCGAAGCAAGCCCCGGACCGTAACCTCGCCATGGAACTGGTGCGCGTCACCGAAGCCGCAGCGCTCGCTGCCGGCCGCTGGGTGGGCCGCGGCGACAAGAACAGCGGCGACGGCGCCGCCGTGGACGCCATGCGCGAACTCCTCTCCACCGTCTCGATGCGCGGCACCGTGGTGATCGGTGAGGGCGAGAAGGACGAAGCCCCGATGCTGTACAACGGCGAAGAGGTCGGCAACGGCGAGGGCCCCGAGGTCGACGTCGCCGTCGACCCGATCGACGGCACCACGCTGATGGCCGAAGGCCGCCCCAACTCGATCGCCGTCATCGCCGTCTCCGAGCGCGGCACCATGTACGACCCGTCGGCCGTGTTCTACATGAACAAGATCGCCGTGGGCCCGGACGCCAAGGGCGCCATCGACATCAACCAGCCGGTGGCCTGGAACATCAACTCCGTCGCCGCCGCCAAGGGCATCGACGTCGCCGACCTGACCGTCGTCGTGCTCGACCGTCCCCGCCACGCCGAGCTGATCCGCGAGATCCGCGAGGCCGGCGCCAAGATCCGTCTGATCTCCGACGGCGACGTCGCCGGCGCGGTGGCCGCGGCCGACGACAGCAACTCCGTCGACATGCTGATGGGCATCGGCGGCACCCCCGAGGGCATCATCTCGGCCGTCGCCATGAAGTGCATGGGCGGCGAGATCCAGGGCAAGCTGTGGCCGCAGGACGAGGCCGAGCGACAGAAGGCGATCGACGCCGGTCACGACCTGGACATGGTCCTCACCAACGACATCCTGGTGCGCGGCGAGAACTCGTTCTTCTGCGCCACCGGCGTGACCAACGGCGACATGCTGCGCGGCGTCACCTACCGCCCGAACGGCGCCACCACCCGTTCGCTGGTGATGCGCAGCAAGTCCGGCACCATCCGCCGCATCGAGGCCGTGCACCAGACCACCAAGCTGCGCGAGTACGCACGCCTGGACCTCTGAGTCCCGCCCAGCCGTAAGTCCAGCACGGACCGAAAACCCCGGCCGCCCTTCCGATTTCGTTCGGAAGGGCGGCCGGGGCCGTTTCGGGAGTTGCTAGGCGTCGACGAGCTCGCTGTCGAGCAGTCGTCCGTCGAGCATGTGGACCAGAGCGTCCGCACCCGTCGCCGAGCCGACTTCCAACGACTGCAGGTCGTGCGTCACCAGCAGCGCCGCCAGCTCGCGTTCGCGGCTGAGCCGCACGATCAGCTCCACCACAGCGCGGCCACGTGCCTGGTCGAGTGCCGACGTCGGCTCGTCGATCAGCAGCACCTTGCGCGGCCCCATCAGCGCGCGAGCGATGTTGACGCGCTGCCGCATACCGCCGGAGAGCTGGCCGGGCAGCTTGTTCTCGTGCTCGGACAGGCCCACCGCGTCGAGCAGCTCGCGGGCCTGCGCCCGGTTCTTCGACGGGCGTTCACCGCGCACATGCGCCGTCAGCAGGATCTGCTCCAGCGCCGTCAGGTCGGGTAGCAGGTTGTCGTTCTGGAAGACGAAGCCGACGGCCTCGCGCCGGATCTTCGCCCGCTCGGGCTCCTTGAGTTCGCCCACCGCGGTGCCGTCGATCTCGACGACGCCCGAGTCGGGGCGGATCAGGGTCCCGGCCACCGCGAGCACCGAGGACTTGCCGCAGCCGGAGGGGCCGGTCAGGGCGATCACTTGGCCCGGGGCCACCGTCAGGCTCGCACCGTCGACGGCGGTGACACGGCCGTCGTCGCCGTCCGGATAGGTCAGGGTCACGTCGGACAGTCGCAGGCTCATCAGATCTCCTCTGCTCGTAGCGGGTGGGAACGGTGGGTGTTCATCGGTTGAGGGCGGTCAGCGGATCGACGGACGTCAGCGGTCGCAGCGCGAGCACCGCGCCGGCCAGACCGAGCACCGCCATGACGACCACCGGCAGCAGCACACCGCTGGCGGTGATGGCGATGGGGACCACGCCCTCGGCCGCCCAGGCGACTCCGGCGCCGGCCGCCGCACCGACGGCGAGGCCCGTGAAGAGCACCACCGACGCCTGGCCGAGGCCGTCGCGCACCAGGTAACCCTTGCTGGCGCCCATGGCGCGGACCACGGCGAGCGAGGCCAGCCGATGTCCGGTCCACACGGCGAAGAAGGCGCCCACGACCACCGCGGAGATCACCAGCAGCAGCCCCTGGATCAGCAGCAGCGAATTGTGCTCGGACGAGTACCCGGGAATCAGATTCAGTCGAGCGTTGCCGTGCGCGTAGGAGACGCCGTCGATCCCGCTGATCTGCTTGGTCGTGATCATCGCGGAGACGTCATCGCGGTGGGCCGCCTGGCGCCACAGGTCGAGGTTCACTTCGGCGACCGGCGAATGGGCGAACTGCTGGGTGTCACCGATCGACGACACCCGCGACTCGACACCGCCGATCGTGACCGGCGAACCGACCTGCACGCCGAGCGTCTTGGCCGTCTCGTCGTTCAGTCGCACGCCGGGGCCGGCGTTGTCGCGACCGAACACCGCCACCGCCGAGTTCACGTCCTGAAAGCCCACGCTGGTCATCGTGATGCCCAGCGGCGCGGCACCGGGGTCGGCGGACTCGATCGCCCGGACCGCCGTCGGATCCAGCCGGCTGTCGCCCAGGCCGACCGCTGCCCCCGAGCCGTCGACCTGCACGGCCAGACCGCTGCCCGGCAGGTCCTCGACCGCCGACACCGACTGGTCACGCAAGCCGCCGGTCAGCGCCGACAACGCCACCACCATGAACGCCAGCAGCGCGATCACCCCGGCCATGAGGCCGAACTTTCCCGCCGACCGTCGGATTTCTCGCCATCCGATGTACATCTGCACCTCCCAGATCCCGTGCCTGAAAATCTCTCGAGTCCAGCCTGCTAGCTTCCGCGTCTCGAGGAATCGCGCAGAAGACCGGTTGTGCCTCCATCGAAAGTTGGAGGCGCGCACCGCGCCCGGGCCCGATACTGGTGACGTGCCCACAACCGACCGCCGCCAGCTGACCGTCGACCGGTACATCCAATGGGGCGGCCACCTCCTGTTCGCCGTCCTGATGGCGGTCGGCCTGCTGCGCGCGGTCCAGGACACCGCGAGCAACAATCTCGCGGCCGTTCCCGGCGCCACCGCCCTCGCTGGCTGGTATCTGTTCGGCGTCATGGCGATCACGGTGCGGCACAAGCAGATCGCGGTGATGTGGACACTCGTGTTGCTGGCCGGTTGGGCGGTGCTGACCGTCTTCGCCCCCGACTTCATCTGGTTGGCCTTCGTGCTCGCCATGCTCGCCTGGCACTTCTTGCCGCGCGCTCTCGCCATTCCGGCGGAGCTGGTGATCGCCGCGGTGGCCGTTGCCGCCTCGCTGGCCACCGAGCCGGAGGGCGCGGGCGCCGTGGTCGGCCCGGTCATCGGCATCGCCACCGCCGTGGCGGTCACCGAGGCGGTGCGCCGGGTGATCGACGCCTCCGCGGCCCGCGACGCGCTGCTGCAGGAGTTGGCCAGCACGCAGCTGCGCCTGGCCCAAACCGAACGCGAGACAATGCTGGCCGCCGAACGCGAACGCATGGGCGGCGAGATCCACGACGGCGTCGGTCAGGCGCTGGCCGGCATCGTCATGCTGCTGCAGTCGGCCACCGACCGCTCCTCTCCCCCGCCGCAGCAGCGCGCCCAAGCGCTCACCGCACTCGACATGGCGACCAGCGCGCTGGCCCAGACGCGCGGCTTCCTGCGCAGCCTCGACACCCCCACGGTGGCCCCGGACGAACTGCTCGAAGGGCTCAGCGCCGCCGTCGAACAGGCCCGTCGTCTCGGCCTGCCCACCGAACTCCACGTGCACGGCGACGCCGCCGGACTCGACCACGAGGTGCGCGCCACCCTGCTGCGCACCGCCCAGGAGTCGCTCGCGAATGCGGTCCGCCACGCGCACGCGAAGCGCGCCGTGGTCACGCTGACGGTGCTCGACGACGAAGTGCACCTGGACGTCGTCGACGACGGCCGCGGTTTCGATCCGTCGCACACCGGCGGGCACGGCACCGGTTTCGGCCTCGCCGCGCTCCTCGCCCGGGTCGAGCGGGCCGGCGGGACCGCTACCATCGAAACCGACCTCGGCGACGGCACCACGATCGGCGTCTGTCTGCCGCTGCCCACCCCCACCGAAGGCGCGCGATGATCCGGATCATGCTGGTCGACGACCATCCCGTGGTGCGGGCCGGCCTCCGCGCCGTCCTCGAACCGGTCCCCGATCTGGAGGTCGTCGCCGAAGCCGCCGACGCCGACGAGGCCATCGCCCTGGCCGCCGCCGGCGACCTGGACGTGGTGCTGATGGATCTGCGCCTGCAAGGCACGGTGGCCGGCGGGCGCGACGGCGTCGTCGCCACCGCCGAGATCCGGGCGCTGGAGAATCCGCCGCGGGTGCTGATGCTGACCACGTACGCCTCCGACGCCGACATTCTGCGGGCCGTGGACGCCGGGGCGACGGGCTACCTCCTCAAGGACACCGCACCGGAGACGCTGGTGGCCGGGATCCGCAGCGCCGCCGCCGGCGAGACCGTCCTGGGTCCGGCGATCGCCGCACGCCTGCTCGACCGCATGTCCGCGCCGGAGCAGGCCCTCACCGCGCGCGAGTTGGAGATCGTCGAACAGTTGGCGGTGGGCGGTGCCAACAAGGAGATCGCCAAGCGCCTGTTCATCTCCGAGGCAACGGTGAAGTCGCACCTGGTGCACATCTTCGGCAAGCTCGACGTCAACAGCCGCACCAAGGTGGTCGCCGTCGCGCGCGAACGCGGCCTCATCTCCTGAGCGGGACGACGTTCTCGGCGACTCGTCGTCTAAGCCGCTTCGTCGGGCAGGTCGTCGGCGTACCAGGGCCGCGGCCCGTGCCATCCGAACTTGAGCGACGCCAACCGCACGCTGATCGCGATAACCGCACACGCCAACCCCATCCAGGCCTGATAGTCGGTGTAGCGCAACAGGATCGCCACCACGGCGGCGCACGCGAGAGCCGGGATGGCGTACAGGTGCTCGCCGGGACGCAACACGCTCGGCACCTGCCCGGAGAGCATGTCGCGGATCACGCCGCCGCCGACCGCCGTCATCAGACCGAGTAGCGCGGCGCCCGGCGCCGACAGGCCCCACTGGTACGCCACCACCGTGCCGACCACCGCGAACATGCCCAGGCCCACCGCGTCGGTGATCTCCAACGGCCACCTCGTCAGGCGCGCCGGCACGCGCCAGGAGAAGATCACCATTCCGGTCACCACGGCGGCGATCAGGTAGCGCATGTCGGTGAACGCGTTCGGCGGGGTGTTGCCAATGGTGACGTCGCGCAGGATGCCGCCGCCCAGCGCCGTCGCCACGGCGAGCAGCAGAATGCCCACCACGTCGAGGTTGCGGCGCACGGCCATCAGGGCGCCGGAGGCGGCGAAAGCGATGGTGCCGATGAGTTCGCCGGAATGGTGCAGCAGCATCACGGCATCGTCGAGACGGTTCACAATTGTCCAACCGTACGCGGCCCCGGCGACGATGCGGCCACATCGACTTAGGATGCACTAATTCCCTGGTCAGGGCACGTCCGAAGTACCATCGGAAGCTGTGAGTGACTCAGCCCCCGCCCCCGAATTCCTCTACTCGGATCTGCTGCCGGCCGATCAAGACGACACCCCGTACCGTCTGATCACCACCGAAGGCGTCTCGACGTTCGAAGCCGGGGGACGCACCTTCCTCCAGGTGGAGCCGGAGGCGATTCAGAAACTCACCACCGAGGCGATGCACGACATCAGCCACTACCTGCGCCCCGCGCACCTGAAGCAGCTTCGCAAGATCATCGACGATCCGGAGGCCTCGGGCAACGACCGCTTCGTCGCGCTCGACCTGCTCAAGAACGTCAACATCTCCGCCGGCGGCGTGCTGCCGATGTGCCAGGACACCGGCACCGCGATCGTGATGGGCAAGAAGAGCGAAGGTGTGCTGACCGGCACCGACGACGCCGAGACCATCTCGCGCGGCGTCTACGACGCGTACACCAAGCTGAACCTGCGGTACTCGCAGCTCGCGCCGCTGACCACGTACGAAGAGAAGAACACCGGCACCAATCTGCCCGCGCAGATCGAGATCTACGCGACCGAGCAGGGCCCGAAGGGTCCGGAGTACAAGTTCCTGTTCATGGCCAAGGGCGGCGGCAGCGCCAACAAGTCGTTCCTGTTCCAGGAGACCAAGGCCATCCTGAGCCCCAAGAAGATGCTCGCCTTCCTGGACGAGAAGATCCGCTCGCTCGGTACCGCGGCCTGCCCGCCGTACCACCTGGCCGTGGTCATCGGCGGCACCTCCGCCGAGTTCGCTCTCAAGACCGCCAAGTACGCCTCGGCGCACTACCTGGACAACCTGCCCACCGAGGGCTCGATGTCCGCGCACGGCTTCCGCGACACCGAGCTGGAGGAGGAAGTCTTCAAGCTCACCCAGTCGTTCGGGATCGGTGCGCAGTTCGGCGGCAAGTACTTCTGCCACGACGTCCGCGTGGTGCGTCTGCCGCGGCACGGCGCGTCGTGCCCGGTGGCCATCGCGGTCTCCTGTTCGGCCGACCGCCAGGCGCTGGGCAAGATCACCGCCGACGGTGTGTTCCTCGAGCAGCTCGAGACCGACCCGGCCCAGTACATGCCCGACGCCGGGGTGGCCGAGGACATCGACGGCGGCGCCGTGGTCGAGATCGACCTCAATCTGCCGATGGACGAGATCCTCGCCGAGCTCAGCAAGCACCCGGTCAAGACGCGGCTGTCGCTGACCGGCCCGCTGGTGGTGGCCCGCGACATCGCGCACGCGAAGATCGCCGAACGCCTCGACGCCGGTGAGCCGATGCCGGACTACCTGAAGAACCACCCGGTGTACTACGCGGGTCCGGCCAAGACGCCCGAGGGCATGGCCTCCGGTTCCTTCGGCCCCACCACTGCCGGCCGTATGGACAGCTACGTCGAGCAGTTCCAGGCGGCGGGCGGCTCCATGGTGATGCTCGCCAAGGGCAACCGGTCCAAGCAGGTCACGCAGGCCTGCGACAGCCACGGCGGCTTCTACCTCGGCTCCATCGGCGGACCGGCGGCCCGGCTGGCACTGGACTGCATCAAGAGCCAGGAAGTGATCGAGTACCCCGAGCTCGGCATGGAGGCGATCTGGAAGATCGAGGTGGAGAACTTCCCCGCGTTCATCGTCGTCGACGACAAGGGCAACGACTTCTTCACCGACCCGTCGGGCGCCGTGAACGTCCCGATCTCCGGCATCCGCGTTCGCTCCAAGGAGCGCTAGAACCGTCCGGAAAATGTGATCTCCGTCACTTGACATCGGGTGCTAAACTCTAAAAGCATTTGATCTAGGCCTCCCGGGAACCGCCTATTCAATGCCCGAGTTTAGACCCTCTGACCTGCGCTTTCGGGTCGTTGACGGGAGTCCGGACCCCTCCTTACCGTCGGGTCCATGAGCATCTCGGACACCTTCGGATCAGAGTTCCTCGACGCGAACTTCTTCGCTGCGGACCCCTTCGACGCGGAGATCTTCCGTACCGGATTCCTGCGTCCGGCGGGATTCGGGCCACACGTATCCGGGCCACAGGCATTCGGGCCGCAGGCAGGCGACGACGTCGAGCTGACGGCGGCCGCTCGCTTGCTGTCCGACGAACTCGGACTGGCGCTCGACGATGCCCCCGCGGCTCCCCCGGAGCGACGGGCGGCGCCGTCGGCGATCGTGCTCCGCCCCAGCGAAAGCACCGAGATCGCGGCACAGCTGCTGCGCCCCACACCGCAGATCGTGGTGGCCGCGGGTGCGCCCGGTTCCGGACGCTCGGCGATCGTCGGCGACGTGGCGGCCGCCCTGCGCGGGGCGGCCAATCCTCTCCACCTGCGGCGCACCTGCGACGATCCCGCGATCGACCCGAGCACCGACCTCGTCAGCGCGGTGGGCGACCTGATCGACGAGGGCCTGGCGGCCTCCGACGTGCTGGTGCTCGACGACTTCGACAAGGCGGCCGAGCCCGGACCCCACCAGGTCTCGTCGCCGCTGCTCACCCAGGTGATGTTCGCGCACCGTCATTCCCGGATCCAGTTCCTGCTGATCGTCGACGAGGCCGCCCTGCATCGCCTGAACGAGCTGAACCCCGAGTTCGCCGCGGTCGCTCGGGTGGTCACGCTCGGCGCGCTGCCGCGGACCGCGGTGCGCGCCATCGTCGAGGAGGTCGCCGCCGAGCGGGCCGAGCTCCCGGTGGATCCCGACGTGGTGTCGGCAGCACTGGGTCCGGCCGACCCCGGCACGCGCCGCCGGCACCCCGGCTTGGCGATCGATCGCATCGACGCCGCGATCGGCCGCGCCCGCGCCGGCCAGGCCGAGACGCTGCGCGCACCTCACCTCGCGCTGCCCGCCGCCGGCCTCACCTCGGCGGCGGATCTGTGGCTGGCCTTGAGCACGCAGGTACGCGGCCAACCGCGCGCCGTGGCCACCGTCGCCGCACACCTGGCCCCGGCGTTAGCCCACCTGAAGCCGCGTCCGGAGCGCCCGCACGGGGTGTTCCTGTTCACCGGCCCGTCCGGGGTCGGCAAGACCGAACTCGCCAAGCAGGTGGCGCGCACGGTCTACGGCGGCGAGGAGGCGCTGATCCGCCTGGACATGTCCGAGTACGGCAACCTCGACGACGCGCGCATGAAGCTGATCGGCGCGCACCGAACGTGGAGGAACAGCACCGCGGAGGGACTGCTGACCACCCGGGTGATCCACCGACCGCGCAGCGTGATTCTGCTCGACGAGTTCGAGAAGGCCCACCCCGACCTGTGGCCGCTGTTTCTGCAGGTCTTCGACGAGGGACGGCTCAGCGACGGGTGGGGCCAGACCGCCGCATTCGCCGACACCGTCCTCATCATGACCACCAACCTCGCCGCACCCGAGGAGAAGTTCCCGCCCGAGTTCCGCAACCGGCTCACCGCGACCGTCGACTTCACCGCCCTGGCGCTGGCGCACCTGCGCGAGATCGCCGAACTGGAGCTGTCCCGCACCGCGACCCGGCTGGCCGACCACGGCTGGCACATCACCTACGCCGATGACGTCGCCGCCCACCTCGCCGCGGTATCGGTGGACCCGGAATTCGGTGCCCGCCGACTGCAACGCGTCATGGACGTCGAGCTGTTTCGCCTGCTGAACACGGCGGACGTCCGGCGGGTCCGGGTGGTGGTCGACGGCGATCATCTCGCCGTGGTGCCGAACCCGCTCCGCTGACGCCGCCACCGGCCCCGTTGCCCCTCGCCCCGGCCCCACCGACGGGGGCCGGGGCCGGGGGGCGCCGGTCACCGCTGGTGGAAGCGGTCCAGGAAGGCGACCATGCCGGGCGACTGCCCGCGGTGACCACGGGGACGCACCGAAGCGTTCTCGCAGATCCGGGCGGTCTGGCCGGCCGGACGACGACGCCGCGGTCGCTGGTCGGGAGTGTTGACCGGCCCGAGTTCGGCCTCGAGCTGCTCGCGCTGCACTCCCGCGCTGCGCGCGGCCTGCACGATCCAATGCGTGCACTGCCCGCACGCGCAGCGGTGACCCCGCGCGCCTCGGTGCAAACGGCCCTCGAGCTGGGCGAGCGCGAATGCGATCCGGTTGTTGCTTGCCATCTGACGTCCTCCTGATTTCGGATACACCTCTCCCTGCGAGAGGTGTCTTCATCAGGGGTGTTCAGAAGGTCAACGCACGGTCGGCTCCATAAGGTCGGACAACAACGGACCGGCGACGTTACCTCATCTCACCCCTGAGCACCAGGCCCGCCCGACGGCAGCCGCACTATGAAATTTTCAAATAACACATCGCGTCGGGAACCGCTCCCGGCACTGGTTTCACGCGCCTCACGCGGCGCTGGCTGACAAGGTCAAGGTTCGTCGCGCATTCGACCGGATCGGTTCACGACGACGCTTCGGATGGTCGGGATCGGCCGGCGGAATGAACCACGGCTGCCGATCCCGACCGATGAACACTTCCCACCCACCGTGATGAACCACGGTGTGGTGCCGACGGCAGAGCAGGACACCGTTGTCCAGACTCGTCACTCCACCGTGCTCCCAATGCTCCACGTGGTGCCCGTCGCACCACGACGGCGGAACACCGCAACCGGGAAACGCGCAACCACGGTCCCGTAGGACCAGGGCCTTACGGATACTCGGCGGGAACAGCCGCTTCTCTCGACCGACGTTCAACGGCACACCGTGCTCGTCCAGCAGCGCCAACGCCACCGACGCTTCGCACATGATCAACTCCGCCGTCCGCGCCGAGATCGGTCCACCGAACCCGAGCCACGGTACGGCGGTGTCGTCCTCGGCCACGGCGACCGGGATTGAGATCGCCTGTCCCGCAACGGAATCGAGCACCTGCCCGTTCATCACCACCGCCGCCGGCACAGACAACGTCACGTGCGGCAGTACTCCGCCGGACTCGGGACGCTCGGAATGAGACAGATACGTGCGAATCACCTGAGCCATCGCATCCGCTCGCCGCCGCTTGGCCGACCGCCGATCCTGCGAACCGTCGGGCTCCGGTACCGGCCGAGTGAGTGGATCCAACGCCCCACTGAGTTCCTCGGCGGCCACGATGTCGAAGTCGATCGTCACCGCCACCCGGCCGTCGTCGGTCCGGTTCAGGGTCATCTCGTTGAGATCGTCACGCTCGGCGACCGGAACCTCCCCGTCCACCGGAGCCTCCGGCGCCAGCTTGATCGCCCACGCCCGAGCCTTCTCCCTCACCCGCGCCGGCGAAGTCTGCACCAGCAACGAATGCACAATCTTCCGGCGATCCTCGTCGGACAACTCCACCCGACCCGCCACATGCCCGAGACCGCTCACCACCGCATCACCGTGCTCCGCCGACACCGCACCATCGCGCAACCCACGGGTCACCGACACCAGGTTCTCGTCGGCGATCGCCTGCCCGAGCCTGCCGGCACGATAGGCCACCGCCGGAGCCGCCCCGAGCTCGGCAAGAATCGCCGCACCCGACCGCACGTGCTTCCGGGCGGGCAGGCCCACGCGTTCGATCGCCGCGCACGTCGCGGCCACGGAGTAGTCGGCCACATTGCGCAACCGCAGAACCGCCGCGGTCACGGCCAGGACTTCCCGGTCGTCATCCACCGCCCGCGCCCGGGCCAAGAACTGTCCGAGATTCGCCGGCGCATCGATGTCGGCACCGACTGGGATAGTGAGGTCATCGCTGATCGAATCGGCGAAGGCCGTGAGGGCTGCCGCGTCCATGACGCTCACTCCTCAGGTTGCGAGAAGCCAGTAGCGGTTGGAACCGGTCGAGCCAGCGACGATCAGCCACTTGGCCACTCATGTTCCGCGAGTCCTGCTCCGCGAGTTCGGGACTGTCGACCCCCACCCGCTTAGCTCTATGTTATACCTCACATCGACCTTGAACAAGAGTGCGAGGAAACTTGTTGAGAGCCGGACCGACAACCCCCTCCACCTGCAGAATCAAGACGATCCGGCGATGCGGGCCGATCGCTGCTCCGCCCCGAGTTCGCAGAAATCGGTAGTGTTAGGTGAACCTAATTTCTCCGACGAAGGGGCGACCATGACCGACTACCGCATCGAGCACGACACCATGGGCGAGGTCAAGGTGCCCGTCGACGCTCTCTGGCGCGCGCAGACGCAGCGGGCCGTGGAGAACTTCCCGATTTCGTTCCGCCCCCTCGAACGCACCCAGGTCCGCGCCATGGGTCTCCTCAAGGCCGCCTGCGCCCGGGTCAACGCCGACCTCGGCCTCCTCGACGAAACCAAGGCCGCCGCCATCGTCGACGCCGCGCTGGCGATCGCGCGCGGCGAGCACGACGACCAGTTCCCGATCGATGTGTTCCAGACCGGATCGGGCACCAGTTCCAACATGAACGCCAACGAGGTCATCGCGTCGCTCGCCGCGGCCGCCGGTGTCGACGTGCACCCCAATGACGACGTGAACATGTCGCAGAGCTCCAACGACACCTTCCCCACCGCGACCCATGTGGCCGCGACCGAGGCCGTGGTGAACCAGCTGATCCCGGCGCTGGAGCACCTGCGCGAAGCCCTCGCCGAGAAGTCGGTGCAGTGGCGCGAGGTGGTCAAGAGCGGCCGCACCCACCTGATGGATGCCGTGCCGGTGACCCTGGGGCAGGAGTTCGGCGGTTACGCCCGCCAGATCCATGCCGGCGTCGAGCGGGTCAGCGCGACCCTCCCCCGCGTCGGCGAACTCCCGATCGGCGGCACCGCCGTCGGCACCGGCCTCAACGCCCCGGCCGGTTTCGGCACCAAGGTGGTCGCTGAGCTGCGTCGACTCACCGAGGTGAACGAACTGGCGCTTGCCACCGACAGCTTCGAGGCACAGGCCGCGCGCGACGGCCTCGTCGAACTGTCCGGCCAGCTCAAGACCGTCGCCGTCTCGCTCACCAAGATCGCCAACGACATCCGATGGATGGGTTCGGGGCCGCTCACCGGCCTCGGCGAGATCCACCTGCCCGATCTGCAGCCCGGCAGCTCGATCATGCCCGGCAAGGTCAATCCCGTGCTGCCCGAAGCCGTCACGCAGGTCGCCGCGCAGGTGATCGGCAACGACGCCGCGGTGACTTGGGGCGGCGGCAACGGCGCCTTCGAGCTGAACGTCTACATCCCGATGATGGCGCGCAACGTGCTCGAGTCGATCAGCCTGTTGGCCAACGTCTCCCGACTGTTCGCCGACCGCTGTATCCGGGGCCTGGAAGCGAATGAGGAACGCCTGCGCACGCTGGCCGAGTCGAGCCCGTCGATCGTCACCCCGCTCAACAGCGCCATCGGCTACGAGGAGGCGGCGGCCGTCGCCAAGCAGGCCTTGGCCGACGGCGCGACCATCCGCCAGACCGTGATCGACCGCGGGCTGCTCGGCGAGGACCTGAGCGAGGCCGAACTCGATCGCAGACTCGATGTGCTGGCCATGACCAACCTCGACCGCGAGCGGTAGACCGAATTCCACAGCTCTCGTGGCCGGGTGCTGGCGCGCGCATCCCCGCCCTGCTGAGCTGGGGACGTGCGGAGGGAGCCTACGCACCATGACAGCTATGACCACACAGATTCTGGGTCTGCCGCGGGGACGCGCTCTGACCCGCTCGGATCTGGCACGACTGCCCGACGACGGTCACCGGTATGAGCTCATCGACGGGACCCTGGTGGTGAGCCCGGCACCTGAGCTTGCACACCAGCGAGCCGTGACCCGACTCTCGGCACTGCTCGGCAGACGGGTGCCCGAGCATCTCGAAGTTCTGGTGGCACCGTTCGACGTCGTCCTCACCGAAGACACGGTGCTCCAACCCGACGTCCTCGTCGCTCCCATCGATCAGTTCACCGACCACAGTCTTCCCGGCGCGCCTCTGCTGGCGGTAGAGGTACTCTCGCCGTCGACTCGCGGTATCGATCTGCTGCTGAAGAAGGATCGGCTCGCTCGGGTCGGCTGTCCGCACTACTGGATCGTCGACCCGGACAAACCGTCGATCACTGCTTGGTCCCTGGTCGGGGAAGGCTACGTGGCAGTCGCCCAGGCCGTCGGCGACGACGAATTCACTGTGGCTGCGCCGTTCCCCGTCCGTCTCACGCCGAGCGGGCTCACCGCGTAAACCCTGATCACCTCCGTGGTTCGGCGGTGATCAGTCCTTCGACGGCATCAGGTAGGCCGACAGCGCGATGAGGATCACCGAGAGTGCCAGCGACAGGTCGTAGCCCCACTCCATCTGCAGGGACATCCCCTCCGGGAGGTCGCCCGCGTCGAGCCAGATCCCGCGGCCGAGCCAGGTGAACAGCAGCAGGGCCAGCGCGGCGAAACCTCCGAGCGACGCCGCCGACGCCGCGGCGTGCGCCGTGGGCCGCAGCCACACGATGATCGCGATCGCCGTCAACAGCACCGCGAAGCCCACCGCCCACAGCGGACTGCCGTCGATGGAGTAGAACCGGTCGGTCTCCCACTGCCCGCTCAACGTCGTGGTGGCCAGGGTCTTGTCGTCCTCCGCCACGCGAACCCACGGCGCCGTGAAGGCCAGGATCCCGATCACGGCCAGGATCACCGTGGCACCCAGCCGCGGCACCAGCCCGCGGTCGAGGGAACCGGCGGCGGCTGCCTGCGGGGTCGTGTTCGGCGGGGTCATGTGGGTACGTCCTCCCTGCGGGCCAGCCGCACTCGGGGCCGATCGTCGGGTCCGACCGCTCCGGGCGGAATTCTATCCCTCGGCCGTCAACGGACCACTTCGCGGTGGGAGCCGTCGACGCGGCGGGTCCAGCCCCGCGCGTCCAGGTACTCCAGCAACGGGATCGCCACCCGTCGCGAGGTCCCCAGCGCCTGCCGCGCCTGGGACGTGGTGAACGGCTGCGGCAGGCGGGCGAGCTCGCGCATCGCCAAGGCTGGCGACTTCGGCGCTACCACCAATCCGTCGGCCAGACGCACCAGCCGGCCGGCGCGCTCACCGGCCGCCAATTCCCGGGCGCCTAGACGCAGGTCCGCCAGATCGTCGGCTTCCGGCGCGGCGAAGGGCGTGGCGGCGAGCCGTCGCTCCAGTTCCGCGATTCCCGCTTCCGCCGGCCCCAGGTCGTGCCGCAGTTCCGGCAGGAACAGCCACCCGCCGTCGGACTGCACACCGGCGCCGGAGACCACGGCAGACAGCAGGCCCGCATCCGGCAGAGCGATCGCGTCGCGGGCGGCACCGAACGACAGCCCCGGAGCCAACGGGTCGCGCTCGTGCGCGGCGAGCACCGCGCCGCGCAGGCGCACCTGCCAGTCGTGCAACTGCTGCATCGCCACCCACCAGTGGCCCACTGCGCTCACCCCGGGCGGCGGCGCGTCCACCGGCAGCCCGGCTGCGGCCAACTGCTCGACGAGCACCGCACCGCGCCGGGTCACCTCGTCCAGCACCCGACCGTCCGCGTCCCGTGCGGCCAGCGCGTCGCCTCGGCGCGCGGCATCGCCACGACGGTGCGGCGGCGGCGGATCGACGTCGAGCACGGTGGCGCCGCCGACGATACGACCGGCGCCCGGGTCCCGGAGCACCAGCGCGTCGTCGTGCTGCAGCGGTACTTCCCAGGCCAGCGTCAGGCGGAGATGGTCGGCGTCGAGCGGCCGCGCGCGGGCCGGAATCGCCGCGGTGCCCACATGCACGGTGAGCCACTCGGGCACGTCGGCCGCGGCGCTGTGCACGTCGATCACCGAGGTCTGCGGCCACGCACCGGGGGTCAGCAGCGTGTCCCCGCGGTGCACCTCGTCGGCCCCGAGGCCGCGCAGATTCACCGCGACCCGACTGACCGGTAGAGCGCGTTGCTCGTCGCGGCCGTGGCTCTGCAGTCCGCGCACCACGGTGCTCCGGCGGCCGTGTCGCCCGGCCACCTCCAGCGGCTGATCCAGCCTCAGCGAGCCCGCCGCCAGGGTCCCGGTGACCACGGTCCCGGCACCGGCGATGGTGAAGGAGCGGTCCACCCAGAGCCGCACTCGGCCGTCGGTGACCGGTGCGGGCAGGTCGCCGAGCACCTCGTCCAGTGCGGCGCGCAAACGGTCCAGCCCGTCGCCGGTCACCGCGGACACGGTCACGGCGGGGGCCTGCGCCAGACCGGTGTCGGCGAGTTCGGTGCGCGCCTGCTCGATCACGTCCGCGACGCGGTCGGGCGTGGCCCGGTCGGTGCGGGTCACCACGATGAGCCCCGCCGAGATGCCCAACGCGGACAACGCATCCCGGTGATCGGATGATTGCGCCATCCACCCTTCGTCGGCGGCGACGACGAACAGCACCACCGGTGCCGGGCCGAGCCCGGCGAGCATGTTGCCGAGGAAGCGTTCGTGGCCCGGTACGTCGACGAAGCCGACCTGCCGTCCCGAGGGCAGCGTGGTCCACACGAAACCGAGGTCGATGGTGAGTCCGCGTTCCCGCTCGGCGGCCCAGCGGTCCGGTTCCATCCCGGTCAACGCCTTGGCCAGCGTGGACTTGCCGTGGTCTACGTGCCCGGCGGTGGCGACGACGAACATGCTCAGATCTCGCCCAGCGCAGCGCGAACGGCGTCGGTCAGCACCTCGTCGGCGCTCTCCGGTACACACCGGAGGTCCAGCAGGGCCGCCCCCTCGTGCAGTCGGGGCACCACCGACGGCGTCCCCAGCCGCAGCGGTCGCGCGACCGCTTCCGGCAGCCGAACGGCGAAGCCGTGCAACGGAACCCCGGGCGCTCCCCCACCGCCGACCCGACCGTCGTGCTCGATCACCTCGCCGCCCACCGCCGCGGCCAGCGCCTCGGCCCGCTCACGCAGCCGTGCGGGATCGGCGTGCAGATACTCCACCACCGGTGCGGCGGGCCCGGACAGGGTGGCCTCCAAGGCGGCCAACGCCAGCTTGTCCATGCGCACCGCGCGGGCCAGCGGATGCCGTCCGAGCCGGGACACCAGGTCGGCGCGCCCCAGCAGCAGACCGGCTTGCGGCCCACCCAGGAGCTTGTCGCCGCTCGCGGTCACCAGGTCGGCGCCAGCGGCGAGCGTGGTGGCCGCGTCGGGCTCGTCGGGCAGCAGCGGGTCCGGGCTCAGCAGGCCGCTGCCCAGGTCCACCACCAGCGGAACACCGCGTTCGGCGGCCACCGCCGACAGATCGCGGACGTCGACCCCGGAGGTGAAGCCCTCGACCCGGAAGTTGCTGGGGTGCACCTTCAGCAGGCATCCGGTGTCCGGGCCGATAGCGTCGGCGTAATCGGCCAGGTGGGTGCGGTTGGTGGTGCCCACCTCACGCAGACGCGCGCCGGTGGATGCGATCAGGTCGGGCAGCCGAAAACCCGCACCGATCTCGATCAGTTCCCCGCGCGAGATGATCACCTCGCGCCCCGCGGCCAGCGCCGTGGTCGCCAACACCAGTGCGGCCGCGCCGTTGTTCACCGCCAGCGCGTCCTCGGCGGCCGGGCACGCGGCCAGCAACGCCGCCCGCGCACCGACGCCGCGCTTGCTCCGCACACCGGCGGCGAGGTCCATCTCCACGTCGACGTAACCGGCCGCCTGCTGCAGCGCCGCTACCGCCGCGTCACTCAGGGGCGCACGGCCGAGGTTGGTGTGCACCACCACGCCGGTCGCGTTGAGCACGGGTGTCTGCGCCGAGGCCGGTCGCGCCGCCAACTCGGCGGTCACCTCCTCGGCCACCCGATCCGGTGCCAGTGCACCCGATCGGGCCCGGACCTGCACTGCCCGGATCACGCCGACGATCACGTGTTCGGCCAGGCGCATTCGCGCCTCGGCGACCACCTCAAGCGCGAGAAGAACGTCGGTACGCGGAATCGCGCGACGCGAATCTGGTTGTGACGCAACGTGATCCACTCGTCGTTCCTCCCGGAGAAAGTTGGCGGAGACGGACGGGAATCGAACCCGCCAGACCGAGATACTCGACCTCACCGGTTTTGAAGACCGGGGGACCCACCAGGAATCCATACGCCTCCGCACACCAAGATAGCGCCTATCATCGGCACCGTGACACTTCCCAAGCGCCTGACCGATTACGCACACGGTGGCGGTTGCGCCTGCAAAATTCCCGCGGGTGAGCTGGAGGACGCCGTGCGCGGCCTGATCGGCCCCACCTCCGACGACGTGCTGGTGGGTCTGGACCACGGCGACGATGCCGCCGCGGTGCGCATCGCCGACGGACTCGCGGTTCTCTCCACCGCCGACTTCTTCACCCCGGTGGTCGACGACGCCTACGCCTGGGGCGCCATCGCCGCGGCCAACGCGCTCTCGGACATCTACGCCATGGGCGGCCGCCCGGTGGTGGCGATCAACCTGGTGGGCTGGCCGCGCGGCGTGCTGCCCATGGAGCTGATGACCGAGGTCCTGCGCGGCGGGATGGACATCGGCGCGCAGGCGAACTGCCCGGTGCTCGGCGGCCACACGATCGACGACCCCGAACCCAAGTACGGCATGGCGGTGACCGGCATCGCCGATCCGGATCGACTGCTGCGCAACGACGCCGCCGTCGCCGGACTCCCGCTGACGCTGACTAAGCCGATCGGCGTGGGTCTGCTCAACAACCGGCACAAGGCCACCGGTGAACGCTTCGAGAACGCGATCGCCTCGATGACCGCGCTCAACCGCGACGCCGCACAGGGCGCGCTGGACGCGGGTGCGCGAGCAGCCACCGACGTCACCGGTTTCGGACTGCTCGGCCACCTCTACAAGATGTGCCGGGCGTCGGGCGTCGGCGCGGTGCTCGACGCCGCCGCGGTCCCGGCGCTCGACGGCGCCCGGGAAGCCCTGCGCGACGGTTTCGTCTCCGGCGGCACCCGTCGCAACCTCGACTGGGTGCGCCCGCACCTGCAGTCCGGACCGGGGATCGACGAGGACGAGCTCCTGCTGCTCGCCGACGCGCAGACCTCCGGCGGACTGCTCGTGGTGGGCGAAGTGCCCGGCTACCCGGTGATCGGCCACACGACGGCCGAACCGGGTATCCGCGTCGGCTGATCAGGCCCCGGTGATCGAGTCGCCGGTGATGCCGGCGGCACGACGCTGCGCGAGCCGCCGCTTCTGCGGCTCGATGGTGTAGCGCGGATCGGCGGCCGAGTTCAGGCCCGCCTGGAACACCCCGAACCGGGTGCAGGCCGACGCCGCCATCAGTGCGACGCCGGACAGCGCGGCCAGCACGCGGCGCGCGCGTCCGGGCCGAGCACCCGCCGCCAGCGCGCCCACGCCGCCCGCGATCGCGAGACCCTCGGACCACTGCATCAACGTGCCGGGAGTGCCGGTGTGCAGCGGTTCGGCGGCCACCGGATCCATGCGACGATGCATGGTGCGCGTGGCGATCACTTCACCGACCACGCCCAGCACCGCCAGGTTGCGGGCCGGTGTGGCCTGCTCGGCGCCGGTGGTGACCAGCGCCAGACCGCCTGCCGCCAGGCTCGCCGAGCTGACGAAGACGAACGGCAGATCCCGGTGCGCGGCGTTCCATGTCGGCATCGCGGTATCGCTGAGCAGCACCGCGGTGTACGCGGCCAGGGGTGCGCCGAGAAGTCCGGCACCCAGCCCGGCGGGCGCCTCGACGGCGCGCAGCACGCGGCGCAGCGGTCCGAGCGGCAGGCGGTCGCCCAGCATGCGGTCCACCTCGTTGACCGCGGCCAGCCCGATGGTGCCGCTGTAGCTCACCAGGATCCACGAGCCGACGCTCATCGGGGAGGTCACCTTGAAGGTGCGCAGCATGTGCAGGAAGCGCTCGGGACGACCGAGATCGGCCAGCAGCGCCACCGCTCCCAGCCCCGCCGAGCCCAGACCTGCCAGCCGCGCGTTGCGCCGCAACGTCTTTCGGCCGCTGAGCTGGGCGCCGGCCGCCAGCAAGCCGGACCCGCCTGCCACGCCGCCGAGGAACAGGTACGCGCCGACCGGCCATTCCCACGGCGGCGCCTTGACCACCGGGTGCCCGTAGTAGCCGCGCGCATCCAGCTGTTCCACCTCGGCCTGGGGAACCATCAGGTCGTCCCCGCCACGGCGCCTGCCGGCCCCCTTGCGTCCCTTGCCTTTCCGCGGCGGACGCTGCGGCCGGAACTGGTCGTATTCGGAACTGGTCACCGTCGACGATCCTTCCACGCGCCCACGAAGGACACCGCTACCGCGGCCGCCATCGTGGCCACCGCCAGACCCGCGCGCTTGTACATCTCCGGCAGATCCGCCGTCGGGACCCGCGGGTCCGGCGGCAGCCCGTACACCTCGGGTTCGTCGAGCAGCAGGAACACCGAACCGGTGCCGCCGACGCCGTCGTTCGGGTTCGCGCCGTACAGCCGCGCTTCGGTCAGCCCTTCCGCGTGCAGCTGCGCCACGCGCTCATGGGCCTTGGCCACCATGTCGTCCCGTTCGCCGAACGAGATCGACGTGGTGGGGCAGGTCTGCGCGCAGGCGGGCGTCTGGTCGTCGCGGAGTCGGTCGTAGCAGAGGGTGCACTTCTGGGCGATGCCCTTGTTCGGGACCTCCGGCTGCTCACCCTTGCGGTCACCGACACCCGTCGTCGGCGCCACGGTGCCGTCGCTGCGTCGTTCCACCACCCCGAACGGGCAGCCCGCGACGCAGGTGCCGCAGCCGTTGCAGACGTCGGCCTGCACCACGACGGTGCCGAACTCGGTGCGCATCATCGCGCCGGTCGGGCACACGTCCAGGCAGCCGGCGTGGGTGCAGTGCTTGCACACGTCCGAGGACATCAGCCAGCGGAACTCCGGGGTGTCCGGCGGCGTGGTGTCGATCGGTTCGGCGGCCGGTTCGGCCCCGCGGATCGACGGCATGCCCAGCCCGACCAGCGCGGCACCGGAGGCGCGAGCCTGCTCGATCCGCTCCTGGTCCTGCTCGATGAAGGCCACGTGCCGCCACGTGCTGGCGCCGAGGGACACCGAGTTGTCGTACGACATCCCGGTGAACTCCAGATCGCCGTCGCGCGGATTGTGGTTCCACTCCTTGCACGCCACCTCGCACGCCTTGCAGCCGATGCAGATGGACGTGTCGGTGAAGAATCCGCGACGCGGCTCGTGGATCGGCCAGTGCGCGTCGGCACTCGGATCGGCGGGTCCGCTGAGCTGCCCCATCACTGTCCCTCTCGCGGCGTGAGCCGCACGTTGTCGGTGTCGGTGGTGAGCTGCGCCCGCTGCTGGTACGCGCTCACCAGGTCGGCGGTGCCCGAACCGGTGGGTCGACGGCCCGCGATCACCGCGCACGAACCGACCTTGGACTCCTGGATCAGCGCGTTCGGATCCATCGTCACACCGATCAGATCGTTGACGGCGTCGCCGGTGACGATCGCGTCCGAGCCGACACCCCAGTGATACGGCAGGCCCACCTGGTGCACGGTGCGGTCGTTGATCTGCAGCGGCTTGAGCCGGTCGGTGACCAACACGCGGGCCTCGATCGCGGCGCGCGGGGAGATGATCGTCGCCCAGCCCTCGTGTTCAAGCCCGCATTCGGCGGCCAGCTCGGGCGACACCTCGCAGAACATCTCCGGCTGCAGCTCCGCCAGGTACGGCGACCAGCGACTCATGCCGCCCGCCGTGTGGTGCTCGGTGAGCCGGTAGGTGGTGAACACGTACGGGTACACGTCCACGCCCGGCTCGCCGGCGCTCGGCGCATCGAGATTGTCGTTGCGCGGCAACATCAGTCGCGCCGGCGACTGCTGCTGCGGGTAGAGCGCATTCGCCACCGGCGATTCCTGCGCCTCGTAGTGCGTGGGCAGCGGACCGTCGACCAGTCCGTGCGGCGCGAACAGCCAGCCCTTGCCGTCGTCCTGCATGATGAACGCGTCGTTGCCGCCGATCGCATCGGCGCCGCGCGCACCCGGCTCGGGCACCGTGCCCGGGGCCCGGTCCACCGGGAAGTCCGGGACGTCCTCGCCGGTCCAGCGCTGGGCGTCAGCGTCCCACCACACGTACTTCTTCCGCTCGCTCCACGGGCGCCCCTCGGGATCGGCCGAGGCGCGGTTGTAGAGGATGCGACGGTCGGCCGGCCACACCCAGCCCCACTGTGACTGGGTGGTTCCGCCACCGCCCTGCGGCTCGCGCCGGGCCGACTTGTTGACCCCGCCGGCGTAGATGCCCGCGTAGATCCAGCAGCCGGAGATGGTGGATCCGTCGGCCTTCAACTCGGTGTACGTGTCGACGATCTTGCCCTCGTCGTCGCCGGAGACGTGCCTGCCGTTGATCTCGGCGAGCACCGCGGTGCCGTCCACGTCGCCGTGTTCGTCCACCGGGTAGTCCCACGTCAGGTCGAGCAGCGGACGATCGCGCGGATCGTCGGAGTCGGCCAGGCGTTCCCGAATCCGTTGTCCCAGTTGGTAATAGAAGTCCAACTCGCTCTGCGCATCGCCCGGCGGACGGACCGCCTGATGGCGCCACTGCACCATCCGCTGGGTCTGGGTGAACGAGCCCGCCTTCTCCACGTGCGTGGCCGCAGGCAGGTAGAAGACCTCGGTGGCGATCTCTTCGGTCTTGAGTTCGCCGGAGGAGATCTCCGGGCCCTCCTTCCACCAGGTGGCGCTCTCGATCATGTTGAGATCGCGCACCACCAGCCATTTCAGCTTCGACATCGCCATGCGCTGCTGACCGGAGTTGGCCGAGCCGACCGCCGGGTTCTGGCCGACGACGAAGTAGCCGTCGACGTTGCCCTCCAGCATGTGCACCGTGGTCTGGTAGGTCCCGAGCGGACCGTTCAGATGCGGCAGATAGTCGTAGGCCCAGTCGTTCTCGGCGGTGGCGGCGTCGCCCCACCACGCCTTGAGCAGGCTCACCATGTACGCGTCGGCGTACTCCCAGTAGCCCTTTCCGGACGCCGGCTTCACCTCGGCGAGGTAATCGTCGAGCGTCGGGTGCTTGTCGGCCGACGGCATCGGCAGGTAGCCGGGCAGCAGGTTGAACAGCGTCGGGATGTCGGTGGAGCCCTGAATGCTGGCGTGTCCGCGCAGCGCCATGATGCCGCTGCCGGGACGTCCGACGTTGCCGAGCAGCAACTGCAGGATCGTCGCCGTGCGAATCACCTGCGCGCCCATGGAGTGCTGGGTCCAGCCGGTGGCGTAGGCGAAGCAACCGGTCCGCTCGCGGCCGGAGTTCTCGGTCAGCGAGTTCGCCAGGTACGCGAAGTCCTCCGCGCTCACGCCGCACATCTGCGACACCATCTCGGGGGTGTAGCGCGCGTAGTGCCGCTTGAGGACCTGGAAGACCGACCGCGGATGCGTCAGCGTCTCGTCGCGCTCCCCGGTCATCGCCCAGGTGGACAGGTCGTAGGTGCCGGTCGACTCGTCGAACCCGGAGAACAGACCGTCCAGGTCTTCGGTGTCCGCGAACTCCTCGCTGACCAGTTCCGCGGCGTTGGTGTACGCGGCCACGAATTCTCCGAAGTGCTTGCCCTCGGTGAGGACATGGTTGATGAGCCCGCCGAGCAGAACGATGTCCGAACCGGCGCGCATGGAGATGTGCTTATCGACCACCGCCGAGGTCCGCGTGAACCGTGGATCGACGTGGATGACACGCGCGCCGCGCGCCTTGGCCTCACTCACCCATTGGAAACCGACCGGGTGCGCTTCGGCCATGTTGCCGCCCATGAGCACAATGCAGTCCGCATTGGCCATGTCCTGGAGGAACTGCGTAGCTCCGCCGCGGCCGAACGAGGTTCCCAGACCGGGAACCGTGGCGGAGTGTCAAATGCGCGCCTGGTTCTCCACCTGGATGGCGCCGGCGGCGGTGAAGAGCTTCTTGATCAGGTAGTTCTCTTCGTTATCGAGGGTGGCACCGCCGAGCGAGGCGACGCCGAGCGTGCGGCGCAGCGGCCGGCCGTGCCCGTCGGTGTCCTGCCAGTGGTCGCGGCGCGCCTGCAGGAAGCGGTCGGCGATCATGTCGATCGCGGTGTCGCGGTCGAGGTCCTGCCAGTCGGTCGCGTACGGCGCCCGATAGCGAACCTTGGTCTGCCGCAACGGATTGTTGACGAGTTGCTCGCTGGAGGCGCCCTTCGGACAGAGCCGCCCGCGGGAGATCGGCGAGTCCGGATCGCCCTCGATGCCGATCACGCGCTCGTCCTTGACGAACACCTTCTGGCCGCAGCCCACCGCGCAGAACGGGCACACGCTCTGGACCGCACGATCGGCGGTCACGGTGCGGGCGACGAGGTTCTTGGTCTTCGCCGACTCCACCGCGGGTCCGCGGCCGAGTCGGTCACCGGTCCGCAGCTGCCGCAGCACCGGCCAGTTCAATGGATTGATCCCAGGCCTATCCATGGCTTCAGCCTAGCCCGCCGGAACGCGGAGTGTCCCCATCCGCGCCGACACCGAAACGCAAGGTGCGACTGCACAGGAAGCCGCCACTGCGAGGCTGTCCACAGGCCCGCTGATCGAGCCGTTGGCCGACGGGCCGCCCGGCACGACGGTGGACCCATGACCACCACCTCCGTGACGATTCCCGAAGCTCTCGTCCACCTCGACCACGCCGTCCATCGCTCCGAACTGAAGAAGGCCGGGTGGACGATGGTCCAGGTGCGGGCCGCCGCCCGTGCCGGGCACCTCGCCGAGTTCGGGCACGACTACTTCGGTCCGCCCGCCATCGCCCGCGCCGACGAGCACCGTCAGCTCCTCGAAGCCGCCCGCACACAGCTGCGGATCCTCGACCTCGATCCGGCGGACGACGCCGTCGTGGTCGACGGCGTTCCCGTCACCTCGGTGGCACGCACGTTCATCGACCTGTGCCGAGCTCTACCGCGCGACGACACCGGCATTGTGCTCGGCGACCGGTTGCTGCGCGACGGCGCGATCGCCCGCGCCGACCTGGACACCGAGCTCAGGCTCCTGACCGCGCGGGACCAGCGCGCGGTCAGTGCGCTGCTCGATCGGGTCGACCCGCGGGCCCGCACCGACGACGAGTCGCGCAGCCGCCTGGCGCTGCAGCGACTCGGCTTCCCCACGCCCGAAGTGGGCGTGGACATCGTCGACCGCGACGGCGCGGTGGTCGCGAGGCCGTCGTTCGTCTGGCCCGACTATCTGGTGGCCGGATTCTGCACGGCCGACGACGATGACGACCGCTACCTTGGCGATGTCGAACACGAACGGCGGTACGCCGAACTCGCCGACATCGACGCCCGACTCACCGCGCTCGGCTACCGAGTCTTCTGGTGGCGCGGCGACCAGATCGCCGCCCAGCATTGCGCCGCCTGCGGCCTGCGCCCCGCTCTCCTGACGCCCCGACACGTGAGCGGCGAGTACCGCGACCTGGTGGCCTATCGACAGCGAGGGCCCGCGTTCTCCGGGTACGGTCGGCCGTATGACGATCGCTGACTTTCCCACCGACTGGTCCAACGCTCTCGTTCTCGTCGCGCACCCGGACGACCCCGAATACGGCATGGCGGCGGCCGTCGCCAAGTGGACCGAAGAGGGCAAGAAGGTGACCTACGCGCTGGCCACCAGCGGCGAGGTCGGCATCGAGGGCATGCCCGCCGCCGAGGCCGGCCCGCTGCGCGAGG
Organism: Gordonia alkaliphila; assembly: GCF_039542465.1. NCBI lineage: Bacteria > Bacillati > Actinomycetota > Actinomycetes > Mycobacteriales > Gordoniaceae > Gordonia > Gordonia alkaliphila. The sequence goes on along the minus strand of NZ_BAABIE010000011.1, from coordinate 93,398 downwards.
ACGAGCAGCGTCGTTCCGCGGCGATCGTCGGCGTCGACGACGTCGAGTTCTGGGGCTTCGGTGACAGCGAAGTGTTCAACACCCCCGAGCTGCGCGCCAAGATCGCCGAGGTGATCGCCCGCGTCGACCCGGACCTGATCCTGACCCTGTACGGCGGCCCCGCGTTCGCACCGGACCGACCCAACCAGCGCGACCACATCGAGTTCGCCGCCGCCGTGGTGCAGGTCTTCGACGAGCTCGCCGATCCCCCGGCCTGGCTGTTCTCCAACGGCCCGGAGATCACCCACGCCGTCGACGTCGACGGTTACATCGAGAAGGCCGTCGCCTCGCTCGCCGAGCACAAGGTCTACCTAGAGGTGCTGGACCCGGAGACCCCGGTGATCGACCAGGCCCGCGCACAGGTGGAGTGGAGCACCGCGCCCAAGGAGGGTTTCCCCGCCGAGCACACGTCAGGCTTCATTCTGCTGCGCCCGCACTAGCCCACGGAAGCTCACCGCGGCCGCGGGCGCAGCAGGGGGAGGCTTCATCCTGCTGCGCCCGCAGTAGCCGCGATCTCACCGCTACCGCAGAGTTCACCGGCACAGGAGAGGCCACCTTGGTCACTATGACCAAGGTGGCATTCTCTGTGGCAGCGACCGGTTTGCCGAGTACCGTCGCGCTATGACGATCACCCACTTTCCCGCCCGCAGGTAGATCGGTTATGGCCGAGATCGGAGTGCGCCGGACGCGCGAGGGCTTCGCGCGGCTCATCACCTTCGCCGACGCCGTCGTCGCGATCGCCCTGACCCTGCTGGTCCTACCGCTGACGGATCTGGCGAACGAAGGCGCCGAGGACGCCGGCTTCACGGCGTTCGTCGCCGAGAACTACCCCGTCATGCTGAGCTTCGCGATCAGCTTCGCGGTGATCTGGGTGCTCTGGCGCAACCACCACCGCATCATGGAGCACTTCGTCGCCTACGACGACGTCCTGGCGAAGCTGCACCTGGTCTGGCTCGCGACGATCATCGTGCTGCCGTTCGCGACGGCGCTGCTCGACAACACGGGCATGGACTGGGCGAACGTCTTCTACATCGCGGTGCTCGGGGTATCGATCACCAGCCTGCATGTCATAGCCCGGTGGGGCATCCTGCATCCCGCACTGCTCGACGACGACGCCGACACCCGGGCCTGGGCCGCGCAGCCCCCGATGTTCGGCACCCTGATCACCGTCGCCGTCGCCCTGATCGTGGCGATCGTCGTCCCCAAGGCCGACGCCTGGCCGTTGCTTCTCCTGCTGCTCTCGTCGCCGATCGACGCGCTGATCAATCGCTTCCGACGCTGATCGCACCGGGCCGGAGATGCACACGGGGCCGTGCGCAGTGATCTGCACACGGCCCCGGGCGGGGAGATCAGTGACTACTTGGACGAGCCGGTCACCGACTGAAGCAATTCCGGGATCACGCTGGTGAACTGACCGAGGATCTGGCTCAGCGCGTCATCGCCGAGCGGCTGACCCTGGGGGTCGACGAGAGACGGTGCGTCCTTCACATCGGCCGGGCTCTTGGTGTTCACACCGATGCTGATCTTCGGGTTCTTGGCCGGGTCGAGCCACTTCAAGATCTCGACCATCTGCTCGCGGCCGATGGCGACGCAACCCCACGTGGGCTCGTTGCCGACGTGCAGGAAGATCGCCGACGCGTTACCCGGGGTGTTGGTGGGGTTGTGCTTGACCTCCACCGCGTAGTCGTACGCCGGACCCATGTCGTACAGGTTCTCGCTGCCCTCGCCCGGCGTGCTGGGCTGGCGCACCATCTGGTTGTAGGTCGGCGACTTCATGTTGCCGTCCCACCAGTCCTGGTTGTCGACCTTCGTGTACGAGAGCTTGGTGCCCGGATTGTCCTGGCGACCGAAGGCCTGACCGATCGCGAAGGTGCCCTCCGGCGTGCGGTGGACGTTGTCCTGCGACTTGCCGATGCCCTCGCTGCCGACCCACGCCGCGGTCGGGCCGATGACCGGCTTCCACTGGCCGTTCGCGTCCTTCTCGAACGCGGTCAGCGTGCCCTGGGTGGCGGCGGTCGACGGCATCGACACCACGATCATCTGGCCGGTGTCGCCCACCGGGTTGCCCGGAAGCGGGGTGCCCGGGGTGTCGCCGCCCGGCAGGAAGCCGCGCAGGAGGTTCTCGATCATCGTCTGGACGTCAGGCGTCGACGGCGCCGGGGTGGCCGGCTCGGCAGACGCGGTTCCAGGAACTGCGGCGATCGCGACGATTGCCGCCAACACCACTAGTCCCAATTGCCACATTCGACTCATCAGTAACTTCAGCACCACACCAGTGTGACAGCGGATCGCGGCGAGTGCCACCCTCAGAGACCATCGTCACCCGACCGCAACCGGGCTGTTGCCGACTACCCTGGGCGTCATGGCGACAACTCCTCCCCGCTGGATCACCGACACCGACCCCGGTCACAGCGAGTGGTACATCGAACGCTTCCGCGCGATGGCGGCCGACGGCGACGACCTCGACGGCGAAGCCCGCTTCCTCGATGCGATGGTCCCGCGCGGCGCACGCATCCTCGACGCGGGCTGCGGCCCGGGCCGCGTCGGCTCCGCCCTGCACGCCGCCGGCCACCGGGTGGTCGGCGTCGACGTGGACCCGACCCTGATCGCCGCCGCCGAGACCGATCACCCCGGGCCGAAGTGGCTGGTCGGCGACCTCGCCGAACTCGACCTCCCCGCCCGCGGCATCGACGAGAAATTCGACGCCATCGTCTGCGCCGGCAACGTGCTGGTCTTCGTCGCCCCGGACACCGAGGCGCAGGTCCTGCGACGTTTGGCCGCGCACCTGAACGACGACGCGCCGCTCGTCGTCGGCTTTCACACGAACCGGCATCTGACGCTGGCCGACTTCGACGACGCCGTCGCCGAAGCCGGCCTGCGCGTGGACCTGCGGCTGGCGTCCTGGGACATCCGCCCCTGGACGCCCGAGTCGGACTGGGCCGTCTCGATCCTGCGCCGCGCCTGAGCTCTCCGCCTGGAGCGCTCAGCCCTGACCGGGCGCGAACTCCTCGAGCATGTCGGTGACCAGCGCGGCGATCGGTGACCGTTCGCTGCGGGTCAGCGTGATGTGCGCGAAGAGCGGGTGTCCCTTCAGCTTCTCGATCACCGCGGCGACGCCGTCGTGGCGGCCGACGCGCAGATTGTCACGCTGGGCGACGTCGTGCGTGAGCACCACCCGCGAGCCGGCGCCCAAGCGGGACAGCACGGTCAGCAGCACGTTGCGCTCCAACGACTGCGCCTCGTCGACGATGACGAACGAGTCGTGCAGCGAGCGGCCGCGGATGTGGGTCAGCGGCAGCACCTCGAGCATGCCGCGGGAGAGCACCTCGTCGATCACCTCCGGGGACACCAGCCCCTCCAGGGTGTCGAAGACGGCCTGCGCCCACGGCCCCATCTTCTCGTCGGCGCCGCCGGGCAGGTAGCCGAGCTGCTGGCCGCCGACGGCGTACAGCGGCCGGAAGACCACCACCTTGCGCTGGGTGCGTCGTTCCAGCACGGCTTCCAGGCCCGCGCACAGCGCCAACGCCGACTTGCCGGTGCCGGCTTTGCCGCCCAGCGAGACGATGCCGACCGACGGATCGAGCAGCAGATCCAGCGCCACCCGCTGCTCCGCCGACCGGCCGTGCAGACCGAACACCTCCCGATCCCCGCGCACCAGCTGCACCTGCTTGGTCTCGGTGACCCGGCCCAGCGCACTGCCGGTGGCGCCGACCAGTTTCACGCCGGTGTGGCAGGGCAGCTGGCGGCCGTCGTCGAGGTCGACGACGCCCTCGGCGAAGAGGTCGTCGATGTCGGCGTCGGACACCATCAGCTCGTCCATCCCGGTCCACCCGGACACCACCACGTCCTGCGCGTGGTATTCGTCGGCGGCCAGGCCGACCGCGCCGGCCTTGACCCGCAGCGGCGTGTCCTTGGTGACCAGCGTGACGTCGGCGCCCTCGGCGCGCAGGTTGAGGGCGCAGGCCAGGATCCGCGAGTCGTTGGAGGCGTCGCGGAAGCCGGAGGGCAGCACCGCCGGATCGATGTGGTTGAGCTCCACCTGCAGCGTCCCGCCGTCCTCGCCCACCGGCAGCGGCTGATCCAGCCGCCCGTGTTCTATGCGGAGGTCGTCGAGCAGTCGCAGGGCGGTCCGCGCGAACCAGCCCAGCTCGCTGTGATGGCGTTTGCCCTCGAGTTCGCTGATCACCACCAGCGGCAGGACCACGTGGTGCTCGTCGAAGCGGGTCACCGCCCACGGATCGGAGAGCAGAACAGAGGTGTCGAGAACGTACGTGCGTGCAGTCACGGCTGACTCCGTTGTCCCGCGCGGCTCCCGCGCGAGCGAGATCTTCGGCCGGTCGGTTCGCCGTCGTACTCGGGTTACCCGAGGCGGACGAGGACCGGGGCCGGCCCTCTCGTGACAGTGCAGTCGTTCACGAATCGAACCTCCCGAACGAACCGCTTCCCCACGGCCCGTCACTGCTGAACCTACGCCCGCCGCCCGGACTCGACGGGGACGCACGGGTCGCGTGTCGGTGAACGCTGCGTAACGGTGAGAAGCCGCTCACCCGCGCGGATGAGGCGGATGAGGTCGCGCCGCAGGGACGACGAAACCCACGCCACCGCCGCCCGGGCGGGCGACGTCGGCGTGGGTTCGGGTCGAGAGAATCAGGCCTTCGCGGCGAGCGCGAGGATCCGCGCGCGGGCGGCCTCGGCGTCGGCGCTCAGTTCCTGCGCGCTGTCGAGCTTGAGCTCGGCGGCCAGCTTCGCGGCGATCGCAGCGTCGGTCTGCTCGGTCTCGAAGTCGGCGAACAGCGTGCGCTGCGCGTCGAAGTCGGCGACGTCGGAGCCGATGTGCTCGATCTCGGCGAGAGCCTTGTCGACCGCGAGGATCGTGGCCTCCTGGTCGGCGACCATGCCGGCGATGAGGAACGCCTGGAAGGTCGCGGCCTGCACGGCGTCGTCGGTCTTGATCTTCTCCAGGATGGTGTTCAGCTGCGGGTCGGTGCTGCGCTCGACGAGGCGGGCGATGAACTGCGTGCACTGGTTCTCGTGCACGGCCAGCAGTGCCAGCGCGTTCATCGGGCCCAGCTGAGCGACGGCTTCCGGGTTCTGCTTCCAGCCGGCGACGACGTGGATACGACGACGGTTCTCCGCGTCCACCGGATCCATCGCGCGGGTCACGACGAGGTAGTCGCGCAGCGCGATGGCGTGCCGGTTGTCTTCCGCGGTCCAGACGCCGATCAGCTGACGCCAGTCGGAGAACGGCGGGAAGTGGATCGCCAGCACGCGGTGGAAGGACGGGAGGTTGTCCTTGGTCAGCAGCAGCGCCAGCAGCGGTGCCGCCGTCTCCGCGTCCAGAGTCTCCTGGCCGGGCTCGAAGTCGTCACCGCCGAGGAATCGGAAGTTCCGACCCTTGCTCCAGGGCACCCACTCGTGCGGATCCCACGCTGCCGCTCCGGCCTGGTGCTCCTCGGCGATGACCGGGAGAGCCTTTTCCAGAGCGGTGATCAGTTCGTCTTCTTCCAAAACAGCCACGGCTACACCCTAGTCGACGATCAGTGTCCGCTCATCATTCCCCAGTCCTCGAGACCCTCGTAGAGCGGGACGTCGAGGGCCAGCTTGGACACGCGGCCGCGCAGCGCGGCGATGTCAGCGTCCTTGCCTGCCGCCAGTGCGGTGGCGATGATGTCGGCGACCTCGGTGAACTCGGCGTCGCCGAAGCCGCGGGTGGCCAGAGCCGGGGTGCCGATACGCAGGCCCGAGGTGACCATCGGCGGGCGCGGGTCGAAGGGCACGGCGTTGCGGTTCACGGTGATGCCGACCTCGTGCAGGAGGTCTTCGCCCTGCTGGCCGTCGAGCGCCGAGTCGCGCAGGTCCACCAGCACCAGGTGCACGTCGGTGCCGCCGGTCAGGACCGTGATGCCGGCGTCGGCCACGTCGGAGCCGGTCAGACGCTCCGCCAGGATCTGGGCGCCGGAGACGGTGCGACGCTGACGCTCGGCGAACTCCTCGCTCGCGGCGATCTTCAGCGCGGCGGCCTTGGCGGCGATGACGTGCATCAGCGGCCCGCCCTGCTGGCCGGGGAAGACCGACGAGTTCAGCTTCTTGGCGTACTCCTGCTTGGCCAGGATCAGACCCGAGCGCGGACCGCCGAGGGTCTTGTGGACCGTGGTGGAGACGACGTCGGCGAAGGGCACCGGGTTGGGGTGCAGTCCGGCGGCGACGAGACCGGCGAAGTGCGCCATGTCGACCCAGAGCTTGGCGCCCACTTCGTCGGCGATCTCCCGGAACGCGGCGAAGTCGAGGGTGCGGGGGTAGGCCGACCAGCCGGCGACGATCACCTTCGGCTGGGTGTCGAGGGCGATCTTGCGCACCTCGTCCATGTCGACCCGGAAGTCTTCCTTGCTGACCCCGTAGAAGTGGTTCTCGTACAGCTTGCCGGAGAAGTTCAGGCGCATGCCGTGGGTGAGGTGACCGCCGTGCGCGAGGTCGAGGCCCAGCATGCGGTCGCCCGGATCCATCAGCGCCATGAGGACGGCGGCGTTGGCCTGCGCGCCCGAGTGCGGCTGGACGTTGGCGAACTCGGCGCCGAACAGTTCCTTCGCGCGGTCGCGGGCGATGTCCTCGACGACGTCGACGTACTCGCAGCCGCCGTAGTAGCGACGCCCCGGGTAGCCCTCGGCGTACTTGTTGGTCAGCACGCTGCCCTGGGCCTGCAGCACCGCGCGCGGCACGAAGTTCTCCGACGCGATCATCTCCAGGGTGTCGCGCTGCCGCGACAGCTCCCCGTTCATCGCCGCAGCGAGATCGGGATCCAGCTCGGCCAGGGACTGCGAAAACTGAGTCATGGCGACCAGTTTAGGCCCCGAGCTCGGCGCGCAGGAGCGCCGGGGTCAACGGCTCGTCGAGGAGTCGGCGGAAGCGGTCCAGTCGGGTCTGACCGGGTGCGACGTCGTCGAGCCAGCCGTCGAGCAGTCGGTAACCCTCCACATAGGTGGAGATGTACGCGCGCCACAGCGGCGACGTGAGGAAGCGCAGCATCTGGCGCGCGCGATCGGCAGGGACCAGCAGCCATTTCTGGAGGAACCGGGCCACGTCGTCGGGGTCGACGTGGCGGTCGTGCAGGGCCAACGCCGCATCCTGGCGCACCGTGAGCAGATCGGCGGTGGCCGCCGACAGGGCGCGCGAGCGTTCGGCGTCGAAGCGCAGCCCGAAGTCGGCGTAGATCTCCGCCGCCCACGACTGCCAGTCCGGGCCCTGCGCCGCGACGAGCGCGTGGTCGGCCAGCCCCTCGGCCATGAGGCACTGCGGGGTGTTGACCAGGAAGATCGACTGCTCGCGCTGAGCGCCGTCGGCCACCAGCAGCTGCTCCTTGCGGCAGTGTTCGGTGTGGTGCCCGGGGTAGGCCTCGTGCGCCACCAGCGACGGCAGCCCGGACAGGTACTGCGGCAGATCAGTGTTGATCGCGACGGTGGAGCGGTAGTCGCCGAGGTAGTAGTTGAAGCCCGACCACGGCTTGTCCGAGACGATCTCGAACTCGATGGTCTCGGCGGCAGGCAGCCCGAAGGTGCCGCGCACGCGCTCGCGCAGCGCGCCGCTGAGTTCGTCGACCAGCGGCTGGACCAGGGCCGGCGGGATCTCCTCGCTGCGCCGATGGGCGGCGTAGGCCTCACTCAACTGTGCGCCGGTGGCCCCGGGCACGCCGAGCGCGTCGGCGATCCGCGTGTGCGCCTGCGCATAGGCGCCCTCGTCGGCGGGGGCGATGTCGACGTCGAAGTAGGCCTTCACCTCGTCGACGAAGCCGATGTCCTCCCCCGCGAACTTGCGCGCCGAGCACTCCAGCGCCCGCAGGTGCGCGCCGACGAACTCGGCGCGGTCAGCCGGCAGTCCGGCGGGCAGCGCGGCCGCCAGGTCGCGGGCCCGGCGGGCGAGTTCGGCCGGGTCGGGCGCGGGAGCGTTGTCCACCTCGACGCGCAGCGCCGGGTCCCCGGTGTAGGCGTCGACGAATCCCGGTTCGATGCGGTCGAAACTCAAGCCCAGGCGCAGGTACTCGGTCACCAGGTCTTCGGCAGTGTCGACGCTCATGACGTCCCAGGCTACCGACCGCGCAGCTGCCCTGTAAGGTGCCAGCCATGGCGCGCCTTTCCAGCGATCGCGACCCCGGTCTCTACCTCGAGTTGGACCGTCGCCAGTGGCGCGAACTCCGGCGGTCGATGCCGATGGTGCTCGACGAGCACGACCTCGAGGAGCTCGTCGGTCTCGGCGAGCAGATCGACCTCAAGGAAGTCGCCGAGGTCTACCTCCCCCTGTCTCGTCTGATTCACCTGCAGGTGGAAGCCCGCCAGCGCCTGTTCGCCGCGACGTCGACCTTCCTCGGCGAGCGCCAGCGCAACCGTCAGGTCCCGTTCGTCATCGGCGTCGCCGGGTCGGTGGCGGTCGGGAAATCGACCACCGCGCGCGTGCTGGCCAAGCTGCTCTCCCGCTGGGAGTCGCACCCGAAGGTCGACCTGGTCACCACCGACGGCTTCCTCTACCCCACCGCCGAGTTGCAGCGCCGCGGCCTGATGCACCGCAAGGGCTTCCCGGAGTCGTACGACCGCCGGGCCCTGCTGCGGTTCGTCACCGAGGTGAAGTCGGGCATCGAGTCGGTGCGCGCGCCCGTCTATTCGCACGTGTCCTACGACATCGTGCCGGGCGCCTTCCACACGGTGAACCAGCCGGACATCCTGATCCTGGAGGGCCTCAACGTCCTACAGACCGGTCCGACGCTGACCGTGTCGGACCTGTTCGACTTCTCCATCTACGTGGACGCGAATCTCTCGCACATCGAGGACTGGTACATCTCGCGCTTCCTGCAGATGCGCACTACGTCGTTCACCGACCCGGCGTCACACTTCCACTTCTACGCGTCACTGACCGACGAGCAGGCCACCATCGCGGCCCGGGATATCTGGACGTCGATCAACCGGCCCAACCTGATCGAGAACATCCTGCCGACCCGCCCGCGGGCCACGCTCGTGCTCCGCAAGGACCGCGATCACTCCATCAACCGGGTCCGGCTGCGCAAGCTCTGACTATTCGACTTCCGACAGATTCACCGGGTACGACGGGAGGTCCGCCACCGGCGAGATCGGACGTCCCTCGATGGTCGGTGCACGCAGCAGCGCTTCGACGACGGTGCCGTCGACGGCGCTGACGTACACCGAGTCGTGGTACACCGGCTGCGCGATGGCGATGGATTCGTCGTCGTTCCACACCGCCACCGGGAAGTGTCGGCCGTTCTCCTCGGTGAAGTCGGCGAGTTCGCGGGCCGGAATCCGCAGCTGCAGCAGTCCGCCCTGTTCGATGAACGCGGCGGCATCACCGGTGGCCGGGCGGCCGCGGTCGGCGAGCTGGGCGGAGTCGGCGTAGCCCGACCAGACCAGAACGTTCAGTTCCTCGTCCGAGGCGAAGAGCGTCTGCAGCGAGGTGACGGTCTCGGCGTCGACCATGCCCATCGGCTGCGCGGGACGACGACGGACCGGCGTGCCGGCGGACGCTTCGCGGAAGGTGGTCAGCGCGGACAGGACCGACGGATCGGACTCGGCCCAGCGAATGGTGCCCTCCGGATCCTGCAGCCGGATCAGCGAGAAGACCCGCACCACCGCGGTGTCGGGAAGCGCGTACGCAGCCACTCGCGACAAGTCCCGGTCGATCCCAAACAGACCCACGACGATCTCCTCCAGTCTTCACAGGCTCGCGCCCTCTTCGTCACTTCCAGCCTACGTGGCTGCGTCGAGCCAAGCCTGTGCCGTCGTGGGGGTGGTGATCACGTCGCCGGTCGGCAGCAGTCCGCCCCGCCGGATGGTCGGGCCGCCGTAGTTGATGCCGATGACCCACCGCGGCGCTCCGTCGCGCTCTGCGATCCGGCGAGCTAGATTGCACAGGTCCATCGTCTCCGGGCCGGCCACCTGGATGTCGCCGCCTGGCGTCGTCACCGCGTCGGCGAGGACCTGTGCGGCGTCGGCCGCCGCGCACGGCTGCGACATCATGTGCGGCACCGCGGCTACCGGCCCCAGCCGCATCTGCGACATCAGTCGCTGCGCCAGCTCGAACCACTGCGCCGACCAGACCATGGTGATCCGATCTCCGGCCAGCTCGCGATACACGCTCTCCTGCACGGCCTTGCCCTGGTAGTAGCCGAACTTCGCATTCACCGACGGGTGCGCGGCGTTGATGATCGACAGGCACACGATCCGCTCGATACCCGCGCGGTCGGCGGCCGCGACCACGTTGCGGGCGGCGACGCCGAAGAAGTCGCGGGCACGACCGGCGCTCTGCGTCGTCACGCTGAGCGAGTCCACCACCACGTCGGCACCGGCGAAGGCCGCGTCCAGGCCGGTACCTGTGTAGGCGTCCACACCGGTGGTGCGATGCGCGGGCACCACGTCCACGCCGCGGCCGATCAACGCCGGGACGAGCTCGCGTCCCATGTCTCCGCTGGCCCCCAATACCACCGCGCGCATCGCTGCTCCCTTCCTCGAGTCCCCCGGCCGCTACGGGTCAGAGCTTGCCGAATGCCACGCCGCGCCAGCCCCAGCCGCACCCGAGTGCGGCTTCCTGGAGGGGATCCTTGAGCTCGGAGGTGTCGAACTTGTAGTCGTACACCACGCCGAGTCGCAGATCCTCCTCGCGGAAGGCCACCGCCTTGCCGAAGCTCACTTCTTTCTTCTGCCCGCGGAAGGCTTCGGTCGCCATCGACAGCCGCGGCACACCGGCCTGCCACTCGACGGACCACTCCTGGTCGACGGCGCGGACTTCGCCGGCTTCGTCGTCGAACTTCATCAGGATGCGGAACACCTTCTCCAAGCCGGCTTTGGCGAAGATCTGATACCACTGCGCATCGACGATCTTCCATTCGGCCACGAGATCGACTCCGGCGGAGGCGCCGTCGCGCACCGCCCACGGCGCGCCGGGGCGATTCAGGTTCAGGAGTTGCTGCCGCAGCACGTCACGCGACGCTCGCTCCACACCCTTGGGCGCGGACTTGTTTCCGGTGAGAAAATCGAACATCCCCATGGCTGGCCTCCGGACGACGTTTCCCTGTGAGATTACCCGGCAGATCAGGCGACCGCGATGGTCTCCACGATCGCACCGGTCACCGCGATCAGATCGGCCGGCGCCAGTTCGATCTCCAGGCCGCGTTTGCCCGCGCTGGCGAGAATGCTCTCGTACTGCATTGCGGAGGCGTCCACCACGGTCGGCAGCGGCGTCTTCTGTCCCACCGGGGACACGCCGCCGAGGATGTAACCGGTGGTGCGGGTGACCTGCGCGGCCTGCGCCATCACCACCTTCGGGACGCCGAACGCCTTCGCCGCCGCTTTGAGGGAGAGTTGCTGCGGGACCGGCAGCACCGCCACGCCCAACCGACGGTCCCCCAGGTCGACGACGAGTGTCTTGAAGATCTGCCCGGGCTGCACGCCGAGCCGCTCACTCATCACCGCGACCGCTTCGGCGCCGTAGTCGCTGTGCCTGCGGTCGTGGGTGTACTTGTGCACCTCGTGCGCGATGCCTGCGGCCTCCAGGGCCGCGATCGCCGGAGTCGCAGCCATCTACTTGCCGTACCGCCGACCGCGCGCGGCGAAGTCGCGAAGGGCACGGAGGAAGTCCACGCGGCGGAACTCCGGCCAGTAGGCGTCGGTGAACCACATCTCCGAGTACGCGCTCTGCCACAGCAGGAAACCGGACAGTCGCTGCTCCCCCGACGTCCGGATCACCAGGTCGGGATCGGGCTGACCGCTGGTGTAGAGGTTGGCGTCGATCCCGGCGACCGTGACGGCGTCGATCAGTTCCTCGGCCGTGGCACCGGCCGCCAGCTTCGCGCGCAGGAGCGCTTGGACGGCGTCGACGATCTCCTCGCGTCCGCCGTAACCCACCGCGACGTTCACCGTCATCTCCGTGCGGTCCTCGGTGCGCGCGGCCGCATTCCGCAGGCGCTGCGCCACCGCGTCCGGCAGCACGTCGAGGTTGCCGACGATGCGCACGCGCCAGTCGCCCGGCGCGTCGGCTATCTCGTCGACCACGTCCGGAACGATCTCCATCAGGGCGTCGAGTTCGTCGGAAGCGCGCGCCATGTTCTCGGTCGAGAGCAGGTATACGGTGACGGTGCCGATCCCCAGGTCCGAGCACCAGCCCACCATGTCGGCGATCCGCTTGGCGCCGACGCGGTGGCCGTGGGCGACGTCTTCGAAGCCCGCTTCCCGCGCCCACCGGCGATTCCCGTCGGCGATGATCGCGACGTGCCGCGGGATGCTCTCCGGGTCCATGAGCTGGACCAGGCGGGATTCGTAGACCTGATAGAGGCCGCCGCGCACACGATCGGGGATCAGTTTCACAGCGCAGATCTTACTCACTCGCAACCCTACTGGCGCGAAACCTACGGTACCGTAGGTTGCATGACCAGCACGCTCACACCGCCCACCGAGGCGGAGAAGCCGCGCCTGCGGGGCGTCATCCACAAGTACTCGGCGTTCATCGCCGCGTCGGTGGGCATCGTGCTGATCGCCGGTACCGCACTGCAGCGGACGGCGATCGACGTGGCCGCCGTGGTGGTGTACGTCGTCGGCATCACCGGCTTGTTCACCACGAGCACCGTGTACCACCGCATTCCCTGGCGCAATCCGGCGCATCAGGTGGCGATGAAGCGTGCGGACCACTCGATGATCTTCGTGTTCATCGCCGCCAGCTACACGCCGTTCTGCGTCATGGGTCTGGACTCCCCGACGCGTTGGTGGGTGTTGGGCACCGTGTGGGTCGGCGCGCTGGGCGGCGTCGCACTCAAGGTGATCTGGCCCGGCTCGCCGCGGTGGCTGGGCGTCGTCGCGTACATCCTCCTCGGCTGGGCGATCGTCGTGGTGGCCCCGGCCCTGCTGCACAACGCCGGCGTCGCCGTCTTCGTGCTGCTCGCCGTGGGCGGCGTCTTCTACAGCGTCGGCGGCGTGCTGTACGCCCTGAAGTGGCCCGAGCCCTGGCCCGGCGTCTTCGGCCATCACGAGGTCTTCCACGCGTGCACCGCGGTCGCCGCGACCCTGCACTACATCGCGGTGTGGCTGCTGGTGATCAGCGGCTGAACGCCGGGCACTAGACTCTGCGCGTGCCCACCACCGCGCGGCCGATCCCGCCGCACGCCGCCCCCGGAGCACTGCCGCGCCTGCGCGCGGCCGTAGTCGGCGGCACCGGTGCGGGCACCGGCATTCTCGCGCACACCCTGGGCCACGGCGCGCTGCCCGGCGGTGGCGGCCTGCTCGTCGTTCTGGCGGCGGGCGTCGGTTTGGGTGTGCTGGCCGGAGGTCGCGGCACCGGCACGACGTCCACGGCGCCCGGTCGACTGCTCACCCTGCTCGCCGGTGGCCAAGTGCTGGTGCACCTGCTGCTCCTGGCACTCGCCGGCCACCACCAGGAACTGATCACCGGGCCGATGGCCGCGGTGCACACGGTCGGCACGCTCGTCGCGTTCGGGCTGATCGTCAGCGCCGAATCGCTGGTGCGCGCGCTGAGCGGTCGCGCCCGTCGGGTGGCCGCTCTGTGCACCTCGCGCCCGACCATCGACCGCATCACCACCATCGTCGTGGTGACGCCGCCGCGCCGGCCGCAGCGACTGCGGCAGCTGGGGACCGTCGGCACGCGCGGACCGCCCGCCCTCGTCTGAGTTCTGATTCCACTCCACCCGACCCGGGTCGGCGGCATCGTGCCGCGCCGGGCCGGTGGCTTCTGCTTCGACGAAAGGCGATCTCGCCATGTCTTTACCCACTGCCCCGCCAACTTCACCTTCCCCCTCATCGGCGTCCGGAGCGCCCGCCCGTCCGCCGGGCACCACCGCTCGGCTGCTGCGGCGGCTGCACTTCTACGCCGGTGTTCTCGTAGCGCCGTTCCTGCTCATCGCCGCCGTCAGCGGCGGCCTCTACGCGCTGGCCCCGTCCGCGGAGCAGCTGATCTACCGCACCCAGTTGCACACCGATTCGGTCGGGCCCGCCCAGTCGATCGCCGCGCAGACCGCCGCCGCGGTGGCCCACCGGCCGGATCTGACGGTGTCCGCGATCCGTCCCGCCTCCGAGCCCGGCCGCACCACCCGGGTGCTGTTCGACGACCCGACGCTCCCCGAGTCGACGCGGCTGGCCGTCTTCGTGGACCCGGCGACGCTGCGGATCACCGGTGCGCTGCCGAGCTACGGGAGCAGCGGTTCGCTGCCGGTCCGCACCTGGATCGACGGGCTGCACCGGGACCTGCACCTCGGCGAGCCGGGGCGCCTCTACAGCGAGTTCGCCGCGTCATGGCTGTGGGTGATCGCGCTCGCCGGCACCGGGCTGTGGCTCGTCGCCTACCGGAAACGGCGTCGTTCGCACGGCACTGCGCGACTCCTCACCGTCGATCGGACGCAGCGGGGACGGGCTCGCACGATGAGTAGGCACGCCGTGCTCGGTGTATGGATCGTCGTCGCGCTGGTGTTCCTGTCGGCGACGGGGCTCACCTGGTCGCGATTCGCCGGCGAGAACGTGACCGAGCTGAGGGCGGCACTGCACTGGACGCAGCCGGTCGCGAACACCAGTCTGACCGGCACGAGCCCCTCCGGCGGAAGCGGGCACGGCGGACACGGCGACCACGGCGGCATGTCCCCCACCGGGGCCGACGGCACCGCATTCGCCGCCGAGAACGCCGGCTACGCCGACACCGCGCTGGCACTGGCGCGCTCCGCGGGGGTGGGCCGCGCCGACGCGGTGGAGATCTCGATTCCCGCCGAGCCCGACGTCGCGTTCACCGTCACCGAGGTGCGGGCGCCCTGGCAGTTCTCACCGAACACCGCGGTGGTCGACCCGGCGCACGACCGGGTGGTCGCGGTGAACTGGTTCGCCGATTGGCCGCGGGCGGCGCAGTTGGCGAACCTCGGCATCGCGCTCCACATGGGGATTCTGTTCGGACTGCTCAATCAGGTGGCGTTGTTCGCCGTCGCCGCCGTTCTCGTCGCCATCATCGTGTTCGGCTTCCGGATGTGGTGGCAGCGGCGGCCGCGCGGCAGCGCTCGCCCCGGGCGGGCGCCGTCCGCCGGGGCGCTCCGCGCGCTGCCCTGGCCCGCGATCGCGGCGATCTCGGTAGTGGCGGTGGCCGTCGGCTGGTTCATCCCGCTGCTCGGGTGGCCGCTGCTCGCGTTCCTGGTGGTCGACATCGCCGCCGGTCTGTGGCGGCGACGTCGACGAGCCTGACGACCCGGGGGGTCAGCGTCCGGCGCGTGCGAGAGCGTCGAGCACCTCGGCGCTGACCTCCCACCCCATGCACTTGTCGGTGACCGACTTGCCGTACACCAGCGGTTCGGCGGTCACCGACTGTGCGCCCGGCTCCAGGAAGCTCTCGAGCATCACGCCGCTGATCGTCGGCTCCACCTTGGCGCGGCGTGCGGCCGCGACCATCTCGGCGACCTCGACCGCCACCTCGGCCTGCCGCTCGTGGTCCTTGCCGGAGTTCGCGTGCGAGCAGTCGATCATCACCTTGGGGCTCAGGCCGGACGCGGCGAGGCTCTCGACCGCGGACGCCACCGACTGCTCGTCGAAATTCGGTCCGGGGGTGCCGCCGCGCAGGATCACGTGGCAGTCCTCGTTGCCCGCGGTCTGCACCACTGCGCCGCGGCCGAAGTCGTCGACGCCGAAGAAGACGTGCCGACTGGCCGCAGCCTTGGCACCGTCGATCGCCACCTGCACGTTGCCGTCGGTGCCGTTCTTGAAACCGATCGGCATCGACAGGCCCGATGCGAGCTGACGGTGCACCTGCGACTCGGTGGTCCGCGCGCCGATGGCGCCCCACGCGACGGCGTCGGCGATGTACTGCGGGCTGGTGGGCTCGAGGAATTCGCAGCCCACCGGCAGGCCCAAGTCGATCACGTCGAGCAGCAGCTTGCGCGCGATTCGCAGGCCCTTCTCCACGTCGAACGACTCGTCCATGTCCGGGTCGTTGATCAGACCCTTCCAGCCGACGGTGGTGCGCGGCTTCTCGAAGTAGACACGCATGACGATCTTCAGGGTGTCGGAGTACGCGGCGACCAGCGGCGCGAGGCGGCGGGCGTAGTCGAGGGCCGCCACCGGGTCGTGCACCGAGCACGGGCCCACCACGACGATGAGTCGGTCGTCGCGGCCGGCCAGAATGGCGGCGATCTCGTCCCGGTCGCGGGCGACGATCTCGGCGCGACGAGCGGTCAGCGGCAGTTCGTTGCGCAGGCTGTCCGGCGACGGAATCGGCGAGAAGGCGGTGACCCGACGGTCGGACGTCGATGTGGAATCGGCCACGGGGTTGGTTGCGATGGTCATAAAACTGCCTTTCGGGTTTCGGCTGTAATGATCGGTTCCGGTTCCCGAGTGGCGTTCTGCGTCCCGGAAACGACGAAAGCAGCGACCATCAGGTCACTGCTCGGCTCCGGGATCTGTGCTGTGAGTACGCGTCAGCGCTTCATCGCAGGCTCGCCCGGAGCCTCGATAAAGCGCCAATAGGCGACGCGCACAGAGTTGATCACGGGCTCGACGCTAGCACAGGTCTCGGTGAACGCGCTTTTCTCAGTCGAAGGAGAGGTCGTTCGCCGAGGTCACCGGCAGTCCGCAGACGGTGCCGCGACAGAGGTAGGCGGCGTCGGCGCCGTCGACCGGTCCACGGTCCTGCAGCAGCGGCAGGCTGTCGCGGGCGCCGGCCACCACCACGGTGCCGCCCGGCACCACACGGCGCACTTGCGCGGCCAGCTCCCCGTCGCTGCTGTCCGACTGGGCGACGGCCACCTGCCACGGACCCGCGAGTCGGGCCAGCGCGACGGCCAGCCAATGTCCGGCCGACCGCGGCATCTTCTCCAGAATCAGACCCGCGCGCGCCAAGGACTGATCGCACAGCGTCGCGTATCGGGCGGCCTCGCCCTCGTCCGGCGCCAGCAGCGACGCGGTGAGCAGGGCTTCGGCGAGCAGGGACGCGCCGGCCGGGGTGGCGCCGTCGACCGGGTCGCGGGGGCGGGTGATCAGCGCTCCGGGCGGTGCATCGAAGTACGCGCCCGGCGCGTCCGGATCAGCGAACCGGTCGATCGCCGCGTCGAGCAGGGTCAGGGCGTTCTCGCGCCAACGGAGATCGCCGGTGACCTGGTGCAGGGTCAGCAGGGCCGTCACGAATGCGGCGTGATCGTCGAGCGCCGCCTGCGGTGCACCGACCCGCCCGCCCAACGACACCCGGCGCAGGTCGCCGTCGACGCGGTGCAATGCCCAGAGCGTGTCCGCGATCTGCGCGGCCCGCTCGATCCAGGCCGGGCGGTCCAGGGTGGCGCCGGCTTCGGCCAGCGCGGTGATCGCGAGCGCGTTCCAGGCCAGCACCACTTTGTCGTCGCGCGTCGGCTGCGGGCGTTGGGCCCGGGCGGCGAGCAGTCGTGCACGCACCGAGGCGAACCGGTTCAGGTCGTCGGGATCGCGGAGCAGTTGCAGCGTCGAGGCGCCGTCTTCGAAGGTGCCTTCCGCGGTGACGGTGAACGTGGCTGCGGACCAGGCGCCGTCGTCCTCCCCCAGGACGTCGCGGAGCTGCGCGGGGGTCCAGACGTAGGTGAGGCCCTCGACGCCCTCGGTGTCGGCGTCCAACGACGACGCATAGCCGTGACCGGTCCACAGCGCGTCGTCGAGGAAGCCGACCGTCTCGTCGACCACGCGCAGCGCCAGCGGATCGCCGGTGCGTCGAGCGAGGTGCGCGTACGCGCGCAGCAGCAACGCGTTGTCGTAGAGCATCTTCTCGAAGTGCGGCACCACCCATCCGGCGTCGACCGTGTATCGGGCGAAGCCGCCGGCGAGTTGGTCGTAGAGGCCACCGCGCGCCATCGCCGAGCAGGCCCGTTCGGCCGCGGCCAGAGCGTTCTGGTCGCCGCCGAGTTCGTAGGCGCGCAACAGTCCTTCGAGCGTGGCCGACGGCGGGAACTTGGGCGCGCCGCCGAACCCGCCGGCCGCGTGGTCCTCGTCGGCGAGAACGGACGCCACCGCGGCGGCCAGGAGCTGTCCGTCGATCCCGGGTCCGGGTGGGATGGCACCGGAGTTGGTGCGCAGGTGCTCGGTCACGCTCTGCGCGGCCTGGTGGACCTCGTCGCGCCGGTCCTGCCAGGTGCTGGTGATGGCGTGTAGAACCTGGCCGAAGCCGGGCATGCCGCCGCGCGGCTCGGGCGGGTAGTAGGTACCGCAGTAGAAGGGTTCACCGTCGGGAGTGAGGAAGCAGGTCATGGGCCAGCCGCCCTGGCCGGTCATCGCCACCGTCGCCGCCATGTAGATGGCGTCGATGTCGGGCCGCTCCTCGCGGTCGACCTTCACGCAGACGAAGCCCTCGTTCATCTGCGCTGCCAGCGCTGGATCCTCGAACGTCTCGTGCGCCATCACGTGGCACCAGTGGCAGGCGGCGTAGCCGACCGACAGCAGGATCGGCACGTCCCGTCGTCGCGCTTGCGCGAAGGCCTCGTCGGACCATTCCCGCCAGTGCACCGGGTTCTCCGCGTGCTGGCGGAGGTATGGGCTCGACGAGCTCGCGAGGAGGTTGCTCACGGTCGGGCTCCTTACCTGTGTCGGGCTGCGCCCCGCAGGGCCGGCGGTGACGTCAGTCGATCGCGTTGCCGCTGCCGTCCGGTCCGTTCCGCGGCGGTGCGGTGCCGTCGTTCGACGGCACATCCGGGCTGGTGACGGCCACGCCGTCGACCGTGTCAGTGCCCTCGTCGAAGGCCTGGTCGGCCTCCGGATGCTGTTCGTCGAAGGTCGGCGGCAGCTTCCGGAGCTGCTTGTTCATCGACCGGATCAGCAAGAAGGTGGCCACCAGCAGCACGATGATCACGAGCAGACCGATCGGCGACGCTTTACCGAACTCCGGCCCCTTGGTGTCTTGCGGGGCCGCCAACAGGACGGCGCTATCTGCCAAATACAGCAGGCTGTTCACTCTTCCTCGATTCCGGCGAAGAGGTCATTCTCCGGGATCGCCGTCTGGACGCGCGTCTGCGCCAGCTCGAACTCCTCTGTCGGCCATAGTCTTTGCTGCCATTCCAACGGGACCGCGAAGAAGAACCCGTTGGGATCGATCTGGGTGGCGTGCGCACGGAGTGCGTCGTCGCGCTGCTGGAAGTATTCGCTCGCTTCCACCTGGGTAGTGACGCGCGCCATCATGTCGCCCTGCTCACGCTTCCACTTCGCGAGCCACTCCCGGAACGGGTTCTCCATTCCGGCCTTCTCCAGCTCCTCGGAGAACCGGTAGATCCGGTCCCGGATGAAACCGTGCGTGTAATAGAGCTTCAGCGGCGTCCAGGGTTCGCCCGCATCCGGGTATGCCTCCGGGTCACCGGCCGCGTCGAAGGCGGCGATGGAGACCTCGTGGCACTTGATGTGGTCCGGGTGCGGGTAGCCGCCGTTCTCGTCGTACGTGATGATCACGTGCGGCTTGAACTCTCGCACCGCCTTGACCAGCGGTTCGGTCGCCTCGTCGTGCGGGACGAGCGCAAAGCAGCCCTCGGGCAGCGGTGGCAACGGATCGCCTTCGGGCAACCCCGAATCGACGAATCCCAGCCACATGTGTTCCACGCCCAGCGCCGCGGCGGCCTCAGCCATCTCCTTGCGGCGCACCTCGGGCAGGTTCTCCATGATGCCGGGCCGGTCCATGGCGGGATTGAGGATGTCACCGCGCTCGCCGCCGGTCAGCGTCACGACGAGAACCTCGTGACCTTCTGCTGCGTACTTGGCCAACGTCGCGGCGGCCTTGCTCGACTCATCGTCGGGGTGCGCATGCACCGCCATCAGTCGCAGGGGCCCCGTGCTATCGGTCACGCTTCCTCACCTTCGCTCGGTACTCCCCTACATGGTAGGTATTGACGGGTGAGTAGTTCAGATGGGGTCTCCGACCAGCCGAAACCGCAGAGCGGTCCGCGCGCGACGTATCCGGTCGAGCAATCGGCCAGTAGCAAGCGCCGCTGGTTCCTCATCCTGTCAGTGGGCGTCGTGCTCGCCGGGTTGGTCATCGCCTACATCGGTTTCCAGAAGTTCGGCGACCCCGAGGTGTCGGGATCGGCCACCGGCCACGAGGTTCTCAGCTCGGATCAGATCGCGGTGCAGTACACCGTCAACCGGCAGAACCCCGACGATCCTGTCGCCTGTGTGGTTCGCGCCCGCGCCCGCGACGGCGCCGAAGTGGGACGCCGCGAGGTGTTGATCCCCGCCGGCAACGACGTGCAGGTCGGTGCCCGCACCATCGTCTACACCTCGCGCCCCGCCGTGATCGGCGAAGTCTTCGGCTGCACCGCGTCGGTGCCCGACTACCTGCAACCGGATATGTGAGGCCCAGCCGATGACTGAGGAAGCACCCGCCCACTCTGGGCGGCCGGGCACCCCGACCCCGGCGTTAAAAGCGAACTTCGCAACGATCTCCTCCCCGTACTACCCGGTGCTGATGGCCGTCTTCGTCGGCATCATGCTGATCAGCAACATCGCCGCGACCAAGGGCGTCGGCCTGTTCGGCGGCTCACTCGTCACCGACGGCGCCTTCTTCCTCTTCCCGCTGAGCTACGTGATCGGCGACGTCATCAGCGAGGTCTACGGATTCAAGGCCATGCGCCGGACCATCTGGACCGGTTTCGCCATCCTGCTGCTGGCCTCACTGTCGTTCACCGTGACCATCGCTCTGCCACCGCTCGACGGCTACGAGAACCAGGCCGCCCTCGAGGCGGTGGCCGGCGCGGTGCCGCAGCTGGTCGCGGCCAGCCTGGCCGGCTATCTGATCGGCGAGTTCACCAACTCGTGGGTCCTCGTCCGGATGAAGGAGCACACCGGTGAGCGTCACCTCTGGGCGCGCCTGATCGGCTCGACCGTCGCGGGCGAATTCTTCGACACGATGGTGTTCTGCGCGATCGCAGCACCGGTCATCGGGGTCACCACCTGGGGACAGTTCGCCTCGTTCGTCCTGATCGGTTTCGTGTGGAAGACCTTGATCGAGATCGTGGTCATGCCCGGCACCTACGCCGCCGTGCGCTACCTCAAACGCGCCGAACCGTCGTACGCGCAATCGGAGACCACCGCCTGATCGACCGCCGATTCTCCACGGCGGACCGGCGTCAGCCGTGTGCGGCAAGCCACACTGACTGGTATCCTGGGAGCACACGGCCCCGTCAGGGGTCGTGTTGCTGCATATAGAGAACCATTCGTGCAGCGGCAACGAACACGCAGTCCACTCGCGGACGGCACTAAGGAGATCCACTATGACTGACACCGGCGTGACCTGGCTTACCCCCGAGTCTGCCCAGCGGCTCAAAGAGGAACTCGACTCACTGATCGGCAATCGCGATGCCATCGCCGCCGAGATCAACGAGCGCCGCGAAGAGGGCGACCTCAAGGAGAACGGCGGCTACCACGCTGCGCGCGAGGAGCAGGGCCAGCAGGAGGCGCGTATCCGCCAGCTGCAGGACCTCCTGAACAGCGCGAAGATCGGACAGGCTCCGACCCAGTCCGGCGTCGCACTCCCCGGCTCGGTGGTGACCGTGTACTTCGGCACCGACGAGAAGGACACCGAAACCTTCCTCATCGCCACCCGCGAAGAGAGCATCGCGACCGACGTCGAGGTCTACTCCCCCAGCTCCCCGCTGGGTTCGGCCATCATCGACGCGAAGGTCGGCGAATCTCGCTCGTACCTCGTGCCCAGTGGCGCCGAGATCACCGTGACCTTGGTCAGCGCAGAGCCCTACCAGCACTGAGTTTCTCGGTTCACACACCGACGGAAACCGGGTCGCAGACAACTGCAGCCCGGTTTTCTGTTTCCGCAGCTGTGTTCAGCGGGCCTGCGTCAGAGTCCGGGTTCGTCCGACGGTCGGCCTAGTCGTGCTCGCCACCGCCGGCCGCGGCCTTCTCCGCCGCGATCAACTCGGCGACCTCCGCCTCCACCCGAGACAACGCCATCGCCGACGCCTGCTCCCGCGACCGCGCGGGCAGCACCTTGTCGACGTCCGGCAGCAACCACATCGGCGGGACGTCGAGCGCGCGGGCCAGCCGATAGACGGTCGACAGCTGCGGATCCGAGATGTGGGGCGCCCGGTTGCTGGTGCCGCGTTCCAGGTTCGACACGGCGTTGCGATGCATCCCGCAGCGATGCGCCAGTTCCTCCTGCGACAGCCCTCGCTCCTTGCGGACCAGGAACAGACGGTGCGCGAACGAGTAGGCGTAGGTGTCCCACTCGAGGGATCCGCGTTCTCTGGACGGCACACAACCAATCTGTTCTATTCACAACGAATTGTCTGCCCACCATGATGTGCAACCAAAACCGTTGTGCCAGAACCGATTTCCGCCCGCACCGCCCACCACTGATCAACCGCCGACCAACGGGCGACGGCCGACCGGCCCCAATATAAAATTCTCAAACAACACACCGCGCCGGAACGGAAGTTCCGGCACCCATCACCCGCCGCGACACGCATGCCGCCACGGGCGAAACCCAACGAGGCCTGCCACTCAGCGACTCATGGAACCCGCCCCCGGAGGCCGTCGCCAACCTCTAGAACTATGGTGCCATCGAGGTATGACAAGAACAAATGTTTGAATAACTCCGTGCCCACGATCCCCTCATCACGGCGGCATCTTGTCGATCGTCGCCTTCGTGAAGGCGATGGCTCGATCGCACACTTCCGAGACAGGCGGGTGTGGAGGCCGGTGGTGAATAACCAAAGTGGTGATGCCGGCCTGCCCGGACTGCACATAGGTCATGCACTCACCCAGGTCGGGAGAGTCCGTCACGCCGACAACTCGCCCATCAACGGTCAAGTCCTCCATCCAATGATCCATCGAGTACTTCTCCTTGTATGCGGCTAACCCGCTGGAGTTCGCGACTGTCTGTGACACCGCCCAACGCTGCCCATCGGCGGTCGCTCGGTAGTCCCACGTACATCCGCGTAATGTCTGCCCATTCGTGCCCGCCGCATCGCGCACCGAACCAGAATCAACACCAACGCTTCCCAACTCCGAGGGCACCAGAGCAGTGCATGGCTCGTACTGACTCCCGTTGTTTGCCTCGTTCCATCGATCTGTGAAGGTCGAGGAGAACGGAAGGGCAACCGATGGACTTGAAGGAGCCGTAATAATCGGTGGCCTGCGGAACGCGGAGATGTCGCCCTGCTCCTCTCCTGAACCGCAGGAACTCACGACCAGCGCCACGAGGCCGAATACTCCAGCGCGACCTACCTTGCGCACGTTAACGCACCATTCGCCCGCTGGCTTGGTCAGCAGATTCGTACTGCGCCGCAGCAATTCGGCAACGCTCAGCGGTCGCCGCGAGACCTACCGTCAAACTGCCCATGTCCGCCTGCCACGCGGAGAGAATCCTGTGCAGTTCCTCAAACAGCGCAATCCCCTCAGCGCAGCCGTTGCCGAAGTAGTTTCTGCGAACGGTGCCTGAAGCCGCCTCTAAAAGGCGATCCAAGTCGTGCGCAGCCTCGTCGGCCATGCGCGCGCGATTTAACCAGACTGCCGCATCCGCAACCACATCTGTCATGCGTCCACTTCCCGTCATCGTGGGTGTGTTGGAGGCCGGCCCCCCACTTCCGGCCTCCAACACGTTCCCCCCAAGCGCCGATTTCGCCATCCCCCCGGCTACCGAAATTGACGCGTATTAATTAGACGCAGCGGAGGTCCGTTCGGTTCCACATTCTCCGGAACTTTTTTCGAGCGGGCGCCAAGTAGAGTCCCGACCATGGCATATGCACTCGAATCCTTCGACGAAGACTTCTTCGCCACCGCCCCGATGCGCTACGAGATCGACGTGAACATCCCGGTGGCCCCGGACGTCGCCTGGGCGGAGTTCACCCGCCAGAACACCCTGGACTGGTGCCGGGCCCTGCGCGGTGTCACCTACACCTCGCCCGAGCCGTACCAGCCCGGCACCACGCGGTCCGTGGTCCTGGCGCCGGGCTTCATCAAGATGGACGAGGTCTTCTTCATCTGGGACGAGGACTCGGCGACGCAGACCTACCGGCACGCCTTCCACGGCGTCCGCGTCAATATCCCGGGGCTGCGCAAGTTCGGCGAGTACACCGAAGTCTCGCCCGCCGCCCACGGCTCGCGCCTGATCTGGCGCTTCGCCATGGAACTGGCCGGCGCCGGGCTCCCCGGATTCCTCTCCAAGCCGATCTCCGACGGCGCGTTCTCCACCGTCCAAACCGACACGATCAAGCACTTCGCGAGCTTCCCGTCAGCGTAAAGTCCGCCACGCGGCCCAGTGGTGCACCGCGACGCCGCGAAACCAGCGGTCGGTGGCCAGCGCATCGTCGAGCAGCTCGATCTCCCTCAGCAATACCGCGGCACCGTCGTCGGCGAACGTCGCCGACGACGGTATGCCCGGCCCGACCGGCATCGTCTCGACGCCGATCCGATAGGGCCGTCGCGCTGCGTGTGCCGCCTCGATCGCCGGCCGGGCGAATCGCAGAATCGCGTCGGCGCGATCGCGATAGG
Source organism: Gordonia alkaliphila (assembly GCF_039542465.1). Lineage (NCBI taxonomy): Bacteria > Bacillati > Actinomycetota > Actinomycetes > Mycobacteriales > Gordoniaceae > Gordonia > Gordonia alkaliphila. The sequence goes on along the minus strand of NZ_BAABIE010000011.1, from coordinate 68,889 downwards.
CGAGCACGGTGATCGACGACGCCGAACTCATCGCCCGACGCGCCTCGACGGGCAGGTCGTCGAACAGCCAGGGCACCACGTCGATCTCGACGGCGGTGCCGGGCAAGGCGTGAGCGCAGGCCTCGACCAGGTCCGCGTAGGCCGCGGCCAACCGTCGGGGATCGTCGGGCCATTCCGGCAACGCCCACGGCTCGACGTCCAGATGCAGTGTGCGGCAACCCGTTCGACGTAGGGCCTCGCGCGACCATGCGATCGCGCGATCGGGTTCCCACACCCACCGCGGGTCGCCGCCGAGGCACGCCGTCGAGACGGCCGCACCCCGCAGCGCGGAACACTGTTGCGCAGCTGCGCCGTCCGCGCCGTTGACGAAGACCTCAGCCAATCTCCGTGCCCGGGCGAACCGCACTACTGCACCGGGTTCGTCGGGCACCTCCCACAGCCAGCAGGCCAGGCGATCGCGGACCATGACGGCCCCGAGTCAGCCCGACAGCCGATCGCGTCAGAGCGCGGTCAGCCCAGCGCCTGCTCGACGTCGGCCACCAGATCCTCGACGTCCTCGATGCCGACCGAGAGTCGCACCAGATCGTCGGGCACCTCCAGCAGCGAACCTGCCGTCGACGCGTGCGTCATGGCGCCCGGGTGCTCGATCAGCGATTCGATGCCACCGAGCGACTCGGCCAGCGTGAAGATCTTGGTCCGCGCGCAGAAGTCGAGCGCGGCCTCGCGACCACCGGCAAGACGCACCGAGATCATGCCGCCGAAGCGCTTCATCTGACGCGCGGCCGCATCGTGGCCGGGATGGTCGGTGAGGCCCGGATACAGCACCGAGGCCACCTTCGGGTGCGCCGCAAGGAGTTCCACCAGCGCCTCGGCGTTGTCGCAGTGCCGCTCCATACGAACGGACAGAGTCTTGATCCCGCGCATGGTGAGGTACGCGTCGAACGGTCCGGGCACCGCGCCGGCACCGTTCTGCAGGAAAGCGATGTCGGCGTCGAACTGCTCGTCGTCGGTCACCATCGCGCCACCGACCACGTCGGAGTGCCCGCCGAGGTACTTGGTGGTCGAGTGCACGACGACATCCGCGCCGAGCTCCAACGGCCGCTGCAGGTAGGGCGTGGCAAAGGTGTTGTCCACCACCAGCTTCGCCCCGCCGGCGTGTGCGGCATCGGCCACGGCGGCGATGTCGCCGACGTTCAGCAGCGGGTTGGTCGGCGTCTCCAGCCACACCAGTTTGGTCTTCGTCGTCATGGCCGCGGCGACGGCGTCGACGTCCGCCACCGGGGCCACCGAGTACTCGATCCCCCACTGCGAGAACACTTTGTCGATGAGTCGGAAGGTGCCGCCGTAGGCGTCGTTCGGAATCACCAGGTGATCACCGGGGCGCAGAGCAGCGCGCAGGATGGCGTCGGTCGCGGCCATGCCTGACGCGAAACCCCGTCCGTAGGTACCGTTTTCGATCGCGGCGAGGTTCGCTTCCAGCACCCGACGAGTCGGGTTCCCGGTGCGCGCGTACTCGAAGCCGTCGCGCATGCCGCCGACGCCGTCCTGGGCGAAGGTGGAACTCGCGTAGATCGGCACGTTCACCGCCCCGGTGCGGGCTTCGGGATCCCAGCCCGCGTGAATTGCCTTGGTGGAGAAGCCCTGATCGGTCACAGTGCGCCCTCTCGAGTCGGAAGCGGATGGGTGCTGGCGTACGCCAGGAGGTCGTGTCGGGTGATGACACCGGCGGGCTTGCCGTCGTCGACCACCATCAGCGCGTCGGTCTGGCCCAAGGCCTCCATGGCCGACGACACCGGCTCGCCGGCACCGATCAGCGGGAAGGGTTCGCCCATGTGCTTCGACACCGGGTCGGCCAGCGTGGCACGCCCCTCGAAGACCGCCGACAGCAGGTCCCGCTCGTTCACCGCGCCGGCGATTTCACCGGCCATGATCGGCGGTTCCGCGCCGACCACCGGCATCTGCGAGACGCCGAACTCGCGCAGGATCTCGATGGCGTCGCGAAGCGTCTCCTGCGGGTGCGTGTGCACCAGGTCGGGCAGCGCGCCGTTCTTGCCGCGCAGCACCTCGCCCACCGTCGACTCCGGCTGCTCGCCTTCGAGCGGCGTCCGCAGGAAGCCGTAGCTGCTCATCCAGTCGTCGTTGAAGATCTTCGACAGGTAGCCGCGCCCGCCGTCGGGCAGCAGCACCACGACCACAGCGTCCGGCCCTTCGCGCTCGGCCACCCGGAGCGCCGCGACCACGGCCATGCCGCACGATCCGCCGACCAACAGGCCCTCTTCGCGCGCCAACCGTCGCGTCATCTCGAACGAGTCGGCGTCGGACACGGCGATGATCTCGTCGGGCACCGTCGGGTCGTAGGCGCCCGGCCAGAAGTCCTCGCCGACACCCTCCACCAGGTACGGACGACCCGAGCCGCCGGAGTACACCGAGCCCTCGGGATCCACGCCGACCACCTTGACGCGTCCCTCGGAGACTTCCTTCAGGTAGCGGCCGGTGCCGGTGATGGTGCCGCCGGTGCCGACGCCGGCCACGAAATGGGTGATCGTGCCGTCGGTGTCGGCCCAGATCTCCGGCCCCGTGGTCTCGTAGTGGCTACGCGGACCTTCCGGGTTCTCGTACTGGTTGGGCTTCCACGCGCCGTCGATCTCGCGCACAAGGCGATCGGACACGTTGTAGTAGCTGTCCGGATGCTCGGGCGGCACGGCCGTCGGGCACACCACCACCTGCGCGCCGTAGGCACGCAGCACGTTCCGCTTGTCCTCGGCCACCTTGTCCGGGCACACGAAGACGCACTTGTAGCCACGCTGCTGCGCCACCAGTGCCAGTCCCACGCCGGTGTTGCCCGACGTCGGCTCGACGATGGTGCCACCGGGCTTCAGTTCCCCCGAGGCCTCGGCGGCGTCGATCATTCGGGTGGCGATCCGGTCCTTCGAACTGCCCCCGGGGTTGAGGTATTCGAGCTTCGCCGCGACAAGACCCGAACCCGGTTTGGTGACCGAATTGAGCTTGACGAGCGGGGTGTTTCCGACCAGGTCGACGACGTGATTGGCGATGCGCATACCTCCCATAGTTGCACTCATCGGGAAGCACTGTGACTCCGGTCGGTTCATTGCGGGGTTGTGAGTTACCCTGACGACATGCCTGAAGCCGTTATTGTTTCCACCGCCCGCTCCCCGATCGGCCGTGCCGGTAAGGGGTCCCTGAAGGATCTTCGTCCCGACGAGCTCGCCCGCCAGATGATCGCCACCGCGATCGCCAAGGTGCCCGAGCTCGACGTCGCCGACATCGAAGACATCCACCTCGGCATCGGCCAGCCGGGCGGTGCGGGCGGTTACAACATCGCGCGCGTCGTCGCCGTCGAGCTGGGCCTGGACCACGTCCCGGGCGTCACCGTGAACCGTTACTGCTCGTCGTCGCTGCAGACCACCCGTATGGCCATGCACGCCATCAAGGCCGGTGAAGGCGACGTCTTCATCTCCGGCGGCGTCGAGAGCGTCTCCAGCTTCGCCACCGCCGGTGCTGCCGACGGTCTCCCCAACTCCAAGAACCCGATCTTTGACGAGGCTGCTGCCCGCACCGTCGCCACCGCTGAAGGCGGCACGGGCGCATGGCACGATCCCCGCGAGGACGGCCTGCTGCCCGACGTCTACATCGCGATGGGCCAGACCGCCGAGAACGTCGTGACCTACACCGGCATCTCCCGCGAGGACCAGGACCGCTGGGGCGTCCTGAGCCAGAACCGCGCCGAGAAGGCCATCGCCGACGGTTTCTTCGCCCGTGAGATCGACGCCGTGACCCTGCCCGACGGCACCATCGTCAACACCGACGACGGCCCGCGCGCCGGCACCACCTACGAGAAGATCAGCCAGCTGCAGCCGGTCTTCCGTCCGGACGGCACCATCACCGCCGGCAACGCCTGCCCGCTGAACGACGGCGCCGCCGCTCTGATGATCATGAGCGACACCAAGGCCAAGGAGCTCGGTCTGACCCCGCTGGCGCGCATCGTCGCCACCGCGGCCACCGGCCTCTCGCCGGAGATCATGGGCCTGGGCCCGATCGAGGCGGTCCGCAAGGTGCTGCGCGTCGCGAACATGACCATCAGCGACATGGACCTGTACGAGATCAACGAAGCCTTCGCCGTCCAGGTGCTCGGCTCGGCCGACGTCCTCGGCATGGATCACGACCGCCTGAACGTCTCGGGCGGCGCGATCGCGCTGGGCCACCCGTTCGGCATGACCGGTGCCCGCATCACCACCACCCTGCTGAACAACCTCACCACGCACGACAAGACCTTCGGTCTGGAGACCATGTGCGTCGGCGGCGGTCAGGGCATGGCGATGATCATCGAGCGCCTCAGCTGATTCACGAACGACGACGGGCGGTCCGGAGCTTCTCCGGGCCGCCCGTTTCGCATCGCACGTCCCCCAGTTGGTTGAACTTGCATGCAAGCGTCACGCGCGGCCGTAGACCCGGGAAGAATGTCGGACGAACCATCTGCCCCTGGTGAAAGAGCCTGCATGCGCTACAACCCGCCCCCGAACTGGCCGCCCCCGCCCCGGGTGGCGGCCTTCCGCCGATTGGCGCCCGGACCCGAGCTGGGGCCCGGCGCCGCCCGGCTGGCAGTTCTGGGTGCCCGAGGACTCGACCGGCGCCCGGATTCTGGCCGCCGTGAAACACCCGGCCTGGGCGACGCTCGCCACCCTGGTCTCCGTCGCGGCCGTCGTCCTCGCACTCGTCGGTGTCAAAGCCTTCAGCCGAGCCGCGGACGGCGATTCCGCAGCACTCAAGGTCGCCGCCCTGACCTTCGGCACCCCCACCGACGTCGACGCGAAAGCGTATGGCAGCGGAATTCCGATCGAAGACGCCACCATGATCACCAATTCCGCGACGCCGATCGACATCACATTGAAGAACAGCACCGACTCGCCGATGCGGATCGTCCGTATCGAGACGTCGATCCTCGACGCGAAGACGATCTCCTGCAACCCACAGGGCAGCGGCGCCATGGTGTCGGCGTTCTACTCGGTGAAGATCCCCTTCGAGCCGTTCGCCAACAATCTTCCGTCGAAAACCGTGACCAGCGACATCGACTTCACCGTCAAACCGTCGTCCGTGGATCGCATGGTCATCACCGTCGGTCCTGATCCGATCGGAAACGGCAACCCCGTCGTCGTGTCGCTGTCCATGAAGCTGATTCCGGAATCCGGCGACCCGGTGGTCATCGCGCCCCTCGCACTGAGCCAGCCCGACGGTGTGGACCAGGAACTCCGCAGCATGACGCGGTACGCCTCGATGCAGTCGGCGTGCATCGACAAGACCGTCGGGTGCTCGACGGTTTCCTCGTTGCAACCCAGATTCACTCACCGGACGTGACCCGCCTCAGCGACGCCTTCCGCGCCGCCTGACGACCCACAGATGCACACTGCCGTCTGGTGCAGTCGGTATACGACTGCAGCAGACGGCAATGGTGTCTACGACGACGCCGGGGGCGGCGTCGAGCGGGAGATCTAGTCGCTGTTGAGGTAGCTCAGCAGACGCAGGATCTCGACGTACAGCCACACCAGGGTGACGGTCAGGCCGAGCGCGACGCCCCAAGCTGCCTTCTCCGGTGCACCGGCCTTGACCAGCTTGTCGGCTGCGTCGAAGTCCAGGAGGAACGAGAAGGCGGCCAGCGCGATGCAGACCAGCGAGAAGATGATGGCGATCGGGCCACCGCTGCGAATACCCATGTCCACGCCGAACAGGCCGAGGACCAGGTTGCCCAGCACGAGGACCAGGACGCCGACCATGCCGGCCATCAGCATGCGGGTGAAGCGCGGGGTGACGCGGATGGCGCCGACCTTGTAGACGATGAGCATGCCGACGAAGACGCCGATGGTGCCGAGCACGGCCTGGCCGATCATGGCGCCGGCGCTGGTGCCTTCGGCGACGGCCAGGTTCGCGAACACGAACGAGATGGAGCCGACGAACAGGCCCTGGAAGGCCGCGTAGGCCAGCACGATGGCCGGGTTGTCCTGCTTACGACCGAAACTGGCGATCAGCACCAGGACCAAGCCACCGATACTGCCGACGAGGAGCAGCGGCATGGCCAGCGCGACCTGCGCGTTGGTCTGCGCGGTGCCGACGAGGTCGGCGCCGCGGGTGGCGATCGCCGCGTACACCGCGACGGCCACGGCGATGAGCACCGCGAGGGTCATGCCGGTCTTCATCACCACGTCGTCGATGGTGATCTGACGGCTGCTGGTGGGCGCCTGGACGAAGTCCTGCTGGCCCGGCTGCTGGTACGGGTTCGCCTGCTGCTGCCCCGCGCTCCACGCGGCCTGCTGGGCGCCCGGAATCGCTTGGCCGAAACCGGCATAGGGGGCAGGCTGGTTATCGCGGATCACTCCGCGCATAACCGGGTTGCTGCTCTCGCGCACTGTTGTAGCTCCTTGTTGGATGGATGCTGACGCTTCTTACCGACTCAACGTGCCGCGCGCCGCTTTAGTTCCGACTTTACCGACTCTTGACGAGATTCGTTCAACACCACCGACGCACCGGCCGAATTGGAACGTGTTCTACCGATCGCGTCCCCCGCGCGCAGGGGCGTGCTTGCATGGGAATCGTGTCTGCCCTTGCTTCGAATGCCGATGAGGGTCGCGAGATCGCGCGGCCCACCCAGTCCCAGCGCGAACCCGAATGGCTCCGCGAACGCCTGCACGCCTGGATCAAGACCCGGGCCGGAGACGACGCCGCCGTCACCGAGGTGGAACTCCCCTCCGCCAACGGCATGTCCAGCGAGACCCTGCTGGTTCAGGCCGTGATCGACGGCGCTCCGGAGAGCCTGGTGGTCCGAGTGGCGCCACTCGAGTCCAGCGACCCCGTCTTCCCGTCGTACGACCTCGACGGGCAGTTCCGACTGATCGGCCACGTCGCGGAGACGACGGACCTGCCGCTGCCGAAGCTGTGGTGGTCCGAACCCGACGACGGACCGCTGGGCGCGCCGTTCTTCGTGATGAGCCGGGTCGACGGCCGGATTCCCCCGGATGTGATGCCCTACACCTTCGGTTCGTGGGTCACCGAGGCCTCCGCCGAAGAGCGCGCGGAGATGGCGCGCCGCAGCGTCGCGGTGATCGCCCAGGTGCACGCCGCACCCACCGACGGGGCCGCCGTGGATCAGCCGCTCCCGGGCGAGACCGCCCTGCAGGCGCACATCCGTCGTCTCCGCGACTTCTATACGTGGGCCAGCCGCGACGGCGAAGGCGCACCGCTAATCGAACGCGGCTTCGCGTGGGTGCAGGAGAATCTGCCGGCCGAATCCGAGCCGGTCCTCTGCTGGGGCGATGCACGGATCGGCAACATGATCTACGACGAGTTCACTCCTGCCGCCGTGCTCGACTGGGAGATGGCCGCCCTCGGGCCGCGCGAGCTCGACGTCGCGTGGATGATCTTCCTTCACCGCTTCTTCCAGGACCTCACCGAAATGGCCGGGATGGAGGGGCTCACCGACTTCCTGACCCGCGAACAGGCCGCCGCCGATTACCAGGCCGCGACCGGTCACGAGCTCCGCGACCTCGACTTCTACACGCTGTACGCGGCACTCATCCACGCCGTCGTGATGTACCGAATCCAAACGCGCGCAATACACTTCGGCCAGGCGGCCGCACCGGACGACCCCGACGACATGATCATGCATCGCAAGACCCTCGAAGCCATGCTCGACGGCACGTACTGGGAGTCGATCAAATGACGCTCTCCCCCATGGACGACTACCCCATCCATCAGATCCCCGAGGTGATCCGCCACGTCGGCACCTCGGACCGCAACTTCTACGACCGCTACTACTTCAACTGCCATCGTCGGTTGTCCAGCACTGCAGCCACATCCGACGATCCGTGGTTCATCTTCGGGCTCGGCGTGTACCCGAATCTCGGCGTGGTGGACTGCTTCGTGGTGGTGCGTCGCGGCGACGACCATCTCGTCGTGCGCGGTTCGCGCGCACTCGGCGCCGACCGCAACGACCTGCAGGTGGGGCCGTTCCGCGTCGAGGTGCTCGAGGGCCTGCAACGCCTGCGGATCTCGTTGGAGCCGGGTCACGGCGCGGTGTCGTTCGATCTGGAGTTCACCGCCGATGCGCCCGCGGTCCTCGAGCCGCGACACTTCCAGCGCCAGCTCGAGCGAGTCACGTTCGACACCCAGCGCTTCGTGCAGACCGGCGACTGGACCGGCACACTCACCGTCGACGACGACGCGTTCGTCGTCGAACCCGAGAACTGGCGCGGCAATCGCGACCGGTCATGGGGTGTGCGCCCGGTGGGCGAGGCGGAGCCGCCCGGTCGTCGTGCGGCCGAGAGCGGATCCAACAGCTTCTTCTGGATCTACTCGGTGATGCGCTTCGACGGCTTCGCGGTGGTCGTCGTGGTGCAGGAGACCCGCGAGGGCGAGCGCATCATGGGCGACGCCCGGCTGGTCTGGGACGACCCGACCCGCGACGTCGAGTGGCTGGGCCGCGTCGAGCACGACATCAGCTTCATCCCCGGCGGCCGCGAACCCGGTGCCGCCACACTGCGATTCATCAAGCCGTCGGGTGCGACGACGACGGTCGAGTGCACGCCGCAGCTGGCCAACTTCATCGGCTTCGGCACCGGCTACGGGTTGGAGCAGGACTGGCGCCACGGGATGTGGCAGGGCGAGGAGAAGGTGGAGTCGCTACGACTCAAGATCTCCGAGCTCGACGCGACGATGAAGCTCTTCTGCCCGGTGGACTACCTGGCGTCGTTCCGACTCACGTCCGACGACGGCACGGTCCACCAGGGCGAAGGCCTCTTCGAGTTCTCGGTGATCGGCCCGCACGATCAGTACGGGTTCGCCGACTACATGGACGTCGCGCCCGAGTAGTGCTCCCAGCCCTGGCGGAGGGCGTCGGTGAAGACTTCCGCCGGCTGGGCGCCGGAGATCACGAAGTGCCGGTTGAGCACGAAGTACGGCACGCCCTGGCAGTTCAATTCGTGGGCGAGCTTCTCGTCGTCGCGCACGGCCTGCGCGTAGCGGGTCTCGTCGGCGAGCACCTCGCGGACCTGCGCTTCGTCGAAGCCTTCGGCGACGGCGATCTCGACCAGCCGCTCGTGGCTGCCGAACAGCGGGCGTTCATCGCCGAAGTTGGCGTGCAGCAGCGCGAGGAGCATGTCCTCGGCGCGCCCGCTCTCGGCGGCGAAGTGCACCAGGCGGTGCATGTCGAAGGAGTCGCCGAAGTCGCGCCCGGACGTGATGTACGGAAGACCGAACTCCTTGGCCTTCTCGGCGAGCTGGAGTTCACCGTTGGCCGAATCTTCCGGCGAGAAGCCGTACTTCTCCGCCAGATGATCGACGACGTTGCCCGACGCGCCGCGTTCCTGGTTCGGATCGAGCTCGAAGGACCGGTGGATCACCTCGATCTGATCGGCCTTGTCGAAGTCGCCGAGCCCGACGAGAAACTGGTGCACTCCCAGGTAACAGAACGGACAGTTGATGTCCGACCAGATCTCGACCTTCATGCGTGCTCCCTCTGCAGTCTGCGCCACCCCTCCATGGAACCATCCCACCGAACCCGCCCTTCGACAAGCTCGGGGAACGCCGTCGACAACCTCCTCGTCGGCTGATCTCGTCGAAGCCCCCCCACTCACCGCCCGCTCCCCGAACTCGTCGCGGGGTCCTGGCAAGATGACACCCGCGCCCCCATAGCCCAATTGGCAGAGGCAGCGGACTTAAAATCCGCGCAGTGTCGGTTCGAGTCCGACTGGGGGCACGGCGTCGCCGGTTGTAGCGGCCGACTCTCCGGAGCTGAGAGTGCGTAGCACTCGGCGAGGTCACACCCCTCGAATTTCCCCGGGTGACCACAGTCAGCCGCACCCGGAACTCAGCCATGGGCGCTAGTTCTGTGTCCTGCCAGGCCCCTTAGCGGTGCCTTTCAGGACGTAAAACTTTTCGAAGGCGGCAGGGTCCGGGCTGAGCAGCGTTCAGTGTCGGCTCGAGTCCGACTGGGGGCATCACCCAGCTCAGCTGGCGATAGCGCGCCAGACGCGGCGACGCTACCGTCGAATACTGAAGTCTCCACCGATAGCTGTGTAGCCAGAAGGAACCGCCATGAAGATCATCTCGGCCATCAGTCGTGCGCTGACCGGTATCCCCTACGTCATCCTCGGTTACGGTGCGGCGACCGCGCCCGGACAGCGCGTCGACGCCGCCGGCGCCATGCTGGCCCCGGTGCGAAGCGCCGTTCCGGTCCCGGTGAACGACGAAGCCATCGTCCGCCTCAACGGCGCCGCCCAGGCGGTGGCCGGCGGCATGCTGACCGCAGGCCTCTACCCGCGCGCCTCCGCCGGTGTGCTGCTCGCGTCGCTGGTCCCGACCACCGTCGCCGGCCATGCCTACTGGAACCACGAGGATCCGCAGATGCGGGCCATGCAGCAGGTCCAGTTCCTCAAGAACGTCGCCATGGCCGGTGGCCTGATCGCCATCGCCGCCAAGAAGAAGTAGTCGCAGCAATTGCCCGAATCCCTTAGGGCTGCACGGCTTTCGCCACGCTGATGCACTGAGTGATCGATGCCCGCTCGGAGCTGTCGAGGTCGCGTCGCATCCGCTTCGCGTCCTCGACGGCCCAGTGGGCGTTGAGCACCATGCGCACGATCACCCAGTCGCGGGCGCGCTCCTCGTCGAACCCGGCCGCCTCCACCGCGGTGAAGAATCGCCGCTGGATCGACTCGCGCAGATAGCCTGCCATCTCGTCCCAGCGGTTCCACAGCAGCGGGGCGATCTCGTAGTGCGGATCCCCCGACATCGGCTGCGGATCGATCACCAGCCAGGGCTCACGCTCGGCGGCCAGGACGTTCTCGTAATGCAGGTCGCCGTGAATGATCCGGCCGTCGGTGGCGGCGTCGACGACGAAGTCGCGGCCCAGGCTCAGCGCTTGGTCGATCAGACGGCGCGGCACCGGCATGTCCCGTACATCCGCCGCCATCGCGTCGAGCCACCGCTGGAGGTAGCCGCTCAACGGGTCAAACCGCGGCGACGCAGGCTTGTGCAGCCGCCCGTAGAAGCCCGCGATGAGCTCGCACGCCTGCAGGTCCCATTCCTCTCTCAAATCCGTCGACCCCAACCGCTCCAGCAGCATCGCGCGCCGCGCCGGATCGACGCGATACAGCCGCACCGCGCCGTCGCCTCCCCAGAGCTGCAGTGCCACATGCTCGTGCGCGGTCTCGGCGCTGCCGTCGAAGCCCACTTTCAGCACCGAGGCGCGGCCGTCGGACTCCCGCACCGGCACGACGATCGACGCGAATCCCTGCATGGGATCGCCGGTGGGCGTCAGCTCCCACTCCGCCACCAGGTCGTCGCATCGCCGTCCGAGTCCGTCCAGCCACGCCGCCCAATCCGGTCCCAACGCACGCTGTTTCGCTAGGCCCGCCGGAATCTCCACGACGACAGCGTAGTGCTGCCACAGGCCGCTGTCGGATCGCGGCACCGGCATTAGAATCGGTCCCATGCTGGCAAAGGTGTGCGGACTGACCGCGGTCGACGACGTCGAGGTGGCGGTGGGCGCCGGGGCGGACGCCATCGGTGTGGTGATGAATCGCACCAGCCCGCGCGCGGTGGACGCGGACCTGGCCCGGCGCATCATCGCCGCGGCCGACGGCGCCGTGGACACCGTGCTCGTGGTGAACGACATGCCGTCGGCCGACGCGGCCCGCCTCGCCCAGGAGATCGGCGCGTCGATCCTGCAATTGCACGGCACCTACACCGAAGCGGACTTCGCCGCGGCCGCTGCGATCTTCCCGCGGCTGTGGCGTGCCACGTCGCTCGCCCACTCCCCTGACCTGCGCGTCGGCGCCTACGGCGAGGAGGCGTTACTGCTCGATGCCCCGCGCCCGGGCTCCGGTGAGCAGTGGGACCTCTCCGCGCTCACCGGCCGCGCACCGGACGGCCACTGGCTCCTCGCCGGCGGCCTGCGACCGGACAACGTGGCCGCGGCCATCGCCGCCGTCGTCCCCTGGGGCGTCGACGTCTCCAGCGGCGTCGAGTCGTCGCCCGGCGTCAAGGACCACGGACTGATCCGCGCTTTCCTGGCCGAGGTGTGCGCGGCCTCACGCTGAATTCTCCTTGCCGACAAAAGTGTTAGTCAGTAACACTTGTTGGCATGTCCTCTGCACTCTTTCGGCTCGGCCGCTTCTCGTTCCGCCACAAATGGTGGGTGATCGGCACCTGGGTGGCGCTGCTCGCCATCATGGGTGGCCTGGTCGCCGGGCTCAATCCCAAGTTCGCCAAAGACTTCGAACTGCCCGGCACCGACGGCGGCATCGCCATGGAGCAGATGCAGGAGAAGTTCCCGGCATTGTCCGAACAGCAGATGAAGGCGCGCACCACCGTCGTCATCGCCGCCGACGACGGCCTCGCCGCGCACACCGCGCAGATCGAGACTCTGACCACAGAGCTCGCCGCCCTGCCGTCGGTGACCGATCCGAAGCAGATCGTCGATCCGGTCCTCGTCGCCCAGTCCGATCCGGCGATGGCCTCGCAGGTGCTGTCCGACGACGGCAAGATCGGCCTCATCAGTGTCGGCCAGGACATCGACCTAATGGAGCTCGAACCCGCCGACAAACAGGCCCTGCTCGACGTCCTCGAACGCAACAGCGGCAACGGCCTGCAGGTGGAGGCCACCAGCGGCGTCATGGGCGCCATGAGCGGCGGCGGTACCGCTGAAGCACTGGGCTTCGGCGTCGCCTTCGTGGTGATGATCGTCGCCTTCGGTGCGCTGATCGCGGCCTTCATCCCGCTGATCACCGGCATCGTCGGTGTCGGCCTCACCATGCTGATGCTGATGGTCTCCGCGTCGTTCATGACTGTGAACCAGGCGGCCACCGGCATCGTCCTGATGCTCGGCATCGCCGTCTCGATCGACTACGCGCTGTTCATCGTGTCCCGCTTCCGCAATGAGGTGCAGCGCGGCGGCTCACCCGCCGACGCGGCCGGACGCGCGGTCGGTACCGCCGGTACGGCGGTGGTCTTCGCCGGCCTCACCGTGATCATCGCGGTCGTCGCCCTGATGGTGATCGGGATTCCGCTGATCACGCAGATGGGCATGGGCGCCGCCGTCGCGGTCCTGGTGGCTGTGCTGTCGGCCATCACGCTGATCCCGGCCATCCTCGGCGCCGTCGGACGCTTCGCGTTCACGCCGCGGATCCCGTGGATCCGCCACGCCGAACCGTCCGACGACGTCGACACCCTCGGCGTGAAGTTCGGCCGCGCGATCGTCGCCAAACCGATCCCGTTCATCGTCGTGGGCCTCGCGATCCTGGTGGCCGCGGCCATCCCGGTCAAGGGCATGGAGCTGGGCCTGGATATGACCGCCGACGACGAGATCGCCGCGCAGCAGCTGGTCAAGAAGGGCTTCGGCGAGGGCATCAACGGACAGCTGTTCGTGGTGGTCGCCGCCGACGACGACGCCGACGTGGCACCTGCCGCCGAGCGCACCGTGGCCGACATCAAGAAGCTGCCCGACGTCTACCAGCCCGAGTCCGTGGCCTGGATGGGCAACGGCACCGACCCGGCCAATCCCAACGCCGGCGCGAACACCGCGCTCATCGTGGTGACGCCGCTCAGCTCGCCGTCGTCCACCGAAACGCACGACCTGATGGAGTCCATTCGCGCACTGAGCCCGACTCTGGAGCAGCAGCGCGCGCAGCTGCACGTGGGCGGACAGACCGCGATCATGTCCGACCTGTCGACCAAGCTCGACAAGGCGCTGATCCCGTACATCGCAGTGGTCGTGGGCCTGGCGTTCCTGATCATGATCGCCGTGTTCCGCTCCATCTGGGTGCCGCTGATCGGCACCATCGGATTCGTCTTCTCCGTGCTGGCCACGTTCGGCATCACCACCGCGGTGTTCACCGACGGATGGCTGGGCCTGATCGAGAATCCGCGTCCGCTGCTGAGCTTCCTGCCGATCTTCCTGGTCGGCGTGGTCTTCGGCCTCGCCATGGACTATCAGGTGTTCCTGGTGACACGTATGCGTGAAGAATTCCTGCACGGCATGTCGCCCAAGGACGCGATCGTGGCCGGTTACCGCCACGGCGGTCGCGTGGTGACGTCGGCCGCGATCATCATGATCAGCGTCTTCGCCGCCTTCATGCTGTCCCCGGAGACCACCAACAAGATGCTCGGCTTCGCGCTCGCCATCGCCGTGTTCTTCGACGCCTTCATCATCCGCATGATCGTGGTGCCCGCGGTGATCTCGCTGCTCGGCGAGAAGGCCTGGGGTCTGCCGCGCTGGCTCGACAAGCTGGTCCTCAACTTCGACGTCGAGGGCAGTTCCGTCCGCCACCGCGGTGTCGGCACCACGGCCGAAGAAGAGGTCGCCCTGACATGACCGGAGAATCCCGGCTCGGGGTGCGCGCCCAGAACAAGGCGCGCACCCGGAGCGCGATCCGTTTCGCCGCCCTCGACCTGGTGACCAAACAGGGCTATCACGCGACGACGGTGGCGCAGATCGCCGAGGCTGCCGGCGTCTCGCATACCACCCTGTTCCGCTACTTCGAGTCCAAAGAGCAGGTGCTGATCAGCGACGACCTGGTCGAAGCACGGTTGGAGATCTTCGAGAACGCACCCGCCGGCCTCAGCCACTTCGATCTGCTACGGCACATCCTGCGCGAGCTGTTCGCCATCGGAATGGCCGACGAGTGGGCGGCGAACCCCGATCGCGCACACCTGCTACGCAGCGAACCCACGCTCCGGATGGCCAACCAGCTCGCCCTGGACGGCATGCTCCAGGAAGGCATCGCCCTCATCGCCGCATACACCGGCACCGATGAGTCGAGCCTGTCGCTGCGGGTCTTCATCGCCGCCGTCTCCGGGGTGCTGATGCACATCGTCGAGCGTGCCACCCTCCCCGACGAGGAGACCCTCGCCGAGCTCCTGGAGGCCATGGACCTCCTGGAGCGGGGGCTGCCGCTGTAACCTCACTCAGCATGACCGTTCCGGGGGATCGCAGTGGCACCATGCTGGGCCCGTACCGCCTCGTCCGACTGCTCGGGCGCGGCGGTATGGGCGAGGTGTACGAGGCGGTCGACACCGCCAAAGACCGCACTGTGGCACTCAAGCTGCTGCCACCGCAGCTGGCGCACGACGACGAGTACCGGACCCGCTTCCTGCGCGAATCGCAGACCGCGGCGCGCCTCAGCGATCCGCACGTCATCCCGATCCATGGCTTCGGGGAGATCGACGGCCAGCTGTTTCTGGACATGCGGATCGTCGACGGCCAGGACCTGCGCGCCCTGATCCGGCAGGGCCCGGTGCCCGCCGACCAGGCGGTCGCGATCATCGAGCAGATCGCCGGTGCGCTCGACACCGCCCACCAGGCCGGGCTGACACACCGCGACGTGAAGCCGGAGAACATCCTGCTCGACCGCCGCGGGTTCGCCTACCTCGTCGACTTCGGGCTCGTGCAATCGGCCGGGCAGACGTCGCTGACCTCCACCGGTTCGGCGATCGGCTCGTTCAACTACATGGCGCCCGAGCGCTTCGGCACCGGCGCGCCGGTGGGCCCGCCCGCCGACGTCTACGCGCTCACCTGCGTGCTGTACGAATGCCTCACCGGAGCGAAGCCGTTCGGCGACGACAGCATGGAACAGATCATCGCCGGGCACCTGCACCGGCCGTTGCCGCCGACCGGCGGACCGCTGGACGCGGTGATCGCCCACGGCACCGCGAAGGATCCGGCGCAGCGCTTCGCCTCGGCCGGCGCGCTCGCCACCGCCGCGCGCCAGACCCTGAACGGCCGGCCGCCCGTCCTCCCGCACGCGACGACCCAGGTGGCGCCGGTCGGCGCCCTGGGTACGCTGCCGCCGCAGCCGCCGATTTCGCCGCAGCCGGTCCCGCCGCAGGGGTCGAACCGCTCGATGAACCTCGTTCTGGCCGGCATCGCCGCGGTCGCCGTGTTCGCCGCCGTCGGAACTGCGATCGCGTTGTGGCCCAGTGGAAACGACGACGATCCAGACCTCGCCGCCACATCGGTCACCACCACGATCGAGGCGAAGACCACCACGATCACCGAATCGGCGGCCGACGAACCGTCGACCACCGCAACCAGCGCACCGAGCAGGACGACGACCACGCTCACCCCGACGTCGACGCGCGGCACCGGCGACCTCGGCCTGTCGACGCCGATCACCACGCCGAGTTGCACGGGCGAGACCGTCACCTTCGTCTACAACGCGATCACGCCGGGCGCGTACGCACAGGAGGTCGCCGCGGCGCTGCAGCAGTACCCGGGAGCGTCGTACTTGCGCACCGACCAGGCCTGCGCGTCGCTCAAGCAGTCCCAGGACGGTAACCCGATCTACGCCGTCTACTACCCCGGCGCCACGGTGTCGGAGACGTGCGCCATCAAGTCCCGTATCGGCGGCGGCAGCTACTCGCGGCGACTGGATCACTCCACCGCGGTCGGCACCGAGATCTGCTGACCGGGCAGCGGCGCCGGGCGAGCTCGATTCCGACTGTGATGTTGGCAACTCCGAGCCCGGACAGCCTGGCCCGGTCGGCCCTGAAATGCCGGGTGGCAGCACTGATGTCTTCAACCCAACGCTGAGGCGAACGGTCCGAATCGTTCACCTTGAGGCGCTACCATCCAGTCGTGCTGGAAAACCTGAACAAGAAGGCCAAGAGTGTCGGCCTGCACATCGCCGATGCGAAGAAGCCGAAGCTGTACACGATCCGCAAGATCAAGAACGGCAAACTGGTCGCGAAGAACGTGTCCGGAGACGAGGCACTGCAGATCATCAAGAAGTACAAGTGATCCCAGGCGCCAGGTTCGTCGCGCAGGCTGCGTTGCGACCCGCGCGATTCCTACTCGACCTTCCCGACGGTTCACGTCCCAGCACCGTGACCTGACCGGCCACCTCGTGGTGATCACCGGCGCCTCCTCGGGCATCGACGAAGCCGCCGCCCATCAATTCGCCGACGCGGGCGCCGAGGTGATCGCCGTCGCGCGCGACCTCGACCGACTCACCGCCGTCTGCGATGCGCTCACTCGGACCGGTGCCACCGCCCACCCGATGACCGCGGACCTGTCCGACGTCGACGCCGCCGCCGACCTCGCCGCGCAGATCCAGGCTCGCTTCGGTACCCCGGACGTGCTCGTGAACAACGCCGGCCGTTCCATCCGCCGCTCGGTCCTCGACACCGTCGACCGCTTTCACGACTACGAGCGCACCATGGCGCTGAACTACTTCGGCGCGGTCCGCCTGACCACCGCGCTCCTGCCCGCGATGCAGAATCGGGGCCGCGGCCGCATCATCAATGTCGTGACCTGGGGCGTCGCCGCCGGTTCCATGCCCAAGTTCAGCGCCTACCACGCATCCAAGGCCGCACTCGCCGCCTTCGGCCGCAGCCTCGACGACGAGTGCCGCGGCACCGGCGTCACCGTCAGCAACGTGGGCTTTCCCCTGGTCCGTACCCCGATGATCGCTCCCACCGCCGACTACGACGACGCCGTCGCGCTGTCCGCGGAGGAGGCGGCGAGCTGGATCGTGCAGACGGCGAAGACCGGCGAGGCCGAAATCTATCCGCGCTACGCGGTGGCCCTGCGCGCCGTCGCCGAGGTGTCGCCCCGCTGGGCGGGCGATCTGATCCGACGCGCGGGAATCTGACACACTAGCGGGCATGGCCGACTTCATGTCCCGCGCAGACCTCGACTTCCTCCTCCACGACTGGCTGGACGTCGCCGCACTCACCGAACGGCCGCGCTTCGCCGAACACTCGCGCGAAACCTTCGACGCGGTCCTCGACCTCAGCCACGACATGGCCGCCAAGCTGTACGCGCCGCACAACAAGAAGTCGGACCAGACCGAACCGCAGATCGGACCGGACGGCAAGGTAGTCCTGCTCGACGAGATCGCGACCGCGGTGCACGCGTTCGCCGAGGCCGGCCTCAACGCCGGCTCGTTCGACGAGGAGCTGGGCGGAATGCAGTTGCCGCACACCATTTCTCGCGCGTCTATGGTGAACTTCCAGGCCGCAAACGCGGCGACGTCGTCGTACAGCTTCCTCACCGTCGGCAACGCGAACCTGCTGGCCAAGTACGGCTCACCCGAGCAGATCGACACCTGGGTGCGCCCCATGCTCGAAGGCCGTTTCTCGGGCACCATGTGCCTGTCCGAGCCGCAGGCCGGATCGTCGCTCGCCGACATCACCACCCGCGCGGTCCCCCAGGGCGACGGCACCTACGCGATCACCGGCACCAAGATGTGGATCTCGGCCGGCGACCACGAGATCACCGAGAACATCGTGCACCTCGTCCTTGCCAAGGCACCCGGCGGCGGCCCCGGCACCAAGGGCATCTCGCTGTTCGTGGTCCCCAAGTTCCTCACCGACGGCACCCGCAACGACGTCGCACTGGTCGGCCTCAACCACAAGATGGGCAATCGCGGCACCACCAACGCGCTGCTCAACTTCGGCGACGGTAGTTTCCCGGTCGACGGCGTCACCGGTGCCGTCGGCTATCTGGTCGGCGAGGAGCACAACGGCCTCCGGTACATGTTCAACATGATGAACGAGGCCCGGATCGGCGTCGGCTTCCTCGCCACCGCCCTCGGTTACGCCGGCTACCTGCAGTCGGTGGAGTACGCGAAGACCCGCGAGCAGGGCCGTCCCGTCGACGCCAAGGGGCCGGACGTGGCACCGGTGCCGATCATCGAGCACGCCGACGTGAAGCGAATGCTGTTGGCGCAGAAGGCCTACGCCGAAGGTGCACTGGCACTCGGTCTGTACGCGTCCCGGTTGGTCGACGACGAGATGACCGCACCGGACGAGGCCGACCGCGCGCGGGCACACACCCTCCTGGAAGTCCTCACCCCGATCGTGAAGAGCTGGCCCAGCCAGTGGTGCCTGGAGGCCAACAGCCTCGCGATCCAGGTGCACGGCGGGTACGGCTACACCCGCGAGTTCGATGTGGAGCAGTACTACCGCGACAACCGCCTCAACCCGATTCATGAAGGCGCACACGGGATTCACGGGCTCGACCTGCTGGGCCGCAAGGTGATCATGAACTCCGGTGAAGGCTTCGCCGTGCTGGCCGACGCCGTCGGCGCCACGGTGGCGCGCGCTGCCGAGGCGGGCGGGGACGCCGCGGTCTACGGCGACGCTCTCGCCGCGTCGCTCGCGCGCCTCGCCGAGGTGACCGCGGCGGCGTGGGCGTCGGGCGACCCGGCACTGGCCCTGGCGAACGCCACCGCGTACCTCGAGGCCGCGGGGCACATCGTGATCGCGTGGATGTGGTTGGAGCAGCTGCTGGCCGTCGGCGACCGCGCGGGCGACTTCTTCAGCGGCAAGCGTGCCGCGGCCCGGTACTTCTTCACCTACGAGCTCCCGAAGACCGGCCCGCAGCTCGACCTGGTGGCCGCCGGCGACCGCACCACGCTCGACGCCGACCCCGCCTGGTTCTGAGGTCGTTCGAACGGTTGAACCTGTGTCCTCCATAACGGGGAAACGCTCGGTATCCGCACCGACCGGCCGCAACCCTGAACATAACCTGAGCGCGCATTAACAACTTCTGAGCATTGGAGACACATGCACGCTCTTCGCCCCACCCTCCGCCAGACCGCGGCCGCGGTCGGCACCGCCTCCGTCGGCGCCGCGATCATCGCCGGCAGCACGCTGGCACCCCTGCCCACGGAAGCGCCGGCTTCAGCACCCGCCGTCGTCGAAGCCTCCCCCGAACTGTCCGCGGCCTTCGGCATTCTCGGTGGCGAGGCCTACGACACCAGCAAGGTCCTCAACGTTCCGGCGGGGACCGACCTGGCGATCGCGCTCGGGCCGGGCGGAGCCAGCGCGGTCGGCACCAAGGGCTCGGTCAGTCTCGCCTTCGCGCTCGGAGGTCTAGCAACTGCGACTTCCGTGGAGATCCCGGAGTACAACCTGAAGCTGGCGAATTCGGCATGCGTTGGAATGCTGACCTTTGCGGTCGCCTCCGGCGGGGCCGGTTGCTTCAACGTGCTCGGCCTCGGCGCGAACCTCAATGTCCCCGCGAGCACCCTGGCGCTGAACCTGTTCAACCCGCTGGCCCTCATTCCGACCCTGCTCGGCATGGATCCGATCGAAGGCATGAAGCCCAACATCGCCACCGTCACGCTGGGCGGCGACAAGGGCATCGAGTTCAGTTCGGACTACTTCGGCAAGAAGGACACGGCCGCGCCGACCCAGCTCGCCGGCGGCGACACGACGAGCCGCAACGCCCTCAGTTTCGGGGTTACCGACACCGACACCGGCACCAACGCCGACACTAACATCAACATCAACATCAACACCAACACCAACGCCGACACCGACACCACGACGGCGATCGAACTGCCCGCGTCTGGCACCACCAGCAGCCAGAGCAGCAGCAACAATCTCGACCTCGAGTGATCTCACCGAGATCGTAAAGAAAAGGGTTTCGACTCGCTGCCATGCACGCAGCGAGTCGAACCTTTTTCGATGGTAGACCCGGTCGGTGAAGCTGACCGGCCCGGTCAGTGCTCGGCGAGCCAGGCCATCACGTCGTCGAGCACCTGCTCCTGCTCGGGCTCGTTGAAGATCTCGTGATAGAGCTCCGGGTAGATCTTGGTGGTCACGTCCGAGCCGCCGCCGAGTTCCCCGATCAGTCGGGTGCCGTCGGCGTTGGCCAGGACATCGCTGCCGCCGTGCAGGGCCAGCGTCGGGACGCTCAGCGTGGGCAGACGTTCGGGGAACGACGCCATGGCGCCGACCAGCGCGCCGCCGAGGCCGGCCGGAATCTTGCCGTGCCACACCAGCGGATCGGCCTCGTACGCGGCGACCACCTGCGGATCGCGGCTCACCCCGGAGGCGGGCAGCGCAGTGGCGGGCAGCCCCGGCAGCAGTCGGCCCAGCACCGGCGCGAGCTTCACCATCACCGGCGGCAGATCGTCGCCCGGGACCACGGCGGGCCCGGACAGGACCAGCCCGGTGAGCTGATCGGGGTGGTTGAGGGCGTAGTCGAGCGCGATGGCGCCGCCCATGCTGTGGCCGAGCATGTACAGCGGCAGGCCGTCGCGCTGCACGCTCGCGATGACCCGTTCCAGATCGGCGCCGAAGTCACTGAAGTCGCTGACGCCCAGTCGCTTGCCGCCCGAGCGCCCGTGACCCGCGTGGTCGGGGGCGATCACCACGTAGCCGGCGGCGGTCAGCCGGTCGATCACGTGGCCGTAGCGGCCCGCGTGCTCGCCGAGACCGTGCACCAGCGCGACGACGCCGATCGGGTCGTTCTCCGGGCGATGCACGTCGTAGACGATGGTGCGTCCGCGACGCCCCTGCAACGAACGCTCTTCGGAAATCATGCGACTGCTCCTTCTTACTGTTCTGCCGCGGTGGGCTCGGGGCCGCCGACGATGTCGGGGCGGGCGAACGGAAGCCGTTCCCACATCAGCGGGAACAACACTCCGGCCAGCAGACCGCCGATCAGCGGCGCCAGCCAGAAGACCCACAGCTGCGGCAGTGCGCCGTCGCCGTTGAAGAACGCGACCGCCGTCGACCGTGCCGGATTCACCGACGTGTTGGAGATCGGAATCGAGATGAGGTGGACCAGCGTCAGCGCGAACCCGATCGCCAGACCCGCGAAACCGATCGGTGCCCGACCGTGGGTGGCGCCCAGAACGATGAGCACGAAGAATCCGGTCAGGATCACCTCGGCGACGATCACCGACCCTAGGGAGTACAGTCCGGGCGAATGGTCGCCGTAGCCGTTTGCCGCCATGTTGCCGGTCGCACTGAAACCGGGCTTGCCGTTGGCGATCAGGAACAGCGCGGCACCGGCCAGCAGTCCGCCGATCACCTGGGACAGCCAGTAGCCGGGCAGATCCTTCCAGGGGAAGCGCCCGCTGACCGCGGCGCCCAGGGTCACGGCCGGGTTGAAGTGGCCGCCGGAGATCCAGCCCACGGCGTAGATCATGGTCAGCACCGAGAGACCGAAGGCCAGCGAGACGCCGAGGAAGCCGATGCCGAGTTGGACCTTGCCTACTGCACCGTCCTTGTCGACCAGGAAGGTGGCCGCGAAGATGGCGCTGCCACAACCGCCGAATACCAGCCAGAACGTGCCAAATGCCTCGGCCAACCACTTGGCGGGCTTGGAGTCAGAACTCACACAGGCTCCTCAATCGATGAATGCTCTTCGTCAATCGTAGGAGACAAGCCTCGTCGGACGGCGGACGGTCAAGCCCTGCTCCGGTCCGGCTTGTCGCCGAAGCCCAGCAGACCCACCACGCCGCGGCCGGCCGACTCGATCACCCCGAGCGGGCGCATCGCGACCTCGCCCAGCGCCACCAACTGCTCCACCTGGCCGACGACCCGTTCCAGACGCGTCACCACACCGGCCATACGGTTGACCGTCGTGTCGACTTTGTCCAGGGAGGTGTTGAGCCGTTCCAGGGTGGTCTCGAGATTCTCGATCGCGCCGTCGAGCTCGCCGATGGTGCCGGTCAGCCCCGCCAGCACCGGGCCCATGTCGCCGAGAATGCCCTCGACCTGATCCACCGTCTGGTCCGCGTTCATCGCCGCCTGTGCGAGCTTGCGCAGTCGTTGCCGCTCGCGGGCAGGTCGGTCATTCATGGGATTGATGGCCATACCGTTGATTATGACCGGCCGGGAATAGGTTTCGGTTGCGTTCGGTTACACGGGTTGCGATACTTCAAATCTGAACTAGCTGGAGGAACCCCATGCCCGCCGTGACCGCAGACACCCTGTCCCTGCCCCGCCTGACCGAGGCCGGCCCTGCCGACTCCGAGCGCACCGTCGTCTCGGTGACCAGCGGGCCGCGCTCCTACGAAGGCGAAGGCTTCCCCGTGGTGCGCGCCTTCGCCGGCGTCTCGGCGGCCGCCCTCGACCCGTTCATCCATATGGACCAGATGGGCGAGGTGGAGTACGAGCCGGGCGAACCGAAGGGCACCTCCTGGCACCCGCACCGTGGTTTCGAGACCGTCACCTACATGATCGACGGCCTGTTCCAGCACCAGGACTCCGCCGGTGGCGGTGGCCTGATCACCGACGGTGCGACGCAGTGGATGACCGCCGGATCGGGCATCCTGCACATCGAGACCCCGCCGGCCGAGCTCGTGGAGTCCGGCGGCACGTTCCATGGCATTCAGCTGTGGGTCAACCTGCCGGCCAAGGACAAGTTCCTCACGCCGCAGTACCAGAACCTCGAGGGCGGACAGTCGGCACTGGTCTCCTCGTCCGACGGCGGCGCCCTGCTCCGCGTCATCGCCGGCGACATCGACGGCCACGCCGGTCCGGGATCCACCCACACGCCGATCGCGTTCGCGCACGCCACCATCGCACCGGGCGCTCAGCTGTCGGTGCCGTGGCGCGAGGACTTCAACGGGCTCGTCTACGTGCTCTCGGGCAACGGCACCGTCGGCGCCGAGCAGCGCCCGATCACCGGCGGACAGCTCGCCGTGCTGGGCAAGGGCGACCGCATCACCGTCGCCGCCGACGCGCACGGGCAGGATTCGCACCGCCCCGCGATGGAGGTCCTGCTGCTGGGCGGACAGCCCATCCGCGAGCCCGTCGCCGCCTACGGACCGTTCGTGATGAACACCCGCGAGCAGTTGGTCCAGGCCATCGAGGACTACCAGGCCGGCCGTCTCGGCGTGATCCCCGACGACGCGCTGATGCCGCACGTCATGCGATGAACCTGACCATCGACGACGCCGATCCGCGGAGTCGGGCGTGGCGCCTGTTCATCGAGACCAGCGCACGCCTGACCACCGCGATCGACGAGCAACTCCGCAGCGAATCGGAGATGACCCTCTCCGACTTCCACGTGATGCTGATCCTGTCCGAGGCGCCCGACCAGCGCCTTCGGATGAAGGAGATCGCGCAGCGGATGGTGTTCACCGCCTCCCGTCTGACCTATCAGGTGGACAGTTTGTGCAAGCGAGGGTGGGTGCGCCGCGAAAAGGTCCCCGAGGACGGCCGGGGCAGCTACGCGATCCTCACCGACGAGGGACGCGCAGCCTTCGAGGCCGCCGCCCGCGGCCACCGCGACCTGGTGAACCACCTGTTCTTCACTCCCCTCTCCCGCAATGACGGTCAGGAGCTGGTCGACATCATGACCCGGCTCGCTGAACCTCTCGACCGAATGGAATAGAGCATGTCCGTCGAACTACGCCCCGCCGCCGACCGCCACTACTGGGCCAACGAATGGCTCACGTCCTGGCAGAGCTTCCCGGCCACCGGCAACTACGACCTGTTCGGCAATGCGCACGGCGTCCTGGTGGTGCACAACGACGACGTGGTGGCCGCCGGCGAAGGCTTGGACGCGCACCAGCACCAGAACATGGAGATCCTCACCTGGGTCCTCGAAGGCGCTGTGCGACATAAGGATTCCCGCGGCCACGAGTTGGTCATGCAGCCGGGCACGCTCGGCTACATGCGCGCCGGTAGCGGCATCACGCACTCGGAGAAGAACGCCGACACCAGCCACCGCGGCGAGCGGCTGCGCGTGGTGCAGATGTGGGTGGCCCCGCACAGCGACGGACTGGAGCCGTCGCACGCCGAACGCGACCTCGCCGCGGCGCTGGCCTCCGGCGAGCCCGTGGTGGCCGCGTCCGGTCGGGCCGAGCATCGCGACTCGGGCGCCATCGAGATCGCCAACCGCTTCGCCGCGCTGCACCTGGCCCAGCCGCGCGCCGGGCAGACCATCGAGTTGCCGGCCGCGCCGTTCGGCCACCTGTACGTGGCACGCGGGCAGGTCTCGGTGAACGGCGCCGAGCCGATCGTCGAGGGCGACGCGCTGCGCACCACCGACGCCGGTCCGCTGACCGTGACCGCCGTCGACGACGCGGAAATCGTCTACTGGGAGATGCACGCGGCCTTCGACGTGTGACAGTGGAGGTATGACCCAATCGCCTCTCGCCGACCACGTCGACGCCCAGATGCCCCTCGCCCGCACCGACCTGGCCGAACTCGTGAGCTTCGCGTCGGTGCACGGCGACGCCACCCGCGTCGACGCCAACCGGTCCAGCGCCGAGTGGGTGGCGGCGCAGTTCGCCGAGCTCGGCTTCGACTGCGAGGTGGTCGACACCTCGGACGGATCGCAGGCGATCGTCGGCCACCGGCCGGGGCCGGCCGGCAGTCGTACCGTGGCGCTCTACAGCCACCACGACGTGCAGCCCGCGGGCGACGAATCCCTCTGGACCACACCGCCTTTCGCACTGACCGAACGCGACGGCCGCTGGTACGGGCGCGGCGCCGCCGACTGCAAGGGCAACCTGGTGGCCCACCTGACTGCGTTGCGCGCGGTCGGCGCCGACGCCTCGTGTGGAGTCCGCATCATCATCGAGGGGTCGGAGGAGTCCGGCGGCGAGGGCCTGGAGGATCTGGTCCGGACGCGACCGGAACTGTTCGACGCCGACCTCATCGTGATCGGCGACGCCGGGAACATCGAGGTCGGCGTCCCGACGCTCACCACCAGCCTGCGCGGCGTCGTGAACGTCCGCGTACAGATCGACGCCCTGCACACCGCGGTGCACTCCGGCCAGTTCGGCGGCCCCGCACCCGACGCGATGGCGGCCCTGATCGCTCTGCTCGCCACCCTCCGCGACGCCGATGGCAACACGACGATCGACGGACTGCCCGCCGACCAGCGGTGGACCGGCGCCGAGTACCCGCCCGAGCGGTTCCGCCCGGACGCCGGCGTGCGGGACAGCGTCGACCTCCTGGGATCGGGCACCCCGGCCGACATGGCCTGGGCGCGACCGGCGGTCACCGTCATCGGCGTCGACGCCCCGAGCATCGACGAGTGCGCGGCCGCGATCATCCCGTCGGCCGCCGCGCTGCTCAACCTGCGGATCCCGCCCGGCATCGAGCCGGCCCAGGCCTACGACGCGCTGGTCGCCCACCTCGAGCGCCACGTGCCCTGGCACTGCTCCATCGCGATCAGCTCCGACGCCGCAGGCTCACCGTTCGCCGCGCGCACCGACGGACCGGGCTACGCGGCCCTGACCGCGGCGATGACCCAGGCGTACGACGGCGCGACCGTGGTGCATTCGGGTCAGGGCGGCTCCATCCCCCTGTGCAACGTGCTGTCCGAGACGGTGCCGCGCGCGGAGATCGCACTGCTCGGCGTGGAGGAACCGCAGTGCCGGATCCACGCCCCCAACGAGAGCGTCGACCCGGCGGAGATCCGTCGGACCGCGCTCGCTGAAGCCATCCTGCTGACCAGCTTCTAGTCTCCGTCGTCGCGGCGTCCGCTCCGCCGTACAGGCGGCAGTCCCACACATCCGCGGCAGTCGGCTCCACAGGCTGCAGCCGGGGCTGCCTCCTCTGGGGCGGACTGCCGCCTTCGGCTAGCAGCGCCCGGCGGGGAACTTGTCGAGGTTGCGCAGCAGCCACTTGCCCACGCGCGTGACCATCGCGGTGCCGTCGCTGAACGATCCGCTGCGCGGTAGGGCCGCCACACTCACGCCGTACTGACCGCGCGGGGTGGTGATCACCGCGAGTTGGCGGACCACCTCCCGGCCGTCGGTGTCCGACGACGGACCCCACCCGCCCTTGACCGCGGCCCGCACTCCGCGCGTGCGGGGCTTCGCGACGCCCCACTGCTGGTTGGGCGCCACGTGGCTCATGTAGTTCAGCACCTGCCCGCTATCGGGCAGGCACGGCAGGTGCGCGGCGAAGATCGACTGATCGGTGAGTGCCCACGGCGTATGGCCGGGGTAACTGCGCGGGCGGTCCACCTCGGACGACACCTGGGTGATCAGGTCATGCCCCTCGCGCAGCACCACGGTGACCGCATCCACGGACCGCTGACCGCCGCCGAGCACGGCCCACAGGTCCTCGGCGGCGGCGTTGTCGGAGAACTCGATGGCCTTCAGTTCCTGCGGAAGCGCCTCCGCGCCGACGTGGCGCTGCGCCGCGATGGACACCGGCACCTTCAACGTCGACCACGCCCGCGCGGTCTTCAACGAGCCGAACGAGATCGGCACGTCCCCGCCCACCGGGGTGATCGCGACGCCGACCTTCCCTGGCAACGACTTGGCCATCGACTTAGTGAGACTACGAAAGCTCTTGTCCAACTGGGCCTTCGGTACCGTCGCCGCGCCGAGACTCCCGTTGCCGAGGCCGAACGGCAGATCCAATGCGTCGGCGGCCCCCGCCCCCGACATCGTCGCGCAGGTCACCGTGATCGTGACGCCCACCCCGAGCAGAAACCGCCGCACCTTAACCACACAAGCCCCTTACGCCTCACCAGTATCAGAGGTAACACTAGGGATCCCGCGGACGACGGCCAAGCCGTGCCGCCCGCCTGAGACCACGACGTGGCCCGGCCGTTATGCATCGAGCGCAGTGACCGAGCCGACCGACTGCACCCTCTTGCACATGGCTTCGACAAGGGCCAACGACAGGTGGCAATTCATCCATTCGGCGGATACCAACTATTCGCCACCATTGATAGGACACTGCAGAACGCCAGATATCGCGATTCGGCACCATCGTTCGGGCACTTGACCTTGGTCTATAGTTCCAGGCATGTATCCAGGCGATGGGCCAGATTTCAGCGGTCAAACGCAGCCACTGCAGACCGGGGGCAGCATGCAGAGTCAGTACCCACAAACCCAGCAACCGCAACGACGGTCCCACACCGCCGTGATCGTGGCTTCCATCGTCTGTGTCAGCCTCGTGGTGACTGCGATCGCATTGGCACTAATCTTCACGGGCAACGATTCCCCGGACTCCACCGCCGCACCTGTGTCCGACGAAACGACGACAGTGATCGAGAAGCCGGGCACTACCCTGACGCAGACCCAAACGGTGGCGCCGGCGCCACCTCCCGCCCCGATGATCAACAACGCACAAGCGGCCCTGAACGCCAACGGATTCGTCTATCCCTGCACCTCGTCGATATACCGCCAGCGCACCGGCACGACGTGCGCCTGGGCCCAGGACGTCCAGTATGAGGTTCAGCGTCGCGGCGGAACCTTCAGCAGCGTGCCGATCTACAGCGCCGGGGCAGGCACCACCATCTATACGAGTTGCCACGACGCAGGCTACTTCTACCAGTGCACCGGCCGAAACTCGACCATCGCCATCCTGAAGTGAAAGCGACGATGCGTCGCCGGATGGCAGTAGTGTTACCCGCCATCGCCGCCATGGCAGCACTGCCGTCTTGCGCGACATCGAACGATTCTGCCGCTGGGTCCAGTGTTGTCACGCAGGTGGTAACAGAGATGGTCCCCGGCACCCCGACCACCACCAGCCAGGCCGCCGAAGTAGGCTGCACCGCACCGGTCATCGCAATCGATCCGGGACACAATCCGACGCCGATCGACATGTACGATCCGAAGACCGGGGCATACATGAGCGACTATTCCAATGGCGCGGAGGACGCCGACACCATGGAGGTGTCTCGCCGACTACGTGAGGATCTGGTCGCCGACGGATACACGGTCGTGCTCCTCAAAAAGGGCGTCAATGAGAGCGTCTCTTATCGCGATCGAGTCACTCGGGCAGAGAAGGCCAACGCCGATCTCGCGATCAGCGTGCACACCTATACCGACGACCATCGGATTTTCGTTCAGCGCGTGGGCTTATCGCGCCAAGGCACCGGCGCCGACGGCCAGCCGCACCAAGTCACCTACACCAATCGCGCGACCGCGGCCGAAAGCCAGAAGCTGGCCGCAGACTTCGCGGCTGCACGCGGCAAGGTCGAAGGCCGGACGGTAGAGATCACCGATAACAGCTTCGATGGTCGACCTCCGCTGTGGGCGGGCAGCATTCCGATTATCGCGCTCATCTCCGATAAGGTCCCGTGGATTTACAACGAGTTCGGAACCCCCACCGGAGGTGGATCCGTGCCCATCGGTGAGCAAGGCATTGCGACATACGCGCAGAGCCTTGCCGCGGGGGTCCGCGCGGCCGTGCCCAACAAGTGTAAGAGCTGACACCGATTAATAGATGTGCACCACTGCGTCATTGCCACCACGGCAAACGATAATCCCCGACTCGGCGCTGCATGCCATCTGATAGGACTGCCCAGTGACCGGACTGAAGGCCGTAATCACGCGGGACTGCCCAGCTGGACCGGCGGCAAGATAGCTGCTGAGTACTGACTGCGCGAAATCACAGCTGGTAACACTGCTCCCGATGCCAACCGCCGAGTTGCAGGCGGTCGTGGCCAATTGGGTGGGCTGGCCGCCGGGTTCAGTAGTCATAGTCGAGGTCAGAGTGGTGGTCGACGGCGACGCGGCAGTGGCGTCGTCGTTCTTGTTCGCGAAGCCGAAGTAGTAGACGGCCAGGCCGATCAGCGCCGCGACCAGCAATCCGATGAAGCCGACCAGCACCATTTGAGTGGTGCGGCCACCACCCGAATCCGTCGCCTGCGACGACGGATAGCCGACCGGCTGCGGGTAGCCGAGCGGCCCCGACTGCTGCGTCGCCGCGTAGCCGAGCGGTTCCGAGTACACCGGCGTCTGCGCCACCTCGGTCCCGGCGTAGGGCTGCGTCGGCGGCGCGACCTGAATGAACTCCGTCGCCGATTCCTGGCTCAGCGCGGCGCGGGCGGCCGCGGTGAGTTCGGCCGCCGACGCGTAACGGCGCGCCGGGTCCTTGGCCAATCCGCGAGCGAGGACGGCGTCCAGTGCAGGCGGGACGTCGGGGTTCAGGGAACTGGGCGTCGGCGCGTCCTGGAGGACGGCGGCCTTGATGATCGAGCTGACCGTCTCCCCGCCGAACGGCGGCCGGCCGGTAAGCATCTCGAACAGCACCGCGGCCAGCGCATAGACGTCCGACGACGGCGCGACGGGAGCGTTGTCGAAGTGTTCCGGCGCCAAGTAGGCCGTCGACCCGATCGCCGTGCCCGCCTTGGTCAGCCCGGAGTCGGTGCCGTCGTGCGCGATGCCGAAGTCCACGAGGTAGGCGAAACCGGTCGGCGTCACCAGGATGTTCTCCGGTTTCACGTCACGGTGGACGAGATGGGAAGCGTGCGCCGCAGAGAGCGCTTCGCCGACCTGCTCGGCGAACGCCACCGCGTCCTCGGCGGGCAGCGGCCCGACCCGACGCAGCACCTGACGTAGGTTCTCGCCCTCCACCAAGCGCATGTCCAGGTACAGGGTGCCGTCGATCGCACCGAAGTCGTGGATCGGAATGATGTGCGGCTCACCGAGTCTCGCCACCAGCCGACATTCGCGGCGGAAGCGCTCGGCGAAAGTGCCGTCGTCGGTTCCGGTGCCGCCCAACAGTTTCAGCGCCACTTCGCGGTCGTGCACGGTGTCGTAGGCGCGGTACACCGCACCCATGCCGCCGCGGCCGATCAGTGCTTCGATTCGATAGGGACCGAAGACCGTCCCCACGCGCGAATCAGTCATCAGTCTTCCACTGCCCCATTCCGAGAATCACCATCACCAGCTGCCTCTCAGCGCGCCGGATCAGCTGATCAGCTGCCCCTGGACGACCGTCTCCGTCGAGCAGGTCTGCCACCGCCGTCATCATAATCGTGACGAACAGGTCCGCGGCCGTTTCCAGGTCGTCCGCCTCCCACCGGACCAGGGCCGGCACGCGCGCCAGGTCGATGGCCAACTCACGGGAGAACAACCGCAGCTCGGTGTTGATCGCGCGCCGAACCTCGCTCACACCGCCGTGCTGCTCGCGGATCAGGAACCGGAACTTGGCCTCGTCCGAGCGAACATGGCGGAACAGAATGTCCAATGACTCACGCGCACTGGGCATTCCACTCTTGACCAGATCTCGTCGCCCCTCGCGCAGCGCACGCCGGAGCACCCGCATCGAGTCCTCCACCAGGGTGACTCCGAGATCCTCCATCGAGGCGAAGTGTCGATAGAAGGCGGTCGGCACGATCCCGGCCCCGCGCGAGACCTCACGCAACGACAGGCTTCCGAAAGAACGCTCGTCCACTAATTCGATGGTCGTGTCGAGCAGCGCCTGCCGCGTCTCTTCCTTCTTCTCCGCCCGGGAACGACGACGCGCGTCCCCACCACCACCGGAATCCTTCGACGAAGCCACGTCGAACAGTCTAAGCGGTGACCGGCGCCACACTGCCCGACACTTGCCCGAAGCTCGCCGCATGTGTCATCGTTCTTTGTGTACACCCGTGCACTGAAACAGGAGGGAACCATGGCTTCTCGAATCGCAGGTCTGCTCGAAAACCTCGTCGAAGCGACCGCCACTCCGTACCCAGTGGATCGCTACCTGGAGTTCGTCAACCCGATGCTGACCTGGCGCGAGACCCGCGCCAAGGTGGTCGGCCGCACGCGCCAGACCGACCGCACAGTGACCCTCACCCTGGCCCCGACCCGCCAGTGGAAGGGCCACCTACCCGGCCAGTATGTCGAGGTCAGCACCGTCGTCGACGGCGTTCGCCACCGGCGCTTCTTCTCGCCGGCCAATGCCGCCCAGACCACCGGCACCCTGGAACTGACCATCACCGCCCACGCCGACGGCCTGGTGTCCCGACACCTGCGCGAGCACGTCGAGATCGGCGACGTGGTGGGCCTCTCCGCCCCCGCCGGCGACTTCGTCCTGCCGGCCCGGCGCCCCGAGCGGACCGTCCTGGTGAGCGGAGGTTCCGGTATTACACCCGTCCTCTCAATGTTGCGCACACTCGTGGCAGAAGGTCATTCCAAGCCCGTCACACTCGTGCACTACGCACGGTCCGAGCAGGACGTCCCGTACCTGGCCGAGCTGCAGTCGATCGCCCACATGCTGGGCAACGTCGACGTGGTGGTGCACTGCACCCGCACCGACGCCGACGGTCGCTTCACCGCTGCACATCTCGACGGCCTCGCCGACGCCGACGGTGCACAGGTGTTCCTGTGCGGGCCGTCGTCGTTGATGGACGCGGTGCGCGAGTATCACGACGAACGCGGCCTCACCGATCGCCTGCACAGCGAAGCGTTCACCCTCAATACCGCCCCGGTGCTGGATCCGAACCAGCCGATCACCGGCACCGTCGAGTTCGCCGCCTCCGGTACCGCCGCCGACAACGACGGCCGCACCCTCTTGGAGCAGGCCGAGGCCGCCGGGCTCAATCCCGAGTACGGCTGCCGCATGGGGATCTGCTTCTCATGCACCAAGGTCCGCACCTCCGGCTGCACCCGCAACATCCTCACCGGCGAACTCGACTCCGAAGCCGACCAGCCCATCCAGCTCTGCGTCAACGCGCCGGTCGGCGACGTCGTCGTCGATCTCTGAGACCACTCGCACTCTCGAAAGGACATTCGCCATGGCCATCAACCTCACCACCGCGAAGCGGACCGAAGCCGACCGCACCGAAGTGAATCTCTCGGCCGAACAGGTCGAGGCGATCGGCCGGGAACTCGACGAGTTGCGCGCTCGCATCGTCGCCGACCTGGGCCAGTCCGACCGCGACTACCTGTACAAGGTCATCGGCGCGCAGCGGAAGCTCGAGTTCGCGGGCCGCGCCATGATGTACGCCCCGTTCCTTCCGCCGATCTGGCTGGCCGGTGTCGGCGCCCTCGGCGCGGCCAAGATTCTCGACAACATGGAGATCGGCCACAACGTGATGCACGGCCAGTACGACTGGATGCGAGAGGACACGTACAACTCGCGTGAGTTCGACTGGGACACCGTGTGCCCGGGCGAGCAGTGGAAGCACAGCCACAACTACCTGCACCACACCTTCACCAACGTGATCGGCGAGGACCGGGACATCGGCTACGGCATCCTGCGCATGTCCCGCGACCAGAAGTGGAACCCCTACTTCCTCGGCAATCTCGGATACGCCACCGCGCTCATGCTCCTGTTCGAGTGGGGCGTCATGCTCCACGACCTCGAAGCCGAGAACGTCCTCGCCGGGCGTCGCAAGTGGTCCGACGTCAAGGGCCTGGTGAAGGGCATGTGGCGCAAGGCCAGCAAGCAGGTGGCCAAGGACTATCTGATCTGGCCTGCCCTCACCGGACCGTTCTTCGTGTCCACGCTGATCGGCAACGCCGGGGCCAACCTGATCCGGAACGTCTGGACCTACTCGATCATCTTCTGCGGCCACTTCCCCACCGGCGCACAGACTTTCACCCAGGAGGAGACCGCCGACGAGACCAAGGGCGAGTGGTACCTCCGGCAGATGCTCGGTTCGGCGAACATCGAGGGCAGCGAACTGTTCCACATCATGAGCGGCAACCTCAGCCACCAGATCGAACACCACCTGTTCCCCGACGTCCCGGCCCACCGCTACCCGGAGATGGCCGTCGAGGTCCGCGCGATCTGCGAGAAGTACGGATTGCCGTACAACACCGGCTCGCTGAGCCGCCAGCTCGGCTCGACGTGGAAGAAGATCGCCAAGCTGTCGCTGCCGAACTCGTTCACCCGCGACGACAACGACATCGTCCTCAACATCGAGCGCTGCGGCGACGCCGCCAAGGCCACCCGCTCCACCAAGGCCGCATAGCGGTCGGGGTCGCCGTCGGCCCCGGTCGGTATCGTCGGTGCCGACGGGCAAGGACGAGAAGGAGTCGACGTGGTGGGCAAGCTGGAACGTAACAAGGACCTGGTGCAAGACATCGTCGAGAACACCGCCCACCGCGTCGGCACCATCGCGTCGATCATCACCACGGCCATCGTCGACGTGACCCGCGAGATCGGCGACCTGGTGACCGACGGCTTCGAGATGCGCGAGGCCGCGAAGGCCGCCCGCAGCGCCGAGACCACCGACGAGGACGCGCAGTAGATCCTCGATGTCCGACCCGCACGAGGTGCTGCGCACCGTCTTCGGTTACGACGCTTTCCGCGGCGACCAGGAACAGATCGTCCGCCAGGTGATCGACGGCGGCGACGCCCTGGTCCTGATGCCGACCGGCGGCGGCAAGAGTCTCTGTTACCAGGTCCCGGCCCTGGTGCGCGACGGCTGCGCCGTGGTGGTGTCCCCGCTGATCGCGCTGATGGCCGATCAGGTGGGCGCCCTGCAGCAGCTCGGCGTCCGCGCGGCGTACCTGAACTCCACCCAGAGCTTTCCCGAACGCATCGCCGTCGAAGAGGCCTACCTCGCCGACGAGCTGGACCTGCTCTACATCGCCCCGGAACGACTGAGCCAGCCGCAGATGCGCGAATTCCTCAGTCGCGGAAAGCTGTCGCTGATCGCGATCGACGAAGCGCACTGCGTCAGCCAGTGGGGCCACGACTTCAGGCCCGACTACCTCGCCCTCGGCGAACTCGCCGAGATCTGGCCCGACGTCCCCCGCATCGCGCTCACCGCCACCGCGACCGACCGGACGCGCCGCGAGATCGTCGACCGCCTCCACCTCGGCGGCGCAGAGCAGTTCGTCTCCAGCTTCGACCGCCCCAACATCAGCTACCGCATCGAAGCCAAGGACCGCGTCGCCGGCCAGCTGCTGGACTTCATCAAGACCGAGGGCTTCGACGACGGGGTGCCGCTGACCGGCATCGTCTACGCGCTCAGCCGCAAGAGCGTCGAGAAGTACGCGAAGTACTTGAGCGACAACGGGATCGACGCGATGCCATACCACGCCGGGCTCCCCGCCGAGGAGCGCGCGGCCACCCTGCGACGGTTCCTGGCCGAGGACGGCACCGTGGTGGTGGCGACCATCGCCTTCGGCATGGGCATCGACAAGCCGGACGTCCGCTTCGTGGCGCACGTGGATCTGCCCAAGAGCGTGGAGGGCTACTACCAGGAGACCGGACGTGCCGGCCGCGACGGCCTGCCGTCGGTCGCCTGGATGGCGTACGGCCTGGCCGACGTGGTGCAGCAACGTCGCATGATCGACATGTCCGACGGCGACCAGACCCACAAGATGGCGCAGGGCCGACTCCTCGACGCCATGCTCGCCCTCTGCGAGACGGCCACCTGCCGCCGCGTGCAGCTGCTGCGGTACTTCGGGCAGGAGATCGCGCCGTGCGGCAACTGCGACACCTGCCTCAGTCCGCCCGCCACCTGGGACGGCACCGTCGCGGCGCAGAAGGTGCTCTCCACCGTCTGGCGGCTCGACCGCGAATACAACGGCCAGCGCTACGGCGCCGGGCACCTGGTGGACATCCTCCTCGGCAAGTCCAACGCCCGCATCCAGCAGCTGGGACACGAGCAGCTGAGCACCTTCGGGATCGGCACCGAACTCGATCAGACCGGCTGGCGCGGCGTGATCCGGCAGCTCATCGCCCAGGGCTTCCTCGCCCCGCACGGCGAGTACGGCGTGCTGACCCTCACCGAAGCCTCCGGCAGCGTGCTCCGCGGCGACACCACGGTGACCTTCCGCGAGGAGGCCAAGCGGGTCCGCTCCTCGGCCGGTCGGCAGGCCAAACGCGCCGCCACCGACCTGTCCGAGTGCGACGGCGAGGTGTTCGAAGCGCTGCGCAGCTGGCGGACGTCGGTGGCCCGCGAACTCGGTGCCCCGCCGTACACGGTCTTCAACAACAACACCCTCGAGGAGATCGCCCAGCGGCGGCCCGTCGACCTGGACGCTCTGCTCGACGTCTCCGGCGTCGGCCAGGGCAAGCTCGCCAAGTACGGCGACGCCGTCCTCGAAGTACTCACCGAATTCCGCTGACGCCGTACCGACGGGACCTCCCCACGCCCGTTGCCCAGAGTTCGCTGGCGGCGTTGAAATCACGGCGGTTTCAATTGTGTCGCCGCCGTTGCCCCGCGACGTAGCCTGAGTCGTCCGGCGGAAGTCCGGCGACGATGGAGGCAGTGGTGACAGACGTGTTCACGAAGGTCGAGACGACGATCGCGGTGGAGGCGACCCCGCTCAGCGGTCCGCGCGCCTGGTTCGCCTTCCCGAACCCCGTCAACGACTACGCCGCGCGCACCACCGCCGGCCTCGTGATCGCCCTCGCGGTCGCCGCCATCGCCGTCGACCAGTGGTGGCTGTACGCCGTGCTGGCCGTCGGGTTCGTTCTCCGCGTAGCCGGCGGTCCGCGCTATTCGCCGTTCGGCCGTCTCGCCGTGCACGTGATCGTGCCCAAGGTGGTCAAGAAGGAGAAGATCGTTCCGGGGCCGCCGAAGCGATTCGCGCAGGCCGTGGGCGTGGCCTTCTCGGTCACCGCGCTGATTCTCTCGCTGGTCGGCCTGGGCCTGGCGGCGCAGATCGTGGTCGGCGTGCTGATCGTCGCCGCGTTCCTCGAATGCGCCTTCGGCTTCTGCCTCGGCTGCTACGTCTTCGGCCATCTGCAGCGCGCCGGGGTCATCCCCGACTCGGTCTGCGAGGCCTGCGCCCGCTAAAGCGGAGGCAGCGCAGCCAGCTCGACGGCCGTCTCGTCGCCCAGCGACGGGACGGTCTCTGCTGCCGGCACCACCACGGAGATCACCGTCTCCGCCTCGAATTCGGCGCCGCTCGGTTCCACGACCACCAGGTGGTACGAACCGCGGAACTCGATCGCGGCCACCCGGCCGACAGCCTGCTGTCCCGCACGCGACGCGCTGACCGGCGCCAACCGCACCTCGTGCGGACGGACCACGTGCACCTGGCCGTCGAGCGCCACGCGATTCAGGTCGCCGAACAGCTCCCCCACGCGCGCGTCGGCCGGATTCACGTAGACGTCTTCGGGCGTGCCCGACTGCCGGACCTTGCCGTCGAGCAGCACCACCACCTGATCGGCCAACGCCAGTGCTTCCACCGGATCGTGGGTCACCAGCAGCGCGGTGGCACCGTACTGCCGCAGCAGTCGCCCCACCTCGGTGCGCAGCCGCGTGCGCAGCCCGGCGTCGAGCGCCGAGAACGGTTCGTCCAGCCCGATCAGCGACGGCGCCGGTGCCAGCGCTCGGGCCAGCGCCACGCGCTGCCGCTGACCGCCGGACAGCTTCGCCGGCCGACGATCGGCGACGTCGCTCAAGCCCACCAACTCGACCATCTCCTCGACCCGTCCGGCGCGCCCGGCACGGCTCCGGATACCGAAGCCGATATTGCGGCGCACGGTCAGGTGCGGGAAGAGTGCGCCGTCCTGCGGGACCAGGCCCACATCGCGGTGTTCCGGCGCCACCTGGCGGCGATCGTCGGAGACCACCTCCCCGGCGATCGAGATCTGCCCGGCGGTGATCGGTTCCAGTCCGGCGATGGCGCGCAGCAGCGTGGTCTTGCCGCACCCGGACGGCCCGAGGACTGCGGTGATCGATCCGGCGGGCACGGTGAGGTTCACGTCGTCGAGGACGGTCCGGTTGCCGTAGGCCACCGACACCCCCGCCACGTTCAGCATCGTCTCGGTCAACGTCGGCCTCCGTTCGAGAGGAGCAGGGTGGAGAGGATCGCCGCGGGCACCGCGGCCACGGCCATCAGGATCAGGCCGAGGACGGCCGCTTCCCCGGACGCGCCGTCGTTGGACAGGCTCCACATGTGGGTGGCCAGGGTCGACGTCCCGATGGGTCGCAGCAACAGGGTGGCCGGCAGTTCCTTGGCGATGGCCAGGCCGGCGAGCATGGCACCGGCGGCGATGCCCGGCGCCACCAGCGGGAGGCGGACCCGCCACAGCACCGACCAGGGGCTCGCGCCCAGGGTGCGGGCCGCGTCGGACAGCGACCCGGCGGTCGCGTCGAAGCCGGTGCGGATCGGGGCGACGGCCATCGGCAGGAAGAGCATGGCGTAGCAGGCGATGAGCAGGCCGGGCGTGAGGTAGAAGTCGCGGCCGAGGCGA
Source organism: Gordonia alkaliphila (assembly GCF_039542465.1). Taxonomy (NCBI): domain Bacteria; kingdom Bacillati; phylum Actinomycetota; class Actinomycetes; order Mycobacteriales; family Gordoniaceae; genus Gordonia; species Gordonia alkaliphila. The sequence goes on along the minus strand of NZ_BAABIE010000011.1, from coordinate 31,281 downwards.
ATGCCCAGGAACACGACGGCGAGACCGACGGTGACGCCGGGCAGCGTGTAGCCGAGGTAGGAGACCTGCTCCACCAGGCCCGCGCCGCGGCGCGGCGGTTTCGCGGTGTACAGAGCGATCGGGAGGGCCAGGACCGTGACCACCAGCGCGCCCGCCCCGGCGTAGCCGAGGGTCGCGGCGACGTCGGGCCAGGCCCAGGCCAGGATCTCGCCGACGGACCGACCGGCCAGCCGGCGCGACTGCGTGATCTCCCGAATCAGCGACACCACCGGGATCACGATGGCCACCGTCAGTGTGCCGACCATCGCCACCCACGCCAGCGTCCGCGCCCACGGACCGGCGCTGCGCGACCCGGTCTGCACCCCGCCCAGCGGTCGGCTGTCGGTACGACGGGCACGACGCTCCAAGCCGGCCAGAATGAGTGCCGCGGCGATCAGGATGACGCTGTAGACGGCCGGGAGCACCCGGTCGAACGCGCCGTTGTAGGCGTTGTAGATGCCGACGGTGAACGACTCGAAGCGCACCGACGCGGGGCCGCCGAAGTCGCCGAGTACGTAGAGCGCCACCAGGAGCGCGCCGCCGACGGCGGCCGGGCGGACCTGACGCAGCGTCACGGCTGTGAAGGTGCGCATCGGACCGCGTCCGAGGGTGCGTGCGACGTCGTGCAGGGAGCGGCCCGATCCCGCCAGTGCCGCCGCCACCGGCAGCAGGATCAGCGGGTAGCAGGCCACGGTCATCACCAGCACCGCGGCCCAGAAGCCTTCGAACCCGGGGAACAGCCGGGTCCAGGCGAAACCGGTCAGGTACGACGGCACGGCCAGCGGGGTGGCGAGCACGCCCACCATCCACGACCGACCGCCGCTGACCTGCGCGGCGGCCACCGCCAGGCCCACGCCGAGAATCAGCGAGAAAGCCGTGACGGTGAGCGCGAGACCGACGGTGGCCAGGGCCAGTTCGGCAGTGCGAGCCCGCCAGATGATGCCCCAGACGTCGTCGGCCTCGGCCACGCGAATGACCAGATACACCAACGGCACCGCGACCAAAAGGCAGATCGCGGTGACGATGAGTGTGAGTGCGGCCTTCCTTACAGCGCACCGACCTGAGTCAGGAGCGCTTCGGTGCCGTCCAGATCAGCGAGATCGTCGAGGTCCAGCTTCGGCGGGGAGAGCTCGTTGAGTCGGGGCAGGCCCGGGACGGTCAGCGGCACGTCGACGGCGATCGGGTACTCCCCGGTCTCCTCGGCGAAGTAGCGCTGCGAATCGTCGTTCAGCAGGGCGCGGATCACGTCGAAGGCGGCGTCCTTGTTCGGCGAGGACTCCAACACGCCGACACCGGCGACGTTCACCAGCGCACCGGCGTCGTTCTTGAAGAAGTGCAGGCGAGCGGGAACGTTCTCCTCACCCTTCTCCATCACCGCGGCAGCCCAGTAGTAGTGATTGATCAGGCCGGTCGCGACGGTGCCCGCGTTCACGGCGTCCAGAATCTGACCGTTCTTCTCGAACTTCTGCGGATCGTTGGCGAGGAAGGCGGTGAGCCAGGCGCGGGCGCCGTCCTCACCGCGCAACACGCGCAGCGCGGTCACGAACGACTTGAACGAGGCGTTGGTCGGCGCGTAGCCGATCTGGCCCTTGAACTTGGGATCGAGCAGCCCGTCGATGCCCTCGGGCAGGTCGGCGGCGGCCATCTTCTCCGGGTTGAAGGCCAGCACGCGCGAGCGCGCGGTCACCGGGGCCCAGTTGCCCTCGGCGGTCCGGTACTGCGGGTCGGCCACCTCGGTCAGGTCGGCCGGCAGCTTGGCGAGCAGGCCCGCATCCGAGAGGCGACCGAGCTCGCCCGCGTCCTGCGCGAAGAACAGGTCGGCCGGCGAGGCCTCGCCCTCTTCGAGGATCTGGGTGGCCTTGCGGTCGTAGGAGACCTGGATGTTCATGCCATCGGACTGATAGCGGGTGATCAGGGGGCCGACGAGCTCTTCCGAGCGGCCCGAGTAGAGGGTGACGGCGTCGGAGCTGTCGTCGCTCGAACCGCATGCGGTGAGCAGGCCTGCCGCCATCAGCATGGCGGCGCCCGCCGCCAGAGCCTTCATCGATCGCTTCATGGAGAGGTATTCCCTTCGTGGTGCCAGTTAGGCGAGCGTAGCCTAACCGGGAATCCCTCAGTCCAGCAGGCCCAGTGCGATGCCGTCGAGGATGTCGTGCTCGCTCACCACCAGTTCGGAGATCCCGGCCCGACGCGAGAACTCCTGCGCGAGCGCGATGGTCACCAGCGCTCCGCCACCGATCACGTCGACGCGGCCCGGGTGCATGGGACCCATCGCGGCGCGGACGGCCCGCGTGTCCGCCACCAGATCGCGGCAGATCTTCTCTACGTCAGTGAACGCATGGCGGGACAGATGGATGGCGTCCGAATCGTACTCGGTCAGGCCCAGGTCGAGCGCGGCGATCGTCGTCAAGGTACCGGCCACCCCCACCCAGGTCCGCGCCCGCTCCACCGCAACCGCCTCGAAGGCCGGCGCAAGGCGCTGCGCCACAAAGGTTTCCGCACTCTCCACCTCGGCCGGGGTCGGCGGATCCGAGTGCAGCGAATGTTCGGTGAGCCGCACGCAGCCGATGTTCGCCGAGTAGGCGGCGTCGGTCATGACCACCTCGGTGCTGCCGCCGCCGAGGTCGGTGACCACGAACGGGCCTTCGGCCGGGTCGAGCCCGCCGACCGCCCCGCGGAAACTCAGGTGCGCTTCCTCGTCGCCGGAGATCACTTCGGCCACCGCGCCCGGGACCACCTGACCGAGGAGCTCGGCGGTCATGGCGAAGAACGCGTCGCGGTTGCTCGCGTCCCGCGTGGCCGACGTCGCGACCATCCGAACCCGGTGCACGCCATGGGTTCTCATCGCGTCGACGTAACCGGCGAGGGCCACCCGCGTCCGCTCGATGGCGTCGTCACGGAAGCGCCCGGTGGCGTCGACCCCTTCACCGAGGCGAACGATCACCATGTCCCGCACCACGTCGACGAGGCCGCCGGCACCGTCGGAGTCGGCGATGAGCAGACGAATGGAATTGGTGCCGCAGTCGACGGCGGCTACGCGGGCCATCGGCTCAGGAATCCGAAGCCGCAGAAGGCGTTTCCAGGGCCGGCCAGTCGGCGGGCACCGCGATACCGCGCAGCTTCTCGACGTCGGCGAGCAGCGCCACCGTCTCGTCGCCCAGCGGATTCACGCCCGGCCCCTTGGCCAGCGAATGCGCGGCCAGCACGTGCAGGCACTTCACCCGGTCGGGCATGCCGCCGCCGGCGAAGTCGGTGCCGAGCGACTCGATCGCGTCGCGTTCGGCGAGGTAGCTCTCGTAGGCGCGTCGGTACCCGGCGGCGAGCTCGGCGTCGTCGAGCAGTCGTGCCGACATCTCCCGCATCACGCCGCCGGATTCGAGGCGGCTGCACGCACCGGTGAGGCGCGGATCGGTGAGGTAGTAGAGCGTCGGGAAGGGCGTGCCGTCGGGCAACCGCGGCGCGGTCTTGACCACGGCGGGCCGACCGTCGGGCGTGGTGTAGCTGACTTCCAGCACCCCCCGCGGTTCCCGACCCAGCTGGTCGGCGATGGCGTCGAGTTGCGACTGGGGAATGCTCACTTGTCCTCCGGCGGTGTGGACACCGCGTCCCACAAATTCTGGTACCAGGGATTGGACGCGTACTTGCGTTCCTTCTCCTGTGCTTGTTCTTTTTGCTCGCGCGACGGATACGTCAGCACGAGGGGCTTCTCCCCCGGCATCACGTACTGCAGCTGCTCGCGCGCCGCGGCCTCGATGTAGGCGGGGTCGTTCTGTTCGGTCACGCGACGCTGATAGTGCTCGACGTCGCGGGCCAACTGTTCGTTGGCGGCCTGCAAGCGGTTGAACTCGCCGCGCTGCGACCAGTAGGTGCGCACCGGGACCGCCAGCGTCACCGCCAGCAGTACGAGCACCAGCGCCATGCCGAGTACCCGTCGCGAGTTCACCGAGGTGAACCGGGAGAAGATCGCCGGCAGACGCAGACCCGCGGATTCCGGCGCGTCGTCGAACACCTCGTCGTCGATGCTCGGTGCGTCGACGACGGCCACCGACCCGGTCGACGTCGTCGACCCATCGGTGTCCCGACGGTAGCGAGTCCGAGTTCGACGGACCGCGGGCCCGGCCGCTCTGGACGTGCGTGCACGTCCAGAACCCCGCGCCCGGCCGTCTCGCCCGGACTCGCTCGTCGCCATCGTTCTAGCTAATCACGCTCACGCGCCGAAACGCGGGAACGCCTCGGCACCCGCGTAGCGTGCCGCGTCGCCCAGGCCCTCTTCGATCCGCAGGAGCTGGTTGTACTTGGCCACGCGTTCCGAGCGAGCCGGCGCGCCGGTCTTGATCTGACCGCTGCCGCAGGCGACGGCCAGGTCGGCGATGGTGGTGTCCTCGGTCTCGCCCGAGCGATGGCTCATCATGGTGGCGTACGCCGAGTTGTGCGCCATGGTGACGGCGTCCAGGGTCTCGGTGAGCGTGCCGATCTGGTTGACCTTCACCAGCAGCGCGTTCGCGACGCCCTTCTCGATGCCTTCGGCCAGGCGCTCCGGGTTGGTGACGAACAGGTCGTCGCCCACCAACTGCACCTTGTCGCCGAGCGCCTCGGTGAGCGACGCCCAGCCGGCCCAGTCGTCTTCCGCCAGGCCGTCCTCGATGGAGACGATCGGGAACTCGCCGACCAGCTTGGTGTAGAAGTCGATCATCTGATCGGCCGAGAGGTCCTTGCCCTCGAGGCGGTACTTGCCGCTGCTGAAGAACTCGGTCGACGCCGAGTCCAGCGCGATCGCGATGTCGCTGCCGAACTTGTAGCCCGCCTTCTCCACGGCCTCGGCGATCGCGGCGATGGCCGACTCGGTGTTCGGCAGGTTCGGGGCGAAGCCGCCCTCGTCGCCGAGCGCCGTGCTCATACCCTGCTTGTGCAGCACCGACTTGAGGGAGTGGTACACCTCGGCGCCCCAGCGGAGCGACTCGGCGAAGGTCGGCGCGCCGATCGGCGCGATCATGAACTCCTGGAAGTCGATGCCGTTGTCGGCGTGCTCGCCACCGTTGATGATGTTCATCATCGGGACCGGCAGCAGGTGCGCATTGGCACCGCCGACGTAGCGGTAGATGGGCAGACCGGCCGACTCGGCGGCGGCGCGCGCCACAGCCAGCGACACACCGAGGGTGGCGTTGGCGCCGACGCGGGACTTGTCCGGCGTGCCGTCGGTCTCGATCAGGATCTGGTCGATGGTGCGCTGGTCGTCGGCGTCGTAGCCGACCACCTCCGGCGCCAGGTCGTCGAGCACGGCCTGCACGGCCTTGGTGACGCCCTTGCCGAGGTAGCGGTCGCCACCGTCCCGCAGTTCCACGGCCTCGTGCTCGCCGGTGGAGGCGCCCGACGGCACCGCTGCCCGCGAGAACGTGCCGTCGTCGAGGAGAACTTCCACCTCGACGGTCGGGTTACCGCGCGAATCCAGAATCTCCCGTGCGCCGACCTGCTCGATAATTGCCACTGCCCAGCCCCATTCGCCAGTCGTGCCGACGCCCGGTGTTGGCGTCGACGAGTTCGGGGTCCAGCCTAATGGAGGTCAGTAGCGCACGTTGACGGAGTAGGCATTGGCGTGGTTGCGCACCCGGATCACGTACGACATGGAGTTGTTGTACGTGAGGACCGCCTTCTCCCAACCGGCCGGCGTCGTCATGTCGCCGCCGGCGGACACGCACAGGTAGCGCGCCGCGGACAGCGCGGCGTCATCGATGTTGTCCGGGTCGGCCACACCGTCGCCGTTGGCGTCGACACCGAAGCGCTGCCAGGTCTCCGGAATGAACTGGAACGGGCCCATCGCACGGTCGTAGACCGTGTCGCCGTCGAGCTTGCCGCCCTCGGAGTCGCGGATCTCCCAGTTGCCCTTGGTGCCGTCGAGCGCCATGCCGCGGATCTCCGGCCGGACGTCGCCGTTGGCGGCCACTTCCGCGCCGCGATGCTCGCCGTGCTTGCTCTCCACCCCGGCGATACCGGCCAGCGTGGTCCAGGCGAGGCCGCACTCGGGGTGCTGCTGCCGCTGGATCTCCGCGGCGTTGCCGTAGGCCTCGAGCGAGGTGACCGGAATCCCGGTGGCCTCGGCGATCGGCTCGGCCCACTCGCGCATCTTGTCGGCAGTGCGGCCGGGCTGATTGATGTCGATGTACGGCTGCTGCACACCCGGGCCGGGCGGGATGCCTTCGGGAATGTCCGGCTGATCCCACGGCATGGAGACACACGCCGAGGCGGCCAACGCGACGCTACCGAGGAGCAGCGGCGCGACCAGGCGCCGTCGCAGAGTAGTCATATCGCAGTCGTTCCTTTCACCGATGGGTCAGGATGCCACACCAAGGGGGTAACGCCGCAATCTCGCGCGGAGTTCCCGACGTCGGACGTCGCCCGCCCGCAACGAGGTCTTCCGACCCCGATTCGGTTGCTCCGACCCCCGATTTCTGCAGTCCGACTTTGTACGCTCCGACGGCCCGCGTTAGTGTTTTCCGAGGCAACTTAGGGTTGCCTACCCGAAACGGACAAACAGTAAGAAGTCACTTTCATGACAGTTCTCGCCGACGCAGCGCCGTCCGTTGTCACCAAGATGGTCGGCAGCGGCCTCATCGGTGTACGCGAGGGACTCGAAGCCGGGATCGTCGTGATGATTCTGATCGCCTTCGCCGCCAAGTCCGGTCGCCGGGATGCCCTGCGCTGGCTGTGGGCGGGTGTGATCGCCGCGCTGGCCATGACCATCGGCACGTTCCTGATCATCCAGTTCGGCACGTCGACCGTCTCCAATCTCACCGCGGAGCTGATCGCCGGAATCGCCTCGCTGGTCGCCGTGGCGATCGTCACATCCATGCTGCTGTGGATGCGCAAGGCGGCCGCCCACATCTCCGGTGATCTGAAGTCGGGGCTGGCCTCGGCGTTGGAGATCGGCGGGATCGCCGTGTTCAGCGTGGCCTTCCTCGCCGTCGGCCGCGAGGGATTCGAGACCGCCCTGCTGATGGTCGGCTACGCCGAGAACGTCTCCGGCGGCATCTGGCCGCTGGTGGGGTTGCTGATCGGCATCGCGATCGCCGCCGGACTCACCACCCTGCTGTACTTCGGCACCGTCTCGCTCGACTTCAACAAGTTCTTCACCTACACCGGCCTGTTCCTGATCGTGGTGGCCGCCGGCATCCTGTCGTACGGCGTCCACGCCCTGCAGGTCTACGGCTGGCTGCCCGGCATGAACAACGTCGCCTACGACATCAGCTCCTGGTACGACACCAGCAGCTGGTACGGCGCCATCTTCTCCGGAATCTTCAATTTCTCGGCGAACCCGTCGTGGCTGCAGGTCATCGCCTGGGTCGCCTACGTCGGAATCGTCACTCCCCTGTTCCTGCTTCGCGGCCGGATCCCCTCTCGAAAGGTAGTCGCCGATGGCGCATCCGTTTAACGTCCGACGAGTGGCCGCCGTCGGCCTCGCACTCACCGTCCCGCTGACTCTGGCTGCGTGCCAGGCGAAGTCGTCGGCCGACGCGATCGCGGTCAGCTCCACCGACGACAAGTGCGATCTGACCACCAGCGAGGCGGTGACCGGCGACGTCAGCTTCGCCATCACCAACAACGGCAGCAAGGTCACCGAGTTCTACGTCTTCGGCCAGAACAACCGCGTCCTCGGCGAGGTGGAGAACATCGGCCCCGGGCTCAAGAGCACGATGACCGTGCGGTTCACCGAGCCGGGCACCTACCAGGTGGCCTGCAAGCCCGGCATGGTCGGCACCGGAATCCGCAGCGACCTCACGGTGACCGGTGAGGCCAAGGAGAAGTCGCAGGCGCCGGCCGACGTCGAGCAGGCCAAGGAACGCTACCTCACCTACGTGCGCGGGCAGCTCGACGGCCTGGTGGCCCAGACCGAGATCTTCGTCAACGCGGTGAAGTCCGGGAACCTGGACGCCGCGCGCGCCGATTTCGGCCTGACCCGCACCTTCTTCGAACGCGTCGAGCCGGTGGCCGAGAGCTTCCAGGACCTCGACCCGAAGATCGACATGCGCTGGGACGACACCGAGGACGGCCAGCAGGAGTTCACCGGTTTCCACCGCATCGAGAGGTACCTGTGGGCGCCCAAGCCTGAGCAGATCGGCGACGCACCCGGCCAGGTGGCGCCGGCCGACGCCGCGCACGCCGCCAAGAACGACGACAAGGCATCCATCGACAAGATCGCCGACGGCCTGCTCACCGACGTCAAGACCCTGCAGGCCGAGGTCAACAAGCCCGACTTCGAGTTCGAGACCCGCATGTTCGTCCAGGGCCCGCAGGCGCTGATCGACGAGATCGCGGCCACCAAGGTCGGCGGCGAAGAGGACCGGTACAGCCACGCCGACCTCTGGGACTTCGCGGCCAACGTCGACGGCGCCGAGACGCTGATCGCCGAGATGGCGCCGATCATCTCCGCGCGCAACCCCGCCCTGATGGACAAGATCACCGAGCAGTTCGGTGTGGTGCGCGGCGAGATCGACGCGCTCCGCTCGGGTGACGGCTACGTCTCCTACGACACCGTCTCCGAGGCCAAGCGCCGCGAACTGTCGGACACGATCGACGCGCTGAGCTCCACCCTGTCCCAGGTGCCCGGCATCGTGATGCAGGAATGAGCGCCCGGTAGGGCCGGCAACGGACCCGGTACCGCAGGAATTCGAACGAGGTGAAGCAGGAATGAGCAAGGTCAGTCGTCGCGCGGTGATCGGCGGTGCCGCCGGCGTGGGCGCGGCCGCCGTCGGGTTCGGCGGGGGCTACGCCCTCGCCCGCGACGCCGACGTCGAGCGCTCGCACGTCGTCCCGTTCCGCGGACCGCACCAGGCCGGCATCGTCACCGAGGCCCAGGACCGACTGCACTTCGCCGCCTTCGACGTCATCACCGACAAGCGCGAAGACGTCGTCGACATGCTGCAGAAGTGGACGGCGGCGGCCGAGCGGCTGACCCACGGCCACGAGGTGACGCCCGACGGCGCCGTCGGCCTCGGCGACTACGTGCCGCCCAGCGATACCGGAGAAGCACTCGGACTGTCGGCCGCGCACCTGACCCTGACCATCGGTTTCGGGCCCGGCCTGTTCGGCCCGAGCGCCGCCTACCCGGACCGGCCCGATCGCTTCGGTTTGGCCGCGCGTAAACCGGCCGGGCTCACCGATCTGCCCGCCTTCGCCGCGGAGAAGATCGAGCCGCAGCGCAGCTACGGCGACATCTGCGTGCAGGCCTGCGCCGACGACCCGCAGGTCGCCGTACACGCCATCCGCAATCTCGCGCGGATCGGCGTCGGCGTGGTGTCGGTGCGCTGGTCGCAGCTCGGCTTCGGCCGTACGGCGTCGACCACCCGCGCGCAGGACACCCCGCGCAATCTGTTCGGCTTCAAGGACGGCACCGCCAACATCCGGGCCGACGAGACCGACGACCTGAACAAGTGGGTGTGGGTCGACGAGGCCGACAATCCGCCTGCGGCGCAATGGATGACGGGCGGCACCTACCTCGTGGCCCGCCGGATCCGGATGGACATCGAGCCGTGGGATCGGGCCAACCTGCTGGAGCAGGAGCTGATCGTCGGACGCACCAAGGGGCCCGGCGCTCCGCTCGGGCAGGTCGGCGAGTTCGACGAGCCCGACTTCCAGGTGACCAGCGGTCGCGCACCGGTGATTCCGCGCAATTCCCATGTGGCCGTGACGAATCCGAAGAATCGCGGCGGCGTCCGGATCCTGCGGCGCGGCTACAACTTCACCGACGGCTCCGACGGTTTCGGCCACCTCGACGCCGGACTGTTCTTCATCGCCTTCAACCGCGACTCGCACTCGCAGTTCATCCCGATGCAGCACGACATGTCCCGCAAGGACGCGATGACCGAGTACCTGATCCCGAACGGCTCCGCGCACTTCGCTGTGCCCGCCGGCCTCAAGCCCGGCGAATACTGGGGCCAGCACCTCTTCTCCTGACAGCCCGCCTCCGCCGGCTGAGCAGTCCCGCCGGCTGAGTCGTCCCCGCCGGCTGAGCAGTCCCGCCGGCTGAGCCTGTCGAAGCCTCTTATCTTCACTTAACCCCGTAAGTGAAGATAAGATCGACCCGTGACGTCACCCGACGGAAGCACCTGGCCGAGCGTCGACCTCGAGCAAGTCGACTGGAACCCCACCGTGCCGTCGGAACTGCTCACCCGGGCACAACGCGCACGCTATCGCGGACCGTACCTCGCGGCCGCCGTAGCGCCGATCGCCGACCGCACCCCGTATCTCACCCCCGAGCTCCACAGCCTCGTCGACGACGCGAGCACGCTGATCACGCGATTCGATGCAGAACTCGGCGCCGAGCTCGCCCCGTTCGCCACCGTCCTGCTGCGTTCCGAAGCGGCCGCGTCGTCGCAGATCGAGAATCTGTCATCGGGCGCCAAACAGATCGCCCTCGCCGAACTCGGCAGCCGCGAGAAGCGGAACGCCACCGAGATCGTCGGCAATGTCGCCGCCATGCGCGCCGCGCTGGCGCTCGCCGACAACCTCGACGCCGACGCGATCTTGTCGATGCACAACGCGCTGATGGCCCACCACGCTCCGGACATCGCCGGACGCTGGCGCGCCGAAGCCGTGTGGATCGGCGGAAGCAGTATCGGTCCACACGACGCCGACTACGTCGCGCCACAGGCCGCGCACGTGCCCGACCTGATCCACGATCTGATTCACTTCACTCGGCGCACAGATCTTCCGGCGCTCGCTCAGATCGCCCTAGCCCACGCGCAATTCGAGACGATTCACCCGTTCCCCGACGGCAACGGCCGCACCGGGCGCGCACTGCTCCAAGCGATGCTGATGGCCCTCGGACTCACCCGCAATGTCACCGTCCCGGTGTCCGCGGGCCTGCTCACCGACACCGATGGCTACTTCCGCGCCCTGGACTCCTACCGCCACGGCGACATCACCCCCATCATCGAAGCCGTCGCGACGGCCGCGCAGACCGCGGTCGTCAACGGCAGTCGCCTCGTCGCCGACATTCGCGCCATCCGCACCGACTGGGATTCGCGGGTGAAACTCCGCGCGGACGCCCGCGCCCGGGACCTGATGGAGGTCCTCGTGCGCCAGCCGGTGGTCGACGGTGCAAGCGCGGCGGAAGCACTGGGGATCTCCCCGGCCAATGCCGCACGCGCGATCGGCCCCCTGGTCGACGCGGGGATCCTGCGCGAGTTCACCGGATTTCGACGCAACCGGATGTGGTGCGCCACCGACATCACCGACGCGCTCGACGACTTCGCGCGTCGCGCGCTGCGGAAGAGCCCCTGATCCTGCTGCATTCCTACCCGCAGAACAACGATGGCGCCGATGTCCATAGGCGGCGCTGAGCTGCTGATACGAACAATCTACGTAGATTCCTTGGTGGCCGGCCTACGCCTGCACCCCGCCCTCGGCCCATCGCGTGACGGCGGCGCGCAGTCTCGCCGCTTGCTCGGCGGTCATCGACGACGACCAGTCGATGTACTCCTCGGCAGCGAGCTTCACTGCCGCAGTACTCACGATCGAAAGGTCAACACCGGTGGCAGCGCTGATCTCCGCGATCCACGGCGCAGGATCAGTACCGTAATCCTGGTCCCGCGGCCAGATGGCTTCGGTGTGCGTGCCGTCGACGAGCGCGGCGTCCGGTCGGTGGAAGCACGTCCACAGGTGGACTTGAGTCAGCGATCCGCCCTCCGCCGCGAGCACGAAGACCTCGCTGCTGTGGAGCGTCGGGTCGGACCGGTCGTGGCCTCCCGGAGGGCTTCGCCGATCCCGAACCCAGTCGATCACCTCCACCACGCTCGACGCATCTGAGACCACCAACGAGCTCCGTGCCAGCGTCGCCTGAGCGGGGTTCCCATACCAGTCGTAGACGTAGTACACCGGATTAGCGTCGACACGTTCCGACAGTCGATCTTGAACTCGCGTGACATACATAGCGGTCCCGCTCCTGTCGTTGATGGAGTCACTCACTTGCCGACGACGTCACTCTCCCGCCCCCTAGTGAGGGACGCCCGTCAGCGAAAGTGCGCCCCAGGGCGCTGCACACAGCCCGAGTGCGTCGGAACCCCAGTGTGACAACCTCCCCGACAACCGCAAGGCATGTGTGACACCCACCACCCCACGAGCGCGCCGAATAGTAGGGTCAAGCGATCGGGGGCGGCAGACATGAGGAGTGCTTGGTGAAACTCGGACGACGCGGAGCCGCATTGACGGGCGCCCTACTTCTGACAGCCGCCGCGCTCGCCGGCTGTTCGTCGTCGGACGACTCCGACGACGCAGCTCGGGCACTCAGAAACGAGCTGCCCCAACAGATTCGGGACTCCGGCAAGCTCACCGTCGGCACCGACGCCCCGTTCGCGCCGATGGAGTTCGACGAGAACGGCAAGTTGGTCGGCTTCGACGTGGACGTGCTCAACGCCGTCGCCGACGACCTCGGCCTCACGACCGACTTCCGCCAGACGCCGTTCCCCGCGCTGCTGTCCAGCGTCGCCGACGGCAGTAACGACGTCGCGGCCCGCGGCCTCTTCGACACCGTCGCGCGGCAGAAGCAGGTCGACATGGTGACCTATTTCAGCGCCGGGACGCAGTGGGCGCGCAAGGCCGGCACCGACGTCGACCCCAACGACGCGTGCGGCATGAAGGTCGGCGCCGAGACCGCCACCACCCAGTTCCTCATCGAGCTGCCCGCCAAGAGCGACGCCTGCACCGATACCGGCAAGAAGGCCATCGAGGTGGTGGGATTCGACAGCCTCGACGCGGCCTTGACCGCACTGCGCGCGGGCGACATCAACGCCGTGTCGGCGGATTCACCGGCCATCTTGTGGGAGGTCAAGAAGGACCCAGACGCGCTCAGCACCGCCGACGCACCGTTCGATACCCAGCCCTACGCCTTCGCCGTCGCCAAGGGATCCGCCCTCGGACCGGTGCTGCAACAGTCGATCCAACGCCTGATCGACGACGGCGAGATCAAACGGATCGCGGAAAAATGGGGCTTGGCCGACGGTCTGATCCAGACGTCCCTGCTCAACGGAGCGATGAACTGATGTCGACGCTGCGCCGCACCGCCGGCGGTCTGCTCGCCGCTATGACCGCAATGACCCTGGTCGCAGGCTGCTCCAGCGACACCGACGGCAGCGCCGTGCCCGCACCGATTCCGGCGAGCGAGGCCCCGGATTCGTTCGCGCAGGTGATCGCGTCGTCGAACGTCGATGCCGAACGCTACGTCTATCCGGTCGCCGAGGGCGAGAGCGACCACGACCAGAACTGGGTGGACCTGTTCATGCCGAAGGGCGACCACCCCGACGGCTCGGTGCCGTTGGTGGTGCTGATCCACGGCGGCTCGTGGCAGTCGCAGATCGGTGCCGACACCTTCGTCACCTTCGCTCGGCGGCTCGCCGAGCGCGGGCTCGCGGTCTACAACGTCGAGTATCGGCGTCTCGGTTCCGGTGGCGGGTATCCGCAGACCTTCGCCGACGTGGCCGCCGCCATCGACTTCGCGCCGCAGATCGGCAAGGCCAATCCCGCCATCGACATGGACAACGCCGTGGTCGTCGGGCATTCGGCCGGCGGGCAGCTCGCCATGTGGGCGGGGACGCGACACAAGCTCGACGACGACGAGGTCGGCGCGAAGCCGAAGTACCGGCCCACCAGCGTGGTGTCGTTGGCCGGCCCGCTCGACATGCGCACCGCGGTGAAGCTGGGCGACGACCGGATCGTCCGCGCCCTCGGCGGCATCCCCGAGGAAGTCCCCGAGCGCTACACCTCCGTGGATCCGATCCAGAACATCGACCCGTCCATGCCGACAATCGCGATGGTCGGCGCCAAGGATCGCGTCGTGCCGCCGGTGGTCTCGCGCAACTACGTCGACGCCGCCACCAAGGCCGGCGGTACCGCGAACTTCGTGCTGCTTCCGGACACCAACCACGTGACCATCGTCGACCCGGCCGCCCCGGCCTTCACCCGCGTGCTGGAGACGATCAGCCGAGCCGCGCACAACGCCCACCACGACTGAACAATCCAGCGGTGATGTCAGCAGCGACCTCTACGGTCCTCGCATGACCACACCCAGTACGACGCTGTTCGCAGCCGACGCCGCGTCACCGGTGATCCTTCACGTGCCACACGCTTCGCGACACATCCCGGACGCGTATCTCGTCAAACTGGAGCAGCCAGCGTCCGGGCCTGGAAGCAGGAGACACAAATTCCGCGACGGATCCTGTCCAGGTTACTGCTCGACCTACACATGTCGGCATTCAAGAAGGTTATGTCAGAATCCTCTGGTAGTCGTTGGTTGCGGACCGGTCTCGGATCGGCAGTGAGATCTTCGAGGGGAACAGGTTGAATCAAAAGGCCATCGCAGGGTCGTTGCAGTTGGAATCGATTAGTCGCGAGCCCGCGCGCGGATTGTCGACTCCGTGGCAGAGATACCCAGCTACGATCTACTCTCAGGGGCGATCACTGACTGCAGCACAAGTCCTCGGCTTCAATAAATGCGACTGCAAGGACGCTGAGTGATGCATGTATCGAACGACGTCGTCGAGAGAATTAAACTCGCCCCCGATGCCGGACTTGTCAAGAGCCTGGGCGCCAACCACACCCTCGAATCGGCGATCGCAGACCTTGTCGACAACAGCATCGACGCCGGGGCGTCACGCGTATCGGTCCGGCTCCTGACCCGCAACGATCGCCTCACCCAAGTCGAGGTACTCGACAACGGAAAGGGCATGGACGCGGCTGCAGCCAACGCAGCGATGACGATCGGACACCAGCGCGACTACTCAAACGGCGAACTCGGCCATTTCGGAATGGGACTGAAGGCGGCCGCGTTCGGACACAGCGATGTCCTTACCGTATGGTCCACCCGGTCCGGGGCGTCTCCGGTCGGTCGGCGAATTCGACGCGCAGACTTCTCACGAGACTTCACCTGTGAGGTACTGTCTGCCGACAAGGCAGCCGAACGCGCTGCTGACCGGCAGTTCATCCTCGGCTCCGATGAGGGCACATCAATCGTATGGACCGAACTCAGGAACGCTTATCGAGGACATGACAGAGACGAGGCGCGGAGTTGGCTATCCGCACGAAATGATGTTCTCAGGTCGCACCTAGGCGTAACATTCCACAGGTTGCTGGCTGCCAAACGGCTCCAAATTGACGTGCTGATCGACGAAGTCGGGGAATCCCTCGCCGGGCCCGGGGTACCGATCCTGCCCATTGACCCGTTCGACTATGCCAAGTCAGGACATCCTGAATACCCGAAGGACCTGATCGTAAGGGCCAACGAGACCCGGGTGAAGCTGGAGTGTCACATCTGGCCCGCTAAATCGGATGTGACCGGATTCAGGATAGGCACCAAGAACGGCGAAGGCTTCCAAGGATTCTACATCTACCGGCACGACCGCCTGCTCCAGATCGGCGGCTGGTCGGACACTGCAACGCCGACGCCCGCGCGCCAACTTGCCCGAGTCATCCTCGAAGACACCGCTGCCATCGGCCCGTTCGTGACCATGAACCCGGAGAAGAGCGGGCTGAAATTCGAGCCGGTCTTCCATGACGCAATCAACAAGGCAGAGGCATCGGACGGCACGACGTTCTTGAAATTTCTTCAGGATGCCGAGTCCATCTACACCGACGCGAACAAGCGGAAACGTCAACGCAAGCCGGTCATCAGACCAGACAAGGGCATCGCGCCAGCGGTCCGCAAGCAGATTGGAAGTGAGCTACCGCTCCTCGACGGGGATGCCGTGCACATAAAATGGGCGCGTATGCCCAGCGGCGAGTTTCTTGACGTCGATCACCCCGGTAGAACCTTGTGGCTCAACAGCCGCTACCGCGCGCTATTCGCTCCCGGAGGCGGCAGCCTCAACGACGCCCCTGTGCTCAAGGCACTACTCTATTTGTTGACGCACGAGGTATTCGAGGGACAACACCTCGGCCCACGAGATAAGGACGAGATCGCGCTGTGGAAGAGTGTCATTGGCGCAGCCGCAGCCGCTGAACAACACATGCGTGGCGACAGTAAAGAAAAAAATTGATGACGAACTCACCTGAAGATGCGAGGCACTTGACCTTTGCCACGCTGGACACCCTCTGGAGTACCTGTGCGCCCATGGTGCTGCCTATCAAGGGCGAGCCCGAATGCCGACTCCAAATCGATCCGAAGAACGGTCTAATCACTCTGGTGACGACCTACGATACGCCTGAGCCCGACGTCTCCAATCTCAAGAACGTGGGGTTGACTGCGGTCTCCGTCGGCGATGACCAACTGGCTGAACTCACAGTACGGGTCGAGGACAATGTTCACGGCGCTTATGGGCTCCTCGCGACCATTGCCGATGAGCTTCAGATCGAGAAGATGCCACTCGCCGCCGCAGTCGCTGCAGGCGTCGCCCGTCATCGAAACGTATTCGCCACCCGTGGGGCCATGACTACCGAGAAGGAGATCGGGCTGTTCGGGGAGCTACTCTTCCTGGAGTACCTCATCCATCAGATCGGGGCAGGGCCAGCGATTTCCAGTTGGAAGGGACCGCTCGCGGAGGAACACGACTACACATTCGCCTCCGTCCACATCGAGGTAAAGACCACGAGCGGCGAGCGCCGCCGGCACGTCATCCACGGACTCAACCAGCTGGTCCCGCTGCGTGGTGTTCCCCTGAGCGTGCTGTCTATTCAGCTGACCCGCACGTCGCGGGATGGCGGGCGCACACTTCCGCAAGTCGTTAGCCAGGTCCGCGCGACCGCGGGCGGGCACCAGGTGGCCGTCGACGCAATGCTCGACAGCTTCGGGTGGCAAGACGACGATGCGGACCTGTACTCGACTTCGTGGACGCTTCGCTCCCAGCCGCGCGCTTACTACGTAAGAGGCGGTTTCCCGGCCATGACACCAGATCTGGTCGGCCCGGTCGTCCCGAACTACCCGCTACTGTCGGAGGTCTCGTACAAAGTGGACCTGACTGACCTGCCCTATGACACCCTTCCGGATCCCCTCGGAGGATTCGTGGAGTCGAAAGAGAGCTGACTAACCGTGACCGATCAACGCCCCGCCTGGGCAGAAGCCCTGGCCAACGCCTTCATCGCTCTAAAGCACCAGCAGCCCACCCAGCCACTTGCCCCGGTCTTGGCCGCTCTGGCAGGTACTGCGATAGACGACAAAGAACTCGTCGAGTTCGTCCTAAACGCCGATGAGAACGAGCCCGCCCTGACCCATGCTCGCATCGCGCTTGCGAAGTGGGACAGCCAGGATGAGTACCTCGGTCCGGACGACACGAAGCCTCCCCGGCACTCGCAAGAACGTCGCAATGCGATCTACGCCAGGCTCGGACTTTCGCCAGAATTAGCGCAAGCGTTCACCGAGCGAATCGGGGTCTTCGAGAAGCCGTCGACAACTATCTCGAAGGTCTTTGAACCTTGGTACGCGGCCGAAAGGAAGCTTCGGAGCAGCGTCTACTGGGATCATTACGAGGCATACCTTCGCGACGTCAAGGGATGGCCAGCATCGTCCATCTCTTCCTTGGACGAGACGACGACCGAGGTCATCGAGCGACTCAGCCGTCCAACGCGACCAGAAGCGAAGCAGACCAAGGGTCTGGTTGTCGGCTACGTCCAGAGCGGAAAGACTGCCAACTTCACGGGGGTGGTCGCCAAGGGCATCGACGCTGGCTATCGCCTGGTCATCGTGCTCACTGGCACCATCGAGATCCTTCGCGCTCAGACCCAGCGCCGTATGGATATGGAGCTCATGGGCGTCGAGAATATCCTCGCTGGCCAGGACCCCGCGGACCCGGACGTGGCCAAGGAACTCGACTACCAGCAAGATGACAAGTGGCCAGACGCATTCGTCAAACACGGCGACGTACTCAATTTGCCGGGCGTCGTCGAGATCGCTCGCGTGACGAGTCATCGCAGCGATTACAAACGTCTACCTCAGGCGATGACCAAGCTGAAGTTCGCACGAAAAAACAAGCAGAAGCCTCTCAATGACGAAGAGAACCTGTTCCACTCGGGCGCCTACGTCGCGGTGATCAAGAAGAATCCAGCGGCGCTTCGGAAGTTGATCCAAGACCTGAAGCCGTTGAAGAACGACCTCGATGAGCTGCCGGTTTTGATCATCGACGATGAGTCCGACCAGGCATCTGTGGACACTACGAACCCGGCCAAGTGGAAGAAGGGATCGGCAGAGAATCGCAAACGCACGAAAATTAACGAGCTCATCACAGATATACTCGCGCTCTGCAAGCGCGCACAGTACGTAGGCTACACTGCGACGCCCTTCGCGAACGTGTTCGTCGACCCTGATGACCAGCGCGACCTGTTCCCGGCTGACTTCGTTCTCTCACTCCACCGTCCGCCCGGCTACATGGGCGTTCAGGAGTTTCACGACGTCGGAAAGCGCTGGGACGACGAGAAGAAGACCGTCGCGAACTCCAACGAATTAGCGCACATCCGGCCCCTCGCTGGCGATAAGGACACCGCCCCCATCAAGCGGCGCGAGGAACTCCAGGAGGCGCTTGACTCGTGGGTACTCGCTGGCGCTCTCAAGAAGTTCCGAGAGGCCGATGACACGTATTTGAAGGCCAACCCGGGCGTGAGCTACCGCCATCACACGCTCCTTTTTCACGAGTCGGTCAAGCGCGGCGATCACGCGGACACAGCCGCGGATGTTCGGTCACTCTGGGCCACGGCAAATTTCAACTCCACTGAGGGATTCTCCCGGCTCGAGAGGCTCTACAACCAGGACTTTCTACCCGTGATGCGTGCCCGCGCTGCCGGCGCCCCCGTCCCCGCCAGCTTCGATGCTTTAAAGCCCTACATCGGAGAGGCGCTAGCCCAGATCACCGTCGATGGAGACCCCGTTCTCATCGTCAATTCTGACAAGGAGATCCAGGCACAGCAGAAGAAACTCGACTTCGAAGTGGACAAGGTCTGGCGGATTCTCGTCGGAGGAACCCAGCTAAGCCGAGGGTTCACGGTCGAGGGTCTAACAACCTCATACTTCCGCAGAAAGGCCGGTCAGGCCGACACGCTCATGCAGGCTGGCCGCTGGTTCGGGTTCAGGCCGGGATACCAGGACCTCGTCCGCCTATATATCCGTCGCGACTCTCAGGTGGACCTCTACGAGGCGTTCGAGGCACTGCTCATGGACGAAGAGGCGTTCCGAGCCGAACTCAGTCAGTACGCAGGCTTCGACGAGCACGGCATGCCCATGCTGGAGCCGCGTCAGATCCCGCCTTTAGTGAGCCAGCACCTTCCCTGGCTAAAGCCGACTGCCCGCAACAAGATGTGGAACGCAGTAATCGCCAACAAAGCTCCGACCGACATCCAGGATCTCTATGGTCTTCCCGAGCCTGGAAGCGGCGATCACGGCAAGAACTTCGACGAGATCATCGTGCCGCTTCTCAAACACGCAGACAGTGACGCACTACTCCCGTACGAGCTCGACGGTAAGACTGGTTTCCAGCAACGCGCTCGTGTCGGACTCATCGGCGCGGCGGAGTTCAACCAGTTGTTCGAACAGCTGACCTGGCACCCTGATTATGAAGCCAACATCAATGCCTTCAGCGGTTTCATCAACAAGGCGACGGACAACGGGAAGATCACCGACTGGGCGGTAGTGTGGATGCAGCCAAGCACTGGTGGCCGGACCTTCCACATCCCTGAACTCGGCGGCGATATATCGATCGTGAAGCGCAAGCGGCGTGCTGGCCGCATCGACTTTGTCGGTTCGGATCGGAAGCACCGCGCCGCCGCGCGACCCATCGCCATCGGCGAGGCGGTGGCACCTCTCGGTGAATCGGCAACGCGTGGCGTTGTGCTGGTGTCCGTCGTTCCTGACCGCGAGCCAGACGAGGTCACGAAGCCTGTCGATCGGAAGGATCTGGTGGGACTCATCTCCATCGCAGTACCTGCGAAGGCGGTACCTAGGAGCAATCTCATTCAATGGACTGTCATCAACTCGGCGAAGCCAGACGAGGTCGTCGCCGATCCGCCAACCGATTGAGCGCCGAGTGGTCTGGGTCCCGCAGGGTCCACAGCCCAGGTCAACACGGATCGTCTCTCCGCAGACTCCGATTGTCACGTGCGTGATGAGCGCGTCACCGCTTGAGGTGCGGAGAGGCAGACCCGTCCGACCACGATCGCCTATCACGGAATGCAGCACGCCAGCGACCTGGTCAATTGGAATTTCACACCACGGGCGCTGGCCCGGTTGCGAGTTGCAACTTCCACATGTGTACCGGCCTCGTCCGTGCAGCATATCTCGGTTTATCGTCGGATGTGTTTCGCCCGTTGGATCCTCGGGTAGGCGACCGTGATGACGCTGCCTACCGATTTCGTGCTCCACGTGTTCACCCAGGCGGCATGGACCCGGTGACGGGACGGACACGGAGATTCGTCGGGATGATCAACGAGCCACGATAAGACAGCATCTGCACACCTCGATTCGTCACGGCCAAACACCCGGGGGGAGAGAGACCGGTGTTGCCGACTCGATAGGCAACACCGGTCACTCGTACGAAATGCGTGGCGGCTCAGACCATCAGCGGGCTCTGCAAGACGGAGCTGATCAAGCCCCACAAGCTGTGGTGGCCGTCGTCGAGGTCGCGAGCGCCACTGCCGCATGGGTCGATTGGTTCAACCACCGACGGCCCTCTATCAGCACTACGGCGACATCCCACTGGCTGAAATGGACCCTCGCACTATGCTCGGATCCCTGCCTATCAACTCGAGGTGTAGACCGTTTGAGACAGTCCCCCAACACCCCAGGGCGATTCACTTAGAGAAGTGCCCACGACCGTCTGAAGAGTGTCTCCGAGCACCCCCACCCTTGCGATTTCGGAGCGAACTCTGAAGTGCTCGGCAGGTCCGGGACCTTGCCATTTTGCGCCGCGACCATTGAAAAACTCATGGTCGAGCACTTGACCAAGCCCCAGCAAATGGTTTAGAACATGTGCCCCGAGTCGGGGCGGAATAGCGTTTCCGACTTGTTGGGAGATGTCCCGCCCACTCCAGGGATAGCCGTCCGGAAAGGTCTGCAGACGCCCAGCCTCCCGCGGGCCGAAGCGACGGGAGTCGTCGCCGGTCCGGGTGATCACGATCTTGTTCCGTGAGGCCTTCCCCGTAACGGTGAACGCGGGACGGTCGTGGCGTCTCTTGCTGCGGTTCTTCGGGTCACCGCCGCTGCCGTAGTTCGAGACGACGATGAAGGGCTCACCGACGTCGAGCACCTCGCCCATCGAGACCCACTGCGGCAGTCCGGCGTCGAAGTCGAGCACGGGATCCGCATCCAACGCGGTGCCGACGTACTTTTGGTGCGTAGGCGAAGGAAGCACCACTTCTGCATCATCGACGCTGCGTCGGGCGATCAGCACCGCACGGCGTCGGGTCTGAGGCACACCGAACTCCTCGGTCCGAAGCACGTCGACGTCGGCTCCGTAACCTCGTTCCCTGAGTACCTTCGCCATCGCTTCCCAGACAGGTTTCACGGCAGGCACCTGTTCGAGCATGATCGCTTCAAAGGGCCGATTCGCCTCGATTGCCTTGAGTGCCCAGATCAGCGGTTGAAGAACGAGTCCGGTCCGCGGATCTGAGTGCGTGGAGACTTCGTTTAGAACCTCGTCGACGCGACCTTCTCCCAGGAGTTCGACCAACTTGATCACACGCGTTAGAGCACGACGTCCGTGTCCATTGCCAGCGACGGTGTAGGTCTGGCACGGGGGCCCACCTGCCAGGACGTTGAAGGCAGGGGTGAAGTCGGTTGGGCTCCAGCTGGTGACATCCGACCAGATCGTGCTCAGACCAGCGGCTTCTCGGGTATCGACGGCGGACTCGTCGAGTTCAATGCCGATCGATGGGACCCCGAGCCAGTGCGCCGCCACATCCAAGCCGCCTGGACCCGCGAACAGGTCGACGATCATCGGATTCTCAACCGGCGGGAGCGGTCGACGGACAGGC
This sequence comes from Gordonia alkaliphila, assembly GCF_039542465.1. Taxonomy (NCBI): domain Bacteria; kingdom Bacillati; phylum Actinomycetota; class Actinomycetes; order Mycobacteriales; family Gordoniaceae; genus Gordonia; species Gordonia alkaliphila. Next base: position 9,306 of record NZ_BAABIE010000011.1, on the reverse strand, counting down.
TGGATCACGAACTAGACACTAGCCGGCGCCACCGTCAATCGCAGAATGTCCGGCGCGTTGCAGGCGGTACTGGCCGGTATTTGGCCGAGTGATTGTCAGTCCTCGTCGTCCCAATGATTGCGGACCACCATCTGGGGGACGTCGACGTTGTAGGACACGGCGACGTCGCGCTCGGTGACCTCGATCGGGTCTGCGTCGACGATGCGGTGCTTCGGCGGCGGGCCGGGGAAGTCTTCGGCCTCGGGGAACCCGGAGTCGGACTTCGGCTGCGACGGTTGGCCCCAGACCGGAGCGGCGAATTGGAAGTCCTTCGCCTCCGGCAGGTCGGGGGTGACCGGGATCGGGGTCGTGGTCTCGACCAGCGTCGGCTCAGGGGCCTGCGCTTCGGCGTCGAGTTCGAAGTCGAAGTCGTGACGGGTGTCTGCGGTTGAACCGAGCCCGGCAGTCGCGTTGCCGGAGGTGCTCTCGGCTGCCCACGGGTTGTTGTGCTCGTGGTCGTCGTCGGCGGGCCAGACGGGCTCGACGGGCCACGGGATCGCTGCGGCGCGGGGGACTTCGACGGGCTCAGCTGGCGGGGCGGGCTCAGCCGGCGGAGTGGTGGCTTCGACAGGCTCAGCCATCGGGGACGGCTCAGCCGGTGAGGCCGGGGCTTCGACAAGCTCAGCCGGCGGGGTTGGCTCAGCAGGCGGGGGCGGAGGGACGTCGTCGTGGGTCATGCCCAGGTACTTGCGCCAGGTGTTTTCGTCGCGGGGGTGGATGCCGTCGATGCCGGCGGCGTTCTCGGCGGCGCGGACCTGGTTCATCAGCTGCAGGACGAGGCGGCGCTGGGTGTCTTCGACGCTGTCGCGGGCGTGCTTGCGGATCGGGACGTCGATCCGCGTCAGGGACGGGCTGATCGCGTCGCGCGGGAAGTCGGCGCCGGCGAGGCGCTCGAAGAGCTTCTGCGTCAACGACAGCACCGGCTGCTGGGTCACCACACCGTCGAGCACGCTCCCCCGATTGCGCTCGGCAGCCTTGCGCTCCTCCCACTCCTGGATCTGTCGTTCCAGGTCGGAATGCTCCCCGGACAGCACGCCCGGCGTCCGGTACGAAACCTTGTCGACGAAGCTCTGCGCCACGTCGTCGATGGTGAACGCGTCGACGGCCGAATCCTGCGCGATCCGCGCGTGGAACAGCACCTGCAGCAGCAGGTCGCCCAGCTCCGAGCACAGCTCCTTCGAGTCGCCCTGATCGAAGGCGTCGAGCAGCTCGTAGACCTCCTCCAGGAGGTACCGGCGCAGCGAGTCGTGCGTCTGCTGCTGCTCCCACGGCCCGGTGCGCCGCAGCTGATCCATCAGGGCGACGGCCTCGAGCAACCGCTTGCCCGCGACGCCGTCACCGGCGATCACCTCGGCGCCGCGCGAAATCTGCTGCTGCACAAGCGAATGCCTGCGGTCGGAGGTGAGCAGAACAGCATCGAGCGGCAGGTTGCGCACCGCGCTGGCGAACTCGTACGACGGCAGGTTCCAGAGCAGTGACGGGTGCACGTCTTCGGTCACGTAGACGTGGCCGCTCATCGAAGACACCGCGCGCACCGGAATCAGGTCGGGCAGCGCTGGATCCAACAGGATCACGGGCATGGTGGCACCTCCGCAAGTAGATAGGCAGAACCATACTCAGTGGGGGTCGACGGTGCCCGCACCCACACTGTGATTCCACCGATCGGAATGGACGGAATCCGACAAAGTCGTCGCGACGTGGGTGCTGTAGCCACGTGACCAGGGCGGTCAGGAACCGATCTGGACGGTTCGGACCTCCGCGCGCACGCCGCGCCCGCGAGCAGTGGCCCCAGGCTCCACGGCGAGCTCGAAGATTCCGCTGTGCGGCGACGGCCCCACCATCATCGGCCCGCGCCGGTAGCGTTCCAGCAGTTCCTCATCGGTGCGGCGTTCGACGAAGGTCAGCGAGTAGCGCACGCCCTCGTCGTCCCAGGCGTACGACTCCCCCGGCGCCAGCCGGATCTCCTCCCCGGGACCGTCGACGGCACGCACGAACAGCGCGTCGTCGCAGTAGCTGAACGAATAGTTCGGCGAGATCGGGAGCGGTGGCAGCGCCACGTCGCACCGTCCTTTCGAGTTCGGTCAGCGCGGCTCGGGCAGCATCTGGGTCAGGAACGTCACGAGGTACGTGATCAGCTCGTCGTCGCGCAGTCGCGGCGACCCCATCCCCGCGGTGCGCGGGATCGGCAGCGTCACGGTGTGCGTCGTCGCCCGGTAGTTGGCCGACGAATATAGGCGCGCCAGGCGAACCTGCTCGCTGTCGAGCAGCACCATGGGCGCCAAGCGGATCGACGTCCCCGCCAACGTCACCTCGGTGATCCCGCGCTCACGGCAGCGCAGACGCAGCCGGGCGATCGACGCCAACCGCTCGGTCTCCACCGGCGGCGGACCGTAGCGGTCGTTGAGCTCGCTGAGGACCTCGTCGACGTCGGCGTCGGAGGCGGCCGACGCCAGCTTCCGGTACGCCTCCAGTCGGAGCCGGTCGGCTTCGACGTACTCGACCGGGATGTGCGCGTCGACCGGCAGATCGATCCGCACCTCCTTGGTCTCCTCCTGCGAGACGGTCTCGCCGTCGGCGGCGGCGCGATAGGCCTCCACCGCCTCGCCGACGAGGCGCACGTAGAGGTCGAAGCCGACTCCGGCGACGTGCCCGGACTGCTCGGCGCCCAGCACGTTGCCCGCGCCGCGCAACTCCAGATCCTTCAGTGCCACAGCCATTCCCGCGCCCAGCTCGTTGTTCTGGGCGATGGTGGCGAGCCGGTCGTAGGCGGTCTCGGTCAGCGGCTTGTCCGGGCTGTAGAACAGGTACGCGTAGCCGCGCTCACGACTACGCCCGACGCGCCCGCGCAGCTGGTGCAGCTGGCTCAGACCGAAGTTCTCGGCCCGGTCGACGATCAGCGTGTTGGCATTCGAGATGTCCAGACCGGTCTCGATGATCGTGGTGCACACGAGCACGTCGAACTCGCGGTTCCAGAACGCGTCGACGGTCTTCTCCAGCAGCTCCTCGGGCATCTGGCCGTGCGCCACGGCCACCCGCGCCTCGGGCACCATGCGCGCGATGTCCTTGGCCATCTTGTCGATCGACGACACACGATTGTGCACGTAGAAGACCTGACCGTCGCGCAGCAGCTCGCGTCGGATGGCCGCACCGACCTGCTTGTCGGAGTAGGCGCCCACGTAGGTGAGGACCGGATGACGCTCTTCGGGCGGCGTCAGAATGGTCGACATCTCGCGAATGCCGGCCATCGACATCTCCAGCGTTCGCGGAATCGGCGTCGCCGACATGGTGAGCACGTCGACGTGCGTACGCAGCGACTTGATGTGCTCCTTGTGCTCCACACCGAAACGCTGTTCCTCGTCGACGATCACCAGCCCGAGGTCCTTCCAGACCACGCCGGTCTGCAGCAGTCGGTGGGTGCCGATCACGACGTCGACGTCGCCGGTCGCGAGGTCGGCGATGATCTGCTTGGACTCGGCGGGATCGGTGAAGCGCGACAGCCCGCGCACCTTGACCGGGAACCCGGCCATGCGCTCGGTGAACGTCTGAAGGTGTTGTCCGGCAAGGATTGTGGTGGGCACCAGGACCGCGACCTGCTTGCCGTCCTGCACCGCCTTGAACGCCGCGCGGACCGCGATCTCGGTCTTGCCGTAGCCGACGTCGCCGACGATCACCCGGTCCATCGGGACCGGCTTCTCCATGTCGCCCTTCACCTCGGCGATCACCGTCATCTGATCGACGGTCTCGGTGAAGTCGAACGCGTCCTCCATCTCGCGCTGCCACGGACTGTCCGGGCTGAACGCGAAGCCAGGTGCCGAATGGCGCGCCGCGTACAGCTGCACCAGCTCGCCCGCGATCTCGCGAACGGCCTTGCGCGCCTTGCGTTTCGTGTTCGACCAGTCCGAGCCGCCCAACTTGGACAGCGACGGCTGCTCGCCGCCGACGTACCGCGACAGCTGATCGAGCGAGTCCATCGGCACGTACAGCCGGTCCCCCGGCTGGCCCCGCTTGCCCGGCGCGTACTCGATCACCAGGTACTCGCGCCGCGCACCGGAGATGGTGCGTTCGATCATCTCGACGAACCGCCCGATGCCGTGCTGGTCGTGCACCACCATGTCGCCGGCGACGAGCGCCAACGGGTCGACTTGGTTGCGGCGCTTGGCCGGCAGCTTGCGGCCGTCCTTCACGCCCACCACGCGGGCGCCGGTCAGGTCGGCCTCGGTGATCACCACGAAGGTCCCCACGAGCAGTCCGTGACGCAAGGTGCCGTGGTACACCGCCACGGCGTCAGCGGGCGGCTCGTCGCCGTCGCTCATCAACCGCGCGGGCACTTCGGCTTCACCGAGACGTTCGACGAACCGCTGCGCCGTCCCCTTGCCCGCCGCCACGACCGCGGCACGCCCGCCGGAGGCGAGCTGCGCCCGCAGGCTCACCAGCAGGTCCGCGATCGCCGCGTCGTCACCGTGCGGGGCCGGCCCGGCCTGCAGGTTCAGTTCCAGTTCCTCGCCGCTGCCGGACGACAACGGGCTCACCGTCCACCAGGAGCGGCCCGCGTCGACGGTGGCCTGCTCCACCTCGGCCACCGGCCGATACGAGCTGGCCTGCAGGTCGACACTCTCGGCCTGCACCGGCGCACCCGCCCCGAGCGCGGCCGCATTCCACGACGCCTCCAGGAACTCCGCGCCGGTGCGCGCCAGATCCGTTGCGCGCGTGCGGACTTTCTCGGGATCGAGCACCAGCACGCGGGTGTTCTCGGGCAGCACTTCGGTGAGCAGTTGCATCTCGCCCTCGACGAGGGCGGGGATCATCGCCTCCATGCCGTCGACCGGAATGCCCTCGCCCAGTTTGGTCATCATCTCGGCCAGTGCTTCGTCGGCGGTGGTCTCCGCCAGCTCGGCGGCCCGCGCCCGCACCTGCTCGGTGAGCACCAGTTCTCGGCACGGATGGATCTGCACTGAGGGCGTCTCGATCTCCGGCTGGGTGCGCTGGTCGGCGACGGAGAAGGCGCGGATGTCGGTCACCTCGTCGCCCCAGAACTCCACGCGCACAGGGAAATCCGCGGTGGTCGGGAACACGTCGAGGATGCCGCCGCGGACGGCGAACTCGCCGCGTCGACCGACCATGTCGACGCGCTCGTACGCCATCTCCACCAGCTGGGCCACCAGGGCGTCGAAGTCGGAGTCCTCGCCCTCGGTCAGGGTCACCGTCCGCAGGGAACCCAGACCCGGCGCCATCGGCTGGATCAGCGACCGCACGGTGGTGACCACCACGCGCAGCGGCGCCGCGTCGGGATCGGCCAGCCGGTGCAGCACCGCGAGGCGCTGGCCGACGGTGTCCGCGCTCGGCGACAGTCGTTCGTGCGGCAACGTCTCCCAGGACGGGAACTGCGCGACCACCGCAGGACCGTCGTCGAGCAGCTCGCCGAGCTCGGCGGTCAGGTCGTCGGCCTCGCGGCCGTTCGCCGCCACCACCAGCAACGGTCCGGCATCCCGTGCGGCGAGGGCGGCGACGATGAACGGCCGCGCGGCGTCCGGCGCGGTCAGGTCCAGGCGGACCCGGTCGGCGTTCTGCGCCAGTTCGGCGAAGGCGCCGTCGCGCAGTGCATAGGCGGCCAGTCCGGACAGCGAAGGTGAAGTCGACACTCCAACCATTCTAGTGACCCGCTACCGACCGTTCAGCAACGAACCTCCCAGCGGAACCTCCTCGGTCGCACCCGGCAGAATCGCGTACACCGACGAGCCGATCGGCGTGGTCCACACGTTGAGGTCGTCGTGCTCGGCGAGCCGCTGCTGCGACGGCAGGAACTGCCGCACCGGGTCGCGCTGCACGGTGGAGAAGATCAACCCCGTGTTCGACGTATCCGGCTCCTGCCCTGGCAATGCAGGCGCAGGCGGCTCGTCGTAGTTGTACGCGCGCCGCAGGTACTGCTCGTGGTCCGCGCGCCGATGCGCACGGGCGATGTGCGACGACGCCGGGATCACCGGCAGACCGCCTTCCGTCTTGGCGAAATCGACGGGATCGTGCTCGTTCGTCCCGGTCAACGGTGCGCCGTTGGTCAGGTTCCGCCCGATCACCAGTTCCCGGTTGCCCCGGTCGAGCTCCTCCCAGGTGTCCATGTGCATGGCGATGCGCCGCACCACCATCGAGGTGCCGCCGGCCAGCCAGGGCTGTTCGGCGCCGTCGTCCCAGATGAGGTCGTCGTAGCGACTGTTCCCCGGCTGCTCGGTGCCGTCGACCTGACCGAACAGATTGCGCTGCGTCTGACTCTCGGGTTGCGTGCCGCGTGCGGTCCGGAACCCACGCTGCACCCACCGCACGCGGGCGATGGTGCGCACCTCGGCGGTGAGGATCCGTGTGGCATGCGCCAGCGTCACCGGGTCGTCGGCCGCGATCACCAGCAGCAGGTCGGTCTGGCCCCACTGGTCTTGCAGTCGGTCGATGCTGAACGCGGGCAACGGCTTCAACCACGACGGTCGACGACCGGCCAAGCGTGGATCGTCGAACACCCGCGGCCCCACCCCCACCGTCACGGTGAGGCGCGACGGCGCTGTGGCCAATTCGGGTTCCGGGTCGGCCAGCGCCGGGACGCCTTGGGTCAACCGTGCCCCGTCCTGCGTCCATAGGGTCAGTACCCCGGACAGCGAACTGAGATCGATCAGATCCACGCCGATGTAATTGGCGAACGCTGCCGGAGCGGTGATCACACCCGCCTGGTGGCGCCCGTAGAACTCCACGGTCTGCCGCGCCGGCTCGGCGTCGGACGATTCACGTTCGACGCCGAGACCGACTGCAGCAGCACCCACACCGACGCCGGCGAGGCCGGCCATTCCGGTGAGGAGTCCTCGGCGCGAGATCCGGGCGGATCCGCGCGAGGTGGTCACGGCTGGTAGTTCTCCTGGTTGCCCGCGAAGTCACGTGCCGTCGCGGTCACCGGGACCGTCGAACCGTCGGACATCCGCAGTTCGACGGTCACTTCCTGGCCGGCCGCGATGGGTTCCTTCTGGTCCATCAGCATGATGTGATCGCCGCCCGGCTTCAGCGTGAGGCTGCCGTGTGCGGGGATGACGTAGCCGTCCTTCTTCTCCTTCATCACGTTGACGCCGCCTTCGGAGACGGTCTCGTGCAGCTGAACTTCCCCGGCGACGGGCGTGCTGCCGGAGACGATCCGGATCTCGCTGTCGCTGTTGTTGCTCAGGGTCCCGAAGAGCGCGGTCATGTGCTCGTCGGAGGCCTTGACCCACTGATCGGTGATCACAAGCGCACTCTTCTGTTCCTGCGAGGCGCTAGCCGACGACGACGTGCTGTTGTCGGAGCTGCTGCTGCATCCGGTCAGGATGAGCAAGGGAGCCGCGGCGGCGATGAGAGCGACGGCGGGACGATGCATACGGCGAATTGCCATGGTGAAACTGCCTTTTCTGGCGTAGGGATAGTCACTTCCGGACTCGGGCCGGAGGTGCGAATGTCGTGGCGGAACTCAACCCAAAACGGGTGGAGCGCGCATCCCTACGGACAGTCGGGGCGTGAGGTCATGGAGAGCGACGGCGGGTTCTGCGGGAGTCACCGACGCCGTGAGTTCGGATCGCGCAGGCAACGCGACGCGAAGCGCGGCGACGGTCGAGACCAGCAGCCGAAGCACGGCGCTGATCGCGCACAGTGCGATCACCGCGGTCGGCAGGGCGGCCAGATGCCACCCGATCATGGCGGCCGAGTTCATGGTGTGGTGCCCGGACGGCATCCCGAGCAGAGAGAGCGACAGGTGCGACGCGAGCTGCCCGCCGGCCACCACCCCGGTCACCGCGAGCCACTCCGACGTCGAGCGGCCGCGGGCCCGATGCTGCTGTGCGCGATCGACCTGCGCACCGCGGATCGCCGCGACGCCGAGTCCGATGGCTGCGAGCAACAGCAGCTGACGCCCTTCCGGCCGATAACCACCGGCCAGGCCATGCGCTGCGATACCGAGGATCACGGAAACGGCACCGGCCAGCAGGCCGTTCGCTCGCGTGATCATGGCTCCAGTCTACTACCGGCGGTCGGAGCCGCCCCCATCGCAGCTGTGCGGACGGCTACTCCTGCACCGGTTCGACATAGTCGTGCTCGACGAGCACTGGATCGGGGTCCAAGCGGGTCAGTCCGTTCCAACACAGGTTCACCAGGTGGGCGGCGACCACCTCTTTCGGCGGTTCCCGGACGTCGAGCCACCATTGCGCGGTCACCGAGACCATGCCGACGAGCGCCTGCGCGTACAGGGGGGCAAGCGAGGGATCGAACCCTCGCCGCTCGAAGTCGCCGGCAAGGATGTGTTCCACCTGGCTGATGGCGTCATTGAGCAGGCTCCCGTAGCGCGTGCTCTCGCCGTCTTCTCCGGTAACGATCGACTCTCCGCGCACCAGGATCTGGAAGCCGTCCGTCCGCTCCTCCATGTAGGTGAGCAATGCGAGCGCCACCTGCTGGATCCGGTACAGCGAGCGGTTCTGTGTCAGCGACTTGGTGACCATCTCCAGGAGGGTCTCCATCTCGCGGTCGACGACCACCGCGTACAGGCCTTCCTTGCCACCGAAGTGTTCGTAGACGATGGGCTTGGAAACACCGGCGCGTTGCGCGATCTCCTCGATCGAGGTCCCTTCGAAGCCCCGCTCAGCGAACAGGCCACGGGCCACTTCGATCAGCTGAAGTCGACGCTGCGCGCCCGTCATCCGAGCCCGCGGTGCGCGCACCACTTCGCCACTGCCGTCACCGGGCCGATTCACTGCCATATCTCCACCTTAGGCGTGCGATTGTCGGTCGATGACCACCCCGCCGAGCGCGAGTCCACCACACGCGCACAGTCCCGCGGCGGCAGACAGTTGCCACTTACCCCATCCCCAACGAGGCACGACGACGCACCGACGGCGCCGCACACCAAAGCAGGACTGCCACCGACTCCATCCCCCGAGGGGGTACGACGACGCACAGGCGGCACCTCGCTGCAAAGGCGGCAGGCCACACCAGAGGAGACGCCCCCGGCTGCCGCTTCTGGTGCCCGCTGCCGCCCCTGTTTGGGTACTGCCGCCTTTACCGTCGACGACCGGGGGTGTACCCGCGGTGTCGGTAGAGCCTGCAGATGCGAAATGGCCCCCGAACCACAAAGGGTCCGGGGGCCATTCCAAGTAATGTTCGGCGGTGTCCTACTCTCCCACACTGATTAGGGTGCAGTACCATCGGCGCTGGTGGGCTTAGCTTCCGGGTTCGGAATGGAGCCGGGCGTTTCCCCACCGCTATCGCCGCCGTAAC
>NZ_BAABIE010000010.1:0-151967 GCF_039542465.1 Gordonia alkaliphila | reverse complement strand
TGAGTCACTTGTGAGGTAACTCACTGATCATCACGCGATGGCCCACCCCAACGGCGACACCAAGCTCTCCGGCGTGTCCACCGCCCTCAGCGAGCCACCAAACCCCACCACTCCAGGGGACTCACCCCCTGCTCGGTCCGTCAATTCCCTTCAAACGGGCCATATTGGTCAAACGGGCCATATTGGCGGGGCAGGCCTGGTGTCGCACTCTCTGTTCACGAGGCTTGATCCTCAACCGAAAACCGCGCTCACCAGACCTCTCCCACCTTCGACCCTAGCGGGCTGTCGACCTGGGAAGACCCAACACCAAAACGATATAAGCCAATTTTCTGCTCGGCGGTGAGGAGTTCGGTGCGGGTGTGGAGGATCCGGCGGATCTTGTAGGGCGGGTCGTCTTTGCGGCCCCGATGTCCGCATACCTGCTGCTGGATCCGTTTCCGGCACCAGTCGAGTTACGCCGCGGCCAGATGCGCGACGTGGAACGGGTCCGTCACCACTCGGGCCGCGCGGAGTTCTTCGGTGGTGGCGCTCTTGTAGCCAGTGAATCCGTCCATCGCCACGACATTGATCCGATCCCGGAACTGCTGGTCTCGCGCGCCCATTCACGTCTTGAGGACCTGTTTTCAAGCGTCCGCCGATCATGTCGAGCAGCCGTGCTGGGCCGGTCCCGTCGATAACCGGGGTCAGGTCGATCAGGGCAGTGACAAAGCAATCGATCCGCTTGTCCGCGAACGTGTTTCCATTTGTGCGCGTACGGCAAGGCGCGATGTCTCATGGGCGGAGCGCGTGAAACCGTAGCGGATGGTGGGCTGTGACCATCAAGTGCGACAGTTTCGCGACGGGGAATAGGGGTGGGCGGCGCGGGCCCCTATTCCGCGGCCCAACTCGGTGTCAGGGCGTGACGACCGCCAGGGTTTCGGCGACCAGGGCGGGCTTGGCGGCGCCTTCGGCGGTCACCACATACTTGATCGTGATCATCGCGCCGGCGGGGCCGTCGGCCACGTCGATGACGGTGGCAGTGGCGGTCAGGACGCTGTTCACCGGGACCGGTGCGGGGAAGCGGACCTTGTTGACGCCGTAGTTGATGCGTGCACCGCCGAAGTCCATGGTGAACAGGTCGGCGCCGAACAGCGGCAGCAACGACAGCGTGAGGTAGCCGTGCGCGATGGTGGCGCCGTAGGGCCCGGCGGCGGCGCGCTCCGGATCGACGTGGATCCACTGGTGATCGCCGGTGGCGTCGGCGAAGGCGTCGATCCGACTCTGTTCCACAGTGATCGGGGTGCCGGGGCCGATCTCTTCGCCGATGGCGGCGCGGACGTCGTCGAGGCTGCTGAATACGCGGGTCATGATGCTCCTGGGGTGTCGAAGGTGAGGTCGAGGGTGGTGTGGACGCGGGGCTCGGCGTCCGGGTCGGTGTGGGTGACCACGGAGACCGCGGTGCCGCTCTCGCTCGGAACGGACTGCAGCACTGCGGGTTCCGCGCAGAACAACGGTGCCAGATTGCGGTGGGCCAGGCCAGCGATGTGCCGGTCGTCGTCGCCGAGACGGTGGGTTTCGGCGAGCGCCAAGGTCATCAGCGGCCCGTGCACCACGAGTCCGGGGTAGCCCTCCACCCCGGTCGCGTACGGCCAGTCGTAGTGGATGCGGTGCGCGTTCGCGGTCGCTGCAGAGAACCGCATGAGCAGCGTTGGGTCGGTCACCAGCCGCCATCGGTCGGGGCCGTCGGGCACCACGGCCGGTCCGCAGGGAACCAGCGCGGCGGCCGATTCCGGGCTCGGCGGCTCGCCGGTGACGGCGGCCGCTTCCCGGTAGATGAGGTTCTGCTGTTCGGTCACCGCGAGGGTGCCGTCCGGCGCGTAGAGCTCGATACCGACGACCACCACCACGAGCGTGCCGCTGCGGCCGTGCTTCTCGGTGACCGACTCGACGCGGGCCTCCCGGCGAACCGTGTCGCCGACCCGCAGCGTGCCCGGAAAGGCTGCGGTGCCGCCGGCGAACATCCGCCGCGGCAACTCCACCGGCGGCAGGAACGAGCCCTTGAACGGGTGGCCGTCGACCGCGAGCAGCGACGACGGCGACCAGCGGGGCAGGGCCACCCAGTGCCACAGCGGCGGCAGTACGTCGCCGACGCGGGGGGCGGGGAGTCCGTCGTCGAGCAGGGCGGCCAGCGCGGCGACCGGTGCCGGGTCGAGGTACTCCTCGCTGACGACGGTGTGCGGCGCCCACTCCGCGTCGCCCGAGCGACTAGAGATGGCGGCCACCGGTCACCTCGGTGAGCGTGCCGGTCATGTACGACGACAGGTCGCTCGCGAGAAACAGTGCGACGGAAGCGATCTCGCTGGGTTCACCGGCGCGGCCCATCGGGATCTCGGCCATCTTGGACTCCCAGATGCGCTCCGGCATGGCCTCGGTCATCGCGGTGCGGATCAGGCCCGGCGCGATCGCGTTGATCCGGACACCGAGGTGCGCGACCTCCTTGGCGGCGGCCTTGGTGAGACCCACGATGCCGGCCTTCGCGGCCGAGTAGTTGGTCTGCCCCAGGAGGCCCACCTTGCCGGAGATCGAGGACATGTTCACGATGGCGCCGCCGCCGTGCTCGCGCATGTGCGCGGCCGCGGCACGGGTGCCGTTCCACGTGCCCTTCAGGTGGACGGCCACCACGAGGTCGAAGTCCTCCTCGGTCATCTTCCGCATGGTGGCGTCGCGGGTGATGCCGGCGTTGTTCACCATCACGTCGAGCGCGCCGAAGGCGGCGACCGCCTCGTCGACCAGCGCCTGCACCTGCTCGGACGAGGTCACGTCGCACCGGACGCCGACGGCCACGTCGGTGCCGCCGAGCGCGTCGACGGCCGCGTCGAGGGCTTCGATATTCAGGTCGCCGAGCACCACCTTGGCGCCCTCGGCGACGAAGCGTTCGGCGATCGCGAGGCCGATGCCCTGGGCGCCGCCGGTGATGACGGCGACCTTGCCGTCGAGCAGAGTGGTCATGCGTTGGTCTCCTTACGGGTCTGGCGGACCAGGCCGCCGCCGATGATCAGACGTTGAATCTCACTGGTGCCCTCGTACAGACGGAGCAGTCGCACGTCACGATAGATCCGCTCCACGGTGGAGTCACGCATGTAGCCGCTGCCGCCGTGCACCTGGACCGCCTTGTCGGCGACGTCGCCGGCCATCTCGGTGCAGAACAGTTTCGCGGCCGACGGCGCGATCCGTCGATCAGTGCCCGCGACCCAGGCGGCCGCGGCCTCGCGGACCAGTGCTCGCCCGGCCATCACGCCCGTCGCCATGTCCGCGAGCATGGCCTGGACCAGCTGGAAGTCGCCGATCGGCTGACCGCCCTGGGTGGTCACCGCGGCGTGACGGAGGGATTCGTCGAGCGCGCGCTGCGCGGATCCGACGGCCAGCGCGGCGATATGCACGCGGCCGCGGGCCAGCGAGGTCATCGCGGCGCGGTAGCCGACGTCGACGTTGCCGCCGACCAGCGCCGCATCGTCGACCGCGACGGAGTCGAAGTGGACGTCGGCGGTCCAGGCGCCTTCCTGTCCCATCTTCTTGTCGCGGGGCGCCACCGAAACACCCGCGGCCTCGGCGGGCACGAGGAACACGGCGATTCCGGGACCGTCGTCGTCCGCGGGCCGCACCCGGGCGAAGGTGACGAACAAGTCGGCCAGCGGCGCGTTGGTGATGAATCGCTTGCTGCCGTTGAGGATCCAGCTGCCGTCGGCCTGCTGGACCGCCTTGGTGCGCAGGCCCGCGGGGTTGGATCCGGCGCCCGGTTCGGTGAGCGCGAACGACGCCACCACGTCGCCGGAGGCGATCGGACCGAGCCACTGCTGTTTCTGCTGATCGGTGCCGAAGTTCACCAGCACCTGGCCGGCGATGCCGTTATTGGTGCCGAACATGGATCGCAGCGCGAGGCTGGTGTACCCGAACTCCTGGGCCAGCTCGACGTCCTGCGCCAGGTCCAGACCGAGGCCGCCGTACTCCTGCGGGATCGCGTAGCCGAACAGGCCGATGTCCTTGGCGGCCCGTCGGAGGTCCTCGGGGACGGCGTCGCCGTCGGCGATCTCCGCCTCCCGGGGGACCACGGCGGTGCGGATGAAGTCCCGGACCGCGGCGTGGATGGTGGCGAAGTCGTCAGCGCTGACCTGCGACATACGGGGCCTTCCTGTTGTGGGGCGTCCCTGCTTGGGAATCATGGTGGGGGATAGGGGAATCGGTGAAGCGGGGTACCGCTACTTGGCGTAGTCCTCCAGCAGGCGTCGGCCGATGATCATTCGTTGGATGTCCGCGGTGCCTTCGCCGATCAACAGCATGGGTGCTTCACGATAGAGGCGTTCGATCTCGAAGCCCTTCGCGAAGCCGTAGCCGCCGTGGATCCGGAAGGCGTCCTCGACCACCTCGTGGCAGTATTCGGCGGCCAGATACTTGGCCATTCCGGCTTCGAGGTCGTTGCGTTCACCCGAGTCCTTGATCCGCGCCGCGCGCACCACCATCTGGTGTGCCGCTTCGACTTTCGTGCCCATCTCCGCGAGACGGAACAGCACGGCCTGGTGTTCGGCGATCGGCTTGCCGAAGGTCTCGCGGTCCTGGGCGTAGTCGATGCCCAGCTCGAAGGCACGGTTGGCCATGCCCACCGCCCGCGCAGCGACGTTCACTCGGCCCACTTCCACGCCGTCCATCATCTGATAGAAGCCGCGGCCGGGCTCGCCGCCGAGAATCTTGTCGGCGTCGATCGTGAAACCGTCGAACAGCAGCTCGGTGGTGTCGATCCCCTTGTAGCCCATCTTGTCGATCTTCCCGGGGATGGTGAGGCCGGGCGCCACCTCGCCGAAGCCCGGGGTCTTCTCCACCAGGAACGTGGTGAGGTCGCGATGGCGACCGCCGGGCTGTCCGCTCGGGGTGCGCACCAGGACCGCCACCAGCGACGACGAGCCGCCGTTGGTGAGCCACATCTTGGCGCCGTCGAGGGTGTACCGGCCGTCGTCGCCGCGCGTGGCGGTGGTGGTGATGGCGGCGACGTCCGAACCCAACGCCGGCTCGGACATGGAGAACGCGCCGGTCAGCTCGCCGCGGGCCAGACGCGGCAGGTACTCGGCCCGCTGCTCGGGGGTGCCGTGCTGCGCCACCAGGTGGGCGACGATGAAGTGGGTGTTGATGACGCCGGAGATGCTCATCCAGCCTCGCGCGAGCTCTTCCACGACGAGCGCGTAGGTGAGCAGCGACTCGCCGAGACCGCCGTATTCCTCGTCGATGGTGATCCCGAAAACGCCCATCTCTTTCAGTGCTTCGACGATCGCCGTCGGGTATTCGTCGCGCGCTTCGAGCTCGGTGGCGACCGGCAGAATCTGCGTGTTCACGAAGTCGTGAACACTCGCGAGCATGGCGCGTTGAACGTCGGTGAGGTCAGCGGTTTCGCAGAGTCGGCCCATGTTCGGATCATGGCAGAAGTTTCGAGGGGCCGGAATAGTCGCGTGGTACAGATAGGTCGAACGCTGACAATTCCCAATGCGAGAGGGGTCTTACTGTGCGTGAGGCCATTGTGTGCGAGCCGTTGCGAACTCCGGTCGGTCGTTACGGGGGTGCGTTGGCAGCGCTGCCACCTGCGGATCTGGCGGCCACGGTGATCCGAGAACTGGTGGCGCGCACCGGTATCGAGAGCTCCGACATCGACGACGTGATCTTCGGGCAGTGCTACCCGAACGCCGAGGCGCCGGCCATCGGTCGCGTCGCCGCGCTCGACGCCGGACTCGATGTCCGCGTGCCCGGCATGCAGGTGGATCGACGGTGCGGTGCAGGCCTGCAAGCGGTGCTCGACGCCGCGATGCGGGTGCAGACCGGTGTCTGCGATCTGGTGCTGGCCGGCGGTGCGGAGTCGATGAGTCAGGCCGAGCACTACGCGATGGGACTCCGGTTCGGATTGAAAGGCGCCGACACCGCGCTCGTCGACCGCATCGGCCGCGGCCGCCTCACCCCGGGCGGCAAGTTCCACCCGGTGCCGGGCGGCATGCTGGAGACCGCCGAGAACCTGCGCGCCGAGTACGGGATCACCCGGGCCGCGCAGGACGAGCTCGCCTACCAGTCGCATCGGCGGGCCGTCGCCGCCCATGAGGAGGGCCGATTCGCCGACGAGATCGTGCCGGTGACCGTGCCCGGTCGGCGCGGCGACACGGTGGTGGACCGCGACGAGCATCCGCGCCCGGACGCCTCCCTCGAACAGCTTGCGACGCTGAAGCCGGTGCGGGCCGGACAGGACCCGGCGTCGACCGTCACCGCGGGCAATTCCAGTGGTCAGAACGACGGCGCGGCCGTCGCCATCGTCACCACGCCGGAGAAGGCGGCCCAGTTGGGGCTGCGTCCGCTGGCGCGCCTGGTGTCGTGGGCGGTGGCCGGTGTGGAGCCCTCGCGCATGGGCATCGGCCCGGTTCCGGCCACCAATCTGGCGCTCGAACGCGCGGGCCTGGGGATCGCCGACATCGACCTCATCGAACTCAACGAAGCCTTCGCCGCACAGGTACTCGCCTGCACCTCGGCGCTCGGGCTCACCGACGCCGATCTGGCGCGGGTCAACGTGAACGGTTCGGGCATCTCCCTCGGCCATCCGGTGGGCGCCACCGGCGTGCGGATCCTGGCCACGCTGCTGCGTGAACTCGACCGCCGCGAGGCGCGCTACGGCGTCGAGACCATGTGCATCGGCGGCGGTCAGGGCCTGGCGGCGGTCTTCGAGCGAGTGAGCTGACCGATGGAGCTGGGAGCACCGCTGGCCGGTGTGCGAGTGGTCGAGTTCGCGAGCTTCGTGGCCGGCCCGTCGGCCGGGCTGGCGCTGGCGCAACTCGGCGCCGATGTGATCCGCGTGGACCCGTTGGGCGGGAACGTCGACCATCGACGCTGGCCGCTGTCGACGGCGACCGGGGAGAGCCTGTACTGGAACTCGCTAAATCGCGAAAAGCGTTCTGTCGCACTGAATCTGCGCGAGCAGGCCGGACGTGACCTGTTGCTGGAACTGGCCACCGCACCCGGCCCCGACGCGGGCATCGTGGTGGACAACGCGGTCGGCCGCGACTGGCTCGCCTACGACGCGCTGGCCGCACGACGCTCGGACGTGATCTCGGTGAAGGTGCAGGGGCGCGCGGACGGCGGCGGCGCGGTGGATTACACCGTCAACAGCAGCAGCGGAGTGGCCACGATGACCGGGCCCGCCGACTCCTCGGATCCGGTGAACCACGTGCTCCCGGCCTGGGATCTGCTGTGCGGTCAGCAGGTGGTGTCCGCGGTGCTGGCGGCGCTGCGTCGTCGAGATCGCACGGGTGCGGGCGCGCAGATCGAGATCGCGCTGGCCGACGTCGCCCTCGCGGCGGTCGCCGATCTGGGCTGGTACTCCGAGGCCGCCGAACGCGGCGATCGCGTGCGGCACGGCAATCACCTGTACGGGGCCTTCGGTGTGGACTTCGCCACCGCTGACGGTGACCACGTCATGGTGGCGGTGCTGACGCCCCGGCAGTGGGTGGCGCTCGGCACGGCCACCGACACCGCGGAAAGCCTTGCCGCACTGGCGGATTCGACGGGATCCGACCTGTCCACCGATGAGGGGCGGTATGCCCAGCGCGCGCAGATCGAAGCGCTGCTCGCGCCGTGGTTCGCGGCGCGCTCGACGTCGGACGTCCACTCGGCGCTGACCGCCGCGGGCGTGCTGTGGGGCCCGTATCGGAGCACCGCGCAGGTGGCCGCCGACTTCGCGGCGAACCCGGGCGGCGAGCCCGTCCTGGCGCGGCTGGACCAGCCCGGCATCGGCCCGGTGATCTCGGCGAACTCGCCGATGCGGATCGACGACGCCTACTCCGGCACCCGCCCGGCGGCGGCGCTCGGCGCGGACACCGAAGCGGTGCTGCGGGAGGTTCTCGGTCACGGAGACGCCGACGTCGCGCGTTTGCGGGAGGCCGGAATCATCGCGGTGTGAGCCCCGACACCGCGATTCTGCGCACGTGTGTTTCCACACTTGCGGGGCGTTGAGCAGGGACTTCGGGTCTAGCATCGACGTTCATGAGTGAAACTCCCCCGCCGGCGGTGCTGGCGCGCGGACTGATGCAGACCGGCCCCTGGGGTCGCGTGTACGGTCCGCTGGAGCTGGAGATCCCGGCCGGCGGCCTGACCATCCTGCAGTGCCCGGCCGGGCCGGGCCGCACCGCGTTGCAGATGACACTGGCCGGACGGATGAAGCCCAAGTCGGGCGTGTTGACCGTGCTGGGACGCACCGGCGTCGGCAAGATCTTTCCGCTCGCCGGGCTGGCCGCGATCGCGGACCTCGACGCGGTGTACGCGTCGGTGCGCGTCGTCGACCTGGTGACCGAGCAACTCCGCTGGGACGCTCCCTGGTATCGGATCGTGCGCCGGGCCGATCAGGAGACCTACGAACGCTTCTGTGCCCCGGTGTTCGGGGAGCTGCCGCCGCCTCCGCTGGACGAGTACGTGGAGAATCTCTCCGAGCTGGACGGGCTGCTGTTGCGGGTCGCGCTGGCGAACACCGGGCGCCCGCCGCTGCTGGTGGTCGGCAACATCGACCAGGTCACGAGCGACGAGAACCAGCGCACGCTGGTGCGTCGTCTCGTCGCACTGGGCCGGGAGCAGACCGTGATCACCTGCACCGTGAACACCGTCGACCCGGCCCTCGGGTACCGGGAACAGATCGTCGTGGAGCTCGACCCGGAAGGCGAGGAGTAAGCCGTGCTGGCTGGAATGTCACTGGGGACCGAGCTCAAGCGGTACTCCAAGGGAGCGATGCCGCGCATCGCGATCGTCACCATCGTGCTGCTGCCGCTGCTGTACGGGGCGATGTATCTGTGGGTCTTCTGGAATCCGTTCGACGACGTCAACAAGCTGCCGGTGGCGCTGGTCAACGAGGACACCGGCGCGCAGGCGCAGGGCAAGCACCTGGCCGCGGGCGACGAAGTGGTCGCGAAGCTGAAGGCCAGCGGCGAGCTGGATCTGCGCAGCGTCGACGCCGCCGAGGCCGCGGACGGCCTCGCGCACGGCCGCTACTACTTCACCATCACCATCCCGAAGGACTTCAGCTCCGCGATCGCCTCGGCGACCGGACCCGATCCGCACAAGGCCACCGTCGAATTCACCTTCAACGACGCCAACAACTACCTCGCCACGGTGATCGGCAACAGCGCCGCCGCCCAGGTGACGGCAGCGTTGAACGAGGGGATCGGCGAGCAGGCCGTGGACCAGGTGCTGGTCGGACTGCAGAGTGCCGGGACCGGTCTCGTCGAAGCCGCCGACGGTGCCAAGCAGCTCGCCGACGGCCTCGGCACCGCCAACTCGGGCGCGCAGCAGTTGTCCCAGGGGGCCGACGAACTGGCTGCCAACTTGGGCGTCGCCCGCGACGGCGCCGCCCAGCTGGCCGCCGGGAACGCGCAGCTGGCCGACGGCGTCGCCGCGGCGACCGCGCCGCTGCTGCCGCTGCTCGACCAAGCGTCGTCCCTGTCGATGACGGCGGAATCGGCGGCCGAGCTGGGCCGCGTGGCCGGGCAGGTGGCCGACCTTCTCGAACCCGTGCACGGCGTGCTGGTCCGCGCCGGGATGGATCCGACGATCACCGCGCAGATCAAGCAGTTGGCCGGACAAGCGCGGGCACTGTCGACGCAGTTCGCGGGACCGAACGGGTCGGCGTCGTCGATGCTCGCCCAGCTCCAGTCGGGTGATCTGTCCGCGAAGGTGGAGCAATTGCGCTCGGGCGCAGCGCAGTTGAAGGACGGGTCGGCCACGCTGTCCGACGGTCTGGGGCAGCTGTCCGACGGCAGCGACCGGCTCGCCGACGGTGCGGGTCAGCTCGCTGCGGGCCTGCCGCAGCTGGACGCGGGCGCGAACCGTCTCGCCACCGGCCTGGCCGACGGCGTCAAGGCGATCCCCGACTTCGGGGACCAGGCGCAGCGGCAGGACGTCGCGGGCAACCTGTCGACGCCGGTCGCGTTGAAGGAGACCACGCACAACCCGGCGCCCACCTTCGGCGTCGGCTTCGCGCCCTTCTTCCTCACGTTGGCCCTGTTCATCGGCGCGATGATCATCTGGATGCTGATCAAGCCGCTGCAGCCGCGGCCGGTGATCGCCGGGGTGAGCGGCCTGCGCGCGGTGCTGTGGTCGTACTGGCCGGCGTTCCTCATCGCCGTCGCGCAGGTGGTGGTGATGTTCGTGGTGGCGCAGTTCGCCGTCGGCCTGAACGCGGCCCACGCACTGGGGCTGGTGGCGTTCATGCTGCTGATCTCCGCGGCGTTCCTGGCGGTGATGCAGATGTTCAACGTGATCCTCGGCGTGGCCGTGGGGCGCGTGATGTCGTTGGCGTTCCTGATGGTGCAGATCGTGGCGTCGGGCGGCATCTATCCGGTGCCGACCACCGCGACGCCGGCGCAGGTGCTGCACCCGTGGGATCCGATGAGTTATGCCGTGACCGGCATGCGGCAGATGATCTCCGGCGGCGTGGACAGCCGCTTCTGGGTGGCCGTGGCGGTGCTCGCCGGACTGCTCGTGGTGAGCGTGGCGATCAGCGCCTGGGGTGCCCGCCGGAATCGGCAGTACACGATGGTGCAGCTCTTCCCGCCGATCCAGATCTGACGCCGCTCCCCGCCCGCGCCCGCGCCCGCCCCCGCTCTGGCGTGTCGCGACCCTGCTGCCGCGTCGCCGCGCGGGCTCCGCGAGCGACCCGGGATCAGGGTCGCGACACGCGGTCGGGCGGGGAGGGAGGGGGTCAGCCGTCGCGGAGGGAGCGGGCGGCGGAGGTGGCGAGGTCGTCGGCGATCTCGTTGTAGTGGTCGCCGTTGTGGCCCTTGACCCATCGCCACTCGACCCGGTGCCGCTTCTCCTCGTCGACCAGGCGCTTCCACAGCTCGTCGTTCTTCACCGGCTTCTTCGCCGCGGTCTTCCAGCCGTTGCGCTGCCAGCCGGCGACCCACTTGGTGATGCCGTCGCGCACGTACACCGAGTCGGTGTAGAGGATCACCGACGACGGCCGGGTCAGCGCGGCCAGTCCCTCGATGGCGGCCTGCAGTTCCATCCGGTTGTTCGTGGTGTTCGGCTCGGCGCCGGAGAGCTGCTTCTCGGTGCCCTTGTAGCGGAGCACGGCGCCCCAGCCGCCCGGCCCCGGATTGCCCAGGCACGCACCGTCCGTCGAGATCTCGACCACCGCATCGCTCATGGGACGCAACGGTACCGGGCGGGCGGCCGGGCGTGAAAAGCTGAGAACCATGTCCGACGACGCGCCCCGAGTCCACCTGTTCCGTGCGGTCAACGTGGGCGGTGCGAAGCTGCCGATGGCGCGGCTGCGGGAGATCGCCGCCGACCTCGGGGCGACCGACGTGTCCACCTACATCGCGTCCGGGAACCTCCTCGCGCGGCCGCCGGCCGAGCCCGCCGACTTCGATCGGGCACTCGAGCGGGCCGTCGAGGACGAGTTCGGCTTCTTCCGCGAGGTGATCTCGCGCAGCGTCCAGGAGCTGGAGGCGGCCTTGGCCGCCTATCCGTTCGCCACCGCGCCCGACTTCGCCGAAGCACCGTCCGGACACATCTGCTTCCTGGCCGGCCCGCCCGACCCAGTGGCCGCCGCGGAGTTCGTCGCGCGCGAGTTCGGTGCGGGCGAGAAACTCGCCGTGATCGGCGACGACCTGCACCTGGACTACCCCGGCGGTGCGGGCAAGACCCGGCTGTCGGCCCCGGTGATCGCCAAGGGGCTCGGCGTGCCGGGCACCGCCCGGAATCTGCGCACCGTCGCGAAGTTGATCGAGCTCGCCACCGCGGGCTGAGCGGGGCCGGCAGGAATCCGGCGGGTGGGGAGTTCGCTGGCACCGGCGGGGGCACCGTGGTCACTATGACCACGGTGACCGTCTCTGTGCCAGCGAACTCGCGGGTAGCGGCGATCAGTCGACGATGATCGTGCCCATCGCGCCGCGGTCGCTGTCGAACATGCGGTGGTTGAGGAAGGTGTAGGAGCCGGGCTCGGTGAACGTGAGTTCCACGAAGCCGCCCTGCGCCGGAAGGAGGCCGAGGGCCTGGGAGCCGCCGCCGAGCGGGTCGTCGCGCCGCAGCTGGTAGGTGCCCTCGGAGTAGACGGTGTCGAACAGGCTGCCGATCACGTGGAACGACAGCGGTTCGTTGGGACCGGCGTCGAGCACCCACAGGCGGAGGCGGTCGCCCACCTTGGCCCGCAGCGGGCGGTACACGTACTGGTTCGCGTAGCCGTTGAACATCACCAGGTCGGGCACTCCGGCGGCGACCTTGGCGGCGTCGATCGGTCCGCCGTCGGGCCCGAGGTACCACTCGGACTGGGTGAACAGGTACTCGGCGTCGACCGGGGATAGATCCGGCGGGTCGATCACCACGGCCCCGAACATGCCCGCGGCCAGGTGGACGGGCATGGGCATGGTGGCGCAGTGGTACAGCCAGATGCCGGTGCGCACGGCGGTGAATCGGTACACCAGGCGCTCGCCCGGGTTGATGTCGCGCATGTTGGTGTCCGGCGAGACCATGCCCGCGTGGAAGTCGATCGAATGCGCCATGGTGCCGTTGTTGACCAGGGTGATCTCGAAGACGTCGCCGCGCTTGCCGCGCAGCGTGGGCCCCATCGCCGTGCCGTTGTAGGTCCACAGTGTTTGCCGCACGCCGGGCGCCACCTCGCCGGGGCCCTCGGTCACGGTGAACGTGTACTTGTGGGTGTTCTCGGCGGGTGCGGGTGCCAGCCGTGGATCGCGGGCGACGAAGCCGGGCCCGGGCTCGTCCATCAGGTCGACGGGCGGGGCCGCGCCGGACCCGCCGGACATGTCCATCTGGTGTCCGCCACTGCCACCGGTGTCGGGTGCGTCGCCGGTGGTGCGGATGTGCAGCACCATGCCCTGCTGCCGATGTCCGACGATGGAGCACCAGCCCTCGATCGCCCGACCGACCACGCCCACGTCGATGGTGGCGCTGGCGCCGGGGGCTAGACGACCGGTGCTCTGACCGGTCTCGAGCACGAGGTCGTGCACCTGGTCGGCCTTGTTGGTCACCGTGAGGATCAGGCGGTCGCCGGGCGCCACGGTGATGGTCTCCGGGGTGAAACGCATGCCGACGGCGTCGACCTGCACGGTCTCGGTCTTGCCGGTGGGGGCCACGGAACCGGAGGCGTCGATCACCGCGGCGTCGGAGCCGCCGAGGGCGGTGGCCACCGAGACCACCAGGGCCAGGGCCGCGGCGGCCGCGACCGACTGCAGGCCGCGCTGCGGTCCGGGCTTCGGAGCGGGCGCACTGGGGGCGTCGGCGTCGGAATCGGAGTCGGGGGCGTCGGCCTCGGCGGCTAGCGCGCGACGCACCTGCATGGCGGCGCGGGCGCTGAGGATCATGATCGGCAGGAACAGGATGAACGCGAGCATCACCAACGACGACAGCCCGACCTTGGCCCAACTGCCCAGCGGCAGCAGCCACAGCACCAGGCCACCGTTGATCACCAGCACGCGCCACAGCCACCACCGGTTCATCTCGGCGGCACCCGCCGCGGTCACCGGGCCGCCGCCCATCAGGGTGGGGAGCAGGTGACTCATCACGCCGAGCAGCAGCTGTCCGGCGAATCCCGCCAGGAACCACATGGACAGCAGGCTCAGCCGGGTCACCTCGAACGGTCCGGTCAGCAACACCACGAGGTACGCGACCAGCGACCCCAGCAGCCAGAGCAGCGCCGCCGAGATCGACGCGGACGCATACGAATCGGGCGGATGACGCAGGGCCACCGGAACGAACGGCACGACGATCAGCAGCCACCCGGCCAGGTAGAGGCCCACACCGGCTGCGGCCAGTACCGCCAGGTCGGCGAGCGCGCCCGCGCAGATCACCGCGATCGCGGTGGGCAGCACGACGAGGGCGTAGGGTCGTCGCCGATTCCGCACCTGCGTGGCACCGAGCAGTCGCGGGTACATCACCAGCAGCACGCCCGCGGCCGCCAGCCCCAGGAAACCGAGCACGTTCAACGCCTGGTGGGTCAGCAGGAAACCGGCCTGCTGCGGATCGGCGAAGCCGTAGGCCAGCAGCACGCCGGCGGCCGCGCCGAAGGGCAGGAGGCAGGCCGAGGCGACGAAGAACCACGCGCTGATCGCGTTCTCCGCCGGCCCCTGCC
Organism: Gordonia alkaliphila; assembly: GCF_039542465.1. Lineage (NCBI taxonomy): Bacteria > Bacillati > Actinomycetota > Actinomycetes > Mycobacteriales > Gordoniaceae > Gordonia > Gordonia alkaliphila. The sequence continues at coordinate 137,833 of NZ_BAABIE010000010.1, read as the reverse complement.
CCTCCGCGTGGCGGTGCCGTTGCGCTTCGACGATGAGCCGGGCCAGAGCCCAGGCGTGCCACGCCACCACCGTGCCGATCAGCACCGCGCCCACCAGGGTCACCGGCCAGAGCACCGCCAGCATGCCGACGATGGTCACCAGCAGCCCGAGGTTGAGCGTGTAGATCCGCAGCAACTGAACCAAGCGACGTTCCGGCGGCAGGTGGTAGCCGAGGAAGCGTTCGGCGAGGGTCTGCGACCACACCAGAATCGAGTTCGCGACCAGCCCGATGGTGAAGACGTGCACGATCAGCCAGCGCGACTCGGGAAGCGCGAAGTGCGTCAGCCCGATGCCGATCAGCACCACCATCCACACGCGCACCGGCATGCCGGCCCGCTGATGCCAACTCCGCGGACGGCGGGTGTCGGGTTTCGCCGAACCCGGTCCGGTCGGGGTCTGCTGTGCGGCGGCGTTCACAAGGCCAATACTACGGAGCCGTAATCCGCTCAATCAGAGGCCATGGGCCCGTCGACGATCGACGTGACTCCGGGGTGCCGGGCGATCAGCGGCACTGGCCGGCGGGGAGGGTGCTCACCGAGTTGCTGGTGTAGCTTGCGCCGCGGGTGATGCCCAGTCGAATGCACCCGCCCTCGCTCACCGCGTCGTCGGCCCCCAACTGGATCATGCGCCCGAAATGCGGATTCAAAAGGACGGTCGGGATGCGCGGGACGTTCGAGAACGCGTCGCCGAGGCCGTGCGCGGCGATGACGGCGGTCTCCGCGCGGGACAGGGTCACCGAGTAGTTATCGGCCGCCGCGGCCGTTCCTGCACCCAACACGCCGGCGGCTGCACCCGCCGCGCACATCGCCACTGCTGCTCCGGCCAGGACCTTCTTGGTACGCATCGTTCGCGTCTCCCCTTCGTTCTCCATAGGTCGCGGCAGGCTTGCCGCGCCGGAACGAGGGTAGGCAGGAAGGTTCGGCCGGCATTGGACGCGAAAGCCCAGTATTGGCCATCGGTGCAGGTAGCAGCGTCGACGAAGAATTCCGGTCCGGAATTTATCCGTCGACGGCGGCGGCGAACTGCGCGTTGTAGAGGTTGAAATACGCCCCACGGGAGCTGAGCAGCTCCTCGTGCGTGCCCTGTTCGACGATGTGACCGTCCTCCATCACCACGATCAGATCCGCGTTCCGGATGGTGGACAGGCGGTGCGCGATCACGAAGCTCGTGCGGTCACTGCTCAGGTTGGCCATCGCCTCGCCGATCAGCAGCTCGGTGCGGGTGTCCACCGAGCTGGTGGCCTCGTCGAGGATCAAGATGGTCGGCTTGGCGAGGAAGGCGCGGGCGATGGTGATCAGCTGGCGTTCGCCGGCGCTCACCCCGCCGCCCTCGTCGTCGAGCACCGTGTCATAGCCGTCGGGCAGCGTGTGCACGAAGTGGTCGACGTGGCTGGCCTTGGCCGCCGCGATCACCTCCTCGCGGCTGGCGCTCGGGTCGCCGTAGGCGATGTTGTCGTAGATGGTGCCGCCGAAGAGCCACGAGTCCTGCAGCACCATGCCGGTGCGCTCGCGCAGATCGTCGCGGGTCATCTGGGCGGCGTCGGCGCCGTCGACCAGAATTCGGCCGGAGTCGACGTCGTAGAACCGCAGGATCAGATTCACCAGCGTGGTCTTGCCCGCGCCGGTGGGTCCGACGATGGCGACCATCTGGCCGGGCCGCGCCTGTAAGGACAGGTTCTCGATCAGCGGGCGATCGGCGCGGTAGCGGAACGACACGTCGTCGAACTCGATGTGGCCGGAATCGGAGCGCGGGGTCACCGGGTCGACCGGGTCCGGCGATTCCTCCGGCTCGTCGAGCACGTCGTAGATGCGTTCGGCCGAGGCCACACCGCTCTGCATGAGGTTGAACATCGAGCCGATCTGCGTGAGCGGCTGCGTGAACTGGCGCGAGTACTGGATGAAGGCCTGCACCTCGCCCAGGCTCAGCTGGCCCGACGCCACGCGCAGGCCGCCGACCACGGCCACCGCGACGTAGTTCAGGTTCCCGAGGAACATGATGGTCGGCATGATGATGCCGGAGATGAACTGGGCCTTCCAGCTCGACTCGTAGAGGGCCTCGTTGTCCCGATCGAAGACCTCCTCCACCGCTTCGCGGCGACCGAAGGCCTTCACCAGCTCGTGCCCGGTGAAGGTCTCCTCCACCTGCGCGTTGAGCTTGCCGGTGGAGCTCCACTGCCGGACGAAGTGCGGCTTGGACCGCTTGGCGATCAGCGCCGTCGCGATCACCGCGAGCGGCACGGTGGCCACTGCGATCAGCGACAGCAGCGGCGAGATGGTCAACATCATCACCAGGATCGCGATCACCATCAGCACCGAGTTCAGCAGCTGGCTGATGGTCTGCTGCAGGCTCTGCGACAGGTTGTCGAGGTCGTTGGTCACGCGGCTGAGGAGGTCGCCGCGCGCCGCCCTGTCGTAGTACGACAGCGGGAGGCGGTGCACCTTGTCCTCGACCCGCGCGCGCAGGGCGGCGATGGTGCCGACCACCACCTGATTGAGCAGGTATGCGGCCAGCCAGCCGAGCAGCGCCGACCCGAGGTACAGCGCCGACACGATGAGCAGCACGCGTCCGACCGCGGAGAAGTCGATGCCCTGACCGGGAGTCAGATTCATCGAACTCACCATGTCGGCGAAGGTGTGGTCGCCGCGGGCGCGCAGCCCGTCGACGGCCTGTTCCTTGGTGATCCCGGCCGGCAGTCGGCCGCCGATCACGCCCTCGAACAGCAGGTTGGTGGCATCGCCGAGGACGCGGGGAGCGAGCGCGGTGAGCGTCACCGACGCCACGATCGAGCCGAGCACCAGGAGCAGACGGCCGCGATAGTCGGAGAGGTTGGCGATCAGCCGCTTCAGCGAGGGGCCGAACGAACGGGCCTTCTCCAACGACGGAGTGGCACCCGGGTGGCCGCCACCGGGCCGCGTCACGACGCCGCTCCGATCGCCAGCTGGGATTCGACGATCTCCGCGTAGGTCGGGCAGGTGAGCAGCAGGTCGTCGTGCGTGCCCAACCCGACCACCGCGCCCTTCTCCAACACCAGGATCTGGTCGGCGCCGATGATGGTGGACATGCGTTGGGCGACGACGATCACCGCGGCGTCCCGGGTGGCCGGGGCCAGGGCGGCGCGCAGCTTCGCGTCGGTCGCGAGGTCGAGCGCGGAGAACGAGTCGTCGAACAGGTAGATGGACGGCCTGCGGATCAGGGCCCGGGCGATCGCGAGGCGCTGACGCTGGCCGCCGGACACCGTGGTGCCGCCCTGCGCGATGTCGGTCTCCAGACCTTCGGGCATGGCCCGCACGAAGTCCTCGGCCTGCGCGATCGCCAGCGCCTCCCACATCTGCTCTTCGGTGGCGTCGGCCTTGCCCTGCCGCAGGTTGTCGGCGACGGTGCCGGAGAACAGGAACGCGCGCTGCGGCACCAGGCCGATGTGCTGGCGCAGGGCATCCGGATCGACGTCGCGGATGTCGGTGCCGCCGACGCGGACCGCGCCGCCGGTCACGTCGATCAGGCGCGGAATCAGATTGATCAGCGTCGACTTGCCGGTGCCGGTGGAGCCGACGACGGCGGTGGTGGTACCCGGCGCGGTGGTGAACGCGACGCCGGAGAACACCGGATCGTCGGCGCCCGGATAGCCGAACTCCACGTCGTCGAACTCGACGACGGCCGGATCGCCGGTGATCGGGGCGGCCACGAGCGGTGCGCGCACCGAACTCTCGGTGTCGAGGACCTCGCAGATGCGGTCGGCGCAGACGCCGGCGCGCGGGGCCATCATGGCCAGGAACGACGCCATCATCACCGCCATCATGATCTGCATGACGTACGTGATCATCGCGGTGAGCGCGCCGATCTCCACGCTGCCGCTGTCGATCTGCTTGCCGCCGAACCACAGCACCGCCACCAGCGTGAGGTTGGTGATCAGCATGACGGCCGGGAACATCAGCGCCATCATCTTGCCGACGCGCAGCGAGGCGTCGGCCAGCGAATCGTTGGCGACGCCGAAGCGGGCGATCTCGTGGCGTTCCCGCACGAAGGCGCGGACCACGCGGATGCCGGTGATCTGCTCGCGCAGCACCCGGTTCACGTCGTCGATCCGCTCCTGCATGGCGCGGAACGCGGGCACCATCCGGGCGATGATCACGCCCATCGTGAGGCCGAGCACCGGCACCGCGACCACCAGAATCCAGGAGATGGAGAACGCGATGGTCATGCCCATCACGATCCCGCCGATCCCCATGATCGGGGCCATCACCAGGATCGAGATGCCCATCACCGCCAGCAACTGCACCTGTTGGACGTCGTTGGTGGTGCGAGTGATGAGCGACGGCGCACCGAACTGCCCCACCTCGCGGGAGGAGAAGTCGTTGATCCGATGCATCAGGTCGTGCCGGATGTCGCGGCCGGTGCCGAGGGCGGCGCGGGCGCCGAAGAACATCGCCGCCACCGAACAGATCACCTGGGCCGCCGAGATCGCCAGCATCCAGCCGCCGATGCGCAGGATGTAGCCGGTGTCGCCCTTGGCGATGCCGTTGTCGATGATGTCGGCGTTCAGCGTCGGGAGATACAGCATGGCGACCGTGGCCACCAATTGCAGGCCGACCACGGCCGCCAACAGTCCCCGGTACTTCGCGAGATAGGAGCGGAGCAGGCGGATCAGCACGCGACCCACCCTACGTGGTGCGCCGCACCCGCGCCGCCGGTGCCGGGGGACCGGTCAGTGCAGCGGGACAGCGGCCTCGGGCGAGTAGGTGAGGTAGGTGAACGACTCGGTGAAGTACAGGTTCACCACGTCGCCGTCGTGCGAGTCGTAGCCGATCGAGACGTCCTGGCCGATGGTCAGCTCGAAGTCGCCGCCGCGGGTGCTGATCAGCACCGCACCGGTGATGGCCGGCGCCCACACGATCTCGCCGTCGGTGAGGATGCGCTGCAGGTGCTGGCGCACCGGGTAGCCGTCGTTCACGGTCTCGTTGACCTCGGCGTACAGGTCGGCGCTGAGTGCCAGCGAGTACGGGCCGTCCACCGAGTTGAGACGCAGGCGGTTCATCGCGGCGCTGATCGCCTCGGGGAAGTCGACGACGTTCTCCGGCAGGTCCAGGGATTCGCCGGAGGCGGCCTCGGTCATGCCGGTGATGCTCGCCGCAGCGAAGCCTTCGAAAATCGCCTTGTCCTCGGTGCGGGCCAGCTCGCTGGCCGCGCGCACCACCGAGTCCCAGTCGGAGTCGGGGGCGCCGCGGTCCACGTTGTCGACCGCTTCGCGGGACACCGTGAAGGGCACCTTGACCTCCACCAGCGGCTGCGAGTGGCGCAGGTACGCCTCGACGCCGTCGGCGGGGGCGTCGATCTTGGCGCGACGACCCAGGGTCACCGCGTCGACGTCGAGTCCGAGCGGGCCCTTGACGTCGACCAGACGACGCCCGGCGCTGTTGCGCTTGAACGAACGGGTGGCTTCTTCTTCGATCTCAGCCCACGCGGCGGACGAGATGGGGGCCAATTCGCGGTGCAGATTGTTCATCGATACTCCTGAATCTTGTGGGGTGGTGCGGGGCGTCAGCTGCGCGGGCGCAGGCTGCCGATACCGAGCGAGCCGCCGGTCGACGGCGCAGGCGGCAGGTCGTCGAGGAAATCGGCGGACGGCGCGAAGAACTGGGCGCCGGTCACCGCGGTGGTGAAGTCGAGTAGTCGGTCGTGATTGCCGGGCGGATCGCCCAGGAACATGTTCTCCAGCATCCGTTCGGTGCTGTCCGGGCTGCTCGAGTAGGCGATGAAGTAGGTGCCGATCGGGCCGTCGCCGCCGATCTGGCCGTACGGCATGTTGTCGCGCACGATCTCGATCTCGTTGCCGTCGGCGTCCTCGATCACGTTGAGCGCGATGTGCGAGTTGCTGGGCTTCACCTCGTCGTCCATCTCGATGTTCTCCACCTTGCTGCGGCCGATCGCGTCCTCCTGGTCGGCGACGGAGAGGGCATCCCAGGCAGCGAGGTCGGTCACGTAGCGCTGGACGGCGACGTAGCTGCCGCCGGCGAACGCGCGGTCCTCGGGGCCGACGGTGATGGCGTCGATCGCGTCCTGGCCCACCGGGTTCTCGGTGCCGTCGACGAAACCGATCACGTCGCGCAGGTCGAAGTACCGGAAGCCGTGGACCTCGTCGGCGGTGCGGACGGCGTCGCCGAGTTGGCGGCTGAACATCTTGCCGACCTCGAAGCACAGGTCCATCTGGTCGGACTTGAGATGCAGCAGCAGATCCGCGGCGGTCGCCGGGGCGGTGTGCGTCTCGCCCTCCAACTGGCGGAACGGATGCAGCGCTGCGGGGCGGGGGCCGGTGAACAGGCGGTCCCAAGCGTCCGAGCCGATGCCGATGATCGACGTCAACGCGGCCTCGGGCTGGCGGGAACCGACCGATCGGGTCAGTCCGGCCAGGCCGGCGAGTGCCTCGCGCACCGTCTCCTCGCCTCCCGGCTCGATGGTGAGCGTCAGGAAGATGGCGTAGCGCGTCTTGCGCGTCAGGATGGTTTGTCCGGTTGTCACGCCTTCCACCCTAGCCGGGGTGCGCGAACGGCGAAGGCCGGGCGATCTGTGATGATCGCCCGGCCTTCGCCGATTGCGTGAGGGTGTCTACCGACGGCTCAGAAGAACGCCGGACGGAACGTCTTGTTCCAGGACTCCTTGAAGCGGTCCTCCCAGTAGTCCCACCAGTGAGCGCCGTCGGGGCTGATGTGGGTGGTCAGGCGCACGCCGGGCACGGTGGCCAGGCGGGCGATGTACAGCTGGCTGCTGGTCGACGCGGCGACCTCCAGCGGAACCATCTGTGCGAACTTGACCGGGTTGAAGCCGCCGTTGCCGGGGGTCAGCGAGCCGTCGTAGCGGCTGCCGACGCCGGTGCCGGACGAGACGTAGACGTGCTTGCCGGCCAGGTTGCCCGCGGTGAGGAACGGATCGTTCGCTCCCCACTCGCCCAGCGGGTAGGTGCCCCACATGTTGGAGGGGTTGCCGCCCATTTCGGCGACCGAAGCCTGAATGCCCTGGGTGAAGCCGGGCATGGTGACAGTCGGGTAGCCCGAGTAGGAGGCCACGGCGTCGTAGAAGCCCGGGTGGCGCGACGCCAGGTTCAGCGCGGCGGTGCCCGACATGGACAGGCCGGCGATACCGTTGCGACGGTTGTCCGACTCGTGCTTGTTCTTCATGTACCGCGGGAGTTCCTGGGTGAGGAAGGTCTCCCACTTGTTCACGCCGAGTGCCGGGTCGCGCTGCTCCCAGTCGGTGTAGAAGCTGCCGCCGCCGCCGAACGGGATGGCGACGTTGACGCCCTTGCCGTTCATGTACCGGGCGACGTTGGTCTCGATGAGCCAGCCGCTGTTGTTGCGGGGGGCGCGCAGACCGTCGAGCAGGTACATGGTCGGCGCGTTCGGCTTGCCGGCGCTGACGATGCAGACCGGGACGCTGCGGTGCATGGCGTTGGAGCGGACCTGCTCCACCGTGCAGCCGGGGGCGGCCTCAGCGGTGGGGGTGGCGATGGCGGCGGCGCCGCCGAGAGCCGTGGCGGTGGCCAGGGCAACGGCGAGCAAGCGCTTACGGGCGCTGGAGAGCATGCAATTTCCTTCACTGCGATCTCGGCCACCAGGGGCGACCTCGGTCGTGGGCCATCACAGAGTACTAGTACCTAGGGCCCGCGTACGAGTTGAAGGGTAACGGACCGATAACGACGACGCAATCGGGTGAGGTCCGGGGGCCTGCGCCTATTGTGTGGAGCAGGCCACACTCGGTGTGTGGCGGGCGGACCGGGTGAATACGGAAGGAACTGCTGTGGGCGGAGAACGACAGGCCGATGCGATCGTCGTCGGGGCGGGGTTGGCCGGGCTGGTGGCCACCTATGAACTGACGCAGGCGGGTAAGAAGGTCGTCGTCGTCGATCAGGAGAATCGGAACAACCTCGGCGGGCAGGCCTTCTGGTCGCTCGGCGGACTCTTCCTGGTGGACAGCCCCGAGCAGCGGCGCCTCGGTATCAAGGACTCGCCCGAGCTGGCGCTGCAGGACTGGATGGGCTCGGCCGGTTTCGACCGCGAGGACGAGGACTTCTGGCCGCGCCAGTGGGCCAGCGCCTACGTCGACTTCGCCGCCACCGAGAAGCGCGACTACCTGCACGGCCTCGGCCTGCGCTTCACGCCGGTGGTGGGCTGGGCCGAGCGTGGCGGCGGGTTCGCCGACGGACACGGCAACTCGGTGCCGCGCTTTCACCTCACCTGGGGTACCGGGCCCGAGGTGGTCCGCGTCTTCCTCGAACCGGTGCTGGAGGCGGAGAAGAAGGGACTCGTGGAGTTCCGCTGCCGCCACCGCGTCGACGAGCTGGTGCTGTCCGGGAACGGCGCGGGGAGCGAGGGGAACGACGGTCCGGGCGATGCCGCGGTGATCGGGGTGCGCGGCGCGCTGCTCGAGGACACCGATGCCGAGCGCGGCGTGGCGAGTTCACGCACCGAGGTGGGGGAGTTCGAGATCCTGGCGCCCGCGGTGATCGTCACCAGCGGCGGCATCGGCCACAACCACGACATGGTGCGGGAGAACTGGCCCGTCGAACGTCTCGGCCCGGTGCCCGAGCACATGATCGCCGGCGTGCCCGCCTATGTCGACGGACGCATGCTGCGGATCACCGAGGCGGCCGGTGCCAATCTGGTGAACCGCGACCGGATGTGGCACTACACCGAAGGCATCCACAGCTGGGATCCGATCTGGCCCGACCACGCGATCCGCATCATCCCGGGACCGTCGTCGCTGTGGCTGGACGCGAACGGCAACCGGCTGCCCGCACCGAACTTCCCGGGCTTCGACACCAACTCCACCATGAAGGCGATCCTGGACACCGGCTACGACTACTCGTGGTTCGTGCTGACCGGCGACATCATCGCCAAGGAGTTCGCGCTGTCGGGCTCGGAGCAGAATCCGGATATCACCGGGAAGTCGTTGAAGACCGCGGCCAAGGCGCGGCTGGCCAAGGGCGCGCCGGATCCGGTCAAGGCGTTCATGGACCACGGCATCGACTTCGTGGTCCGCGACAACCTGCCCGACCTGGTCGCCGGGATGAACGAGATCGGCCGCGGCGGACACATCGATCTGCAGAGTCTGGAGCGCACGCTGTCGGCCCGCGACACCCAGGTGGAGAACGGCTACGCCAAGGATGCGCAGATCATGGCGATGCACAATGCGCGAAACTACCTGGGCGACAAGGTGGTTCGCGTAGCGAAGCCGCACCGCATGCTCGACCCCGAGCACGGCCCGCTCATCGCCGTCCGACTGAACATCCTGACCCGCAAGACGCTCGGCGGACTCGAGACCAACCTCGACGCCCAGGTGATGCGGCCCGACGGCAGCGGGTTCGACGGCCTGTACGCGGCCGGTGAGGTGGCCGGCTTCGGCGGCGGCGGCGTGCACGGCTACAACGCGCTGGAAGGCACCTTCCTCGGCGGCTGCATCTTCTCCGGTCGTGCGGCGGGCCGGGCGGTCGCTCGACTCTGAGCATTCCCCGGTCCTGACGACGAGGCCCTGTCCGCTGTGTGCGGACAGGGCCTCGGGTCGTTCTGGAGCTCAGGGGGCGGGAGGAGCGGTGCGGGGAGGATCCTCCGGCGGCACCGGGATGTCGGCGATCGGGTTGCCCTCGATGGGGGCGAAGTCGTCGACCGGGGCGCCCGGCAGCGGCGGCAGGTCCAGATCCGGGATCGGCCGGAACGAGACGGTGTCGGCCATCGCGTCGATCGGCCGGCCCCAGTAGTCGGGATCGTCGACTGCCGGTGTGTCGGGGAGGGCCGTGGTCGGCGGGTCGTTCGGGATCACCTCGGTCGCCGCGGCCGCGGCCGGAGCTGCGATCACCGCCGTGTGCGCCCCCGCGGAGCGCCCGTCGAAGTCGTAGCCGGGCAGGTCGCCGGCTGCGGGGCCGTCGTCGAGGGGACCGTCGTTCGGGTCGTCCCCGTCGCCGTGCTCCCCGTTGCCGTCGCCCCCGTCGTCGGACGGATCGCCGTCCTTGCGGCCGCGGAACACCAGCAGGCCCCACACGGCGAGCATCAGGGCGCCGAGCACGCCCAGGATGATCGGTACGTAGGTGCCGCCCCACTTGAGCAGGTTCACGTACTTGTCGGCCCGCTGGACCTGTTCGGTGACGGTGGCCTCGGACCACTGGAAGTTGGCGTTGAGGGCGTCCATCCGGAAGTCGCGGATGGCGGCCGGGACGTTCTCGCTGTCGTCGACCGACCGGAAGTACTGGTGCTGCTCCTCGTAACCGTCGACGATGGTGCCGGTCACCGGCTCCACGTAGACGTGCCGTTCGGCGGTGGCGAAACGGTGCATGTTGATCATCCGGCTGGAGCGGATGCCGCGGCCGGAGATGCCCCACCATTTGGCGGGCATGTTCAGAATGGTGCCGAGCGGCGCCTCACCCTGCGGGTTCGGCAGATCCGATAGGTCGGTCTCGGGCACCTCGGTCTTGAAGTGGTACACCTTCAGGCCCTGGATCGTCTTCTCCTCGACGAAGCTGGCGACGGTGTCCTGGCGCGTGTTCAGGTCGTAGTAGTAATAGTCCTGCTTCTGCACGTCGAAGCCGAACTTGTACTGGAAGCCCTTGCGGTCCTCGAGCTGCACCGAGACGTCTTCGAGCGGCACGCCCTCGGTGTCGGCCTCCAACTGCAGCGAGCTCACCACGCCGTTGGGCGCAGAAGTCTTGCGGTTCACCGAGACTCGGTCGATGTTGGCGGTCAGCAGACCGTCCGAGCATTTCCGCTCTTCGTCGGCCGGGGCCACGGTCGGCACGGTCTCCTTGCCGTCGCGCCCCTCCACCCGGTCGATGAGCACCGTCTGCGCGGACTGCAGGGTCGCCTGATCGGCGTTCGACGGCTCGACGATGATCGAACGACGCTGCTGAACGAGGTTGACGTTCAGCAGCGCGGCCTTGGACTTGGTGACCGAGCAGCGGTCGAAGATGACCGCCGGGAAGCGGCTGGCGGACTCGCCCGGCGCCGAAACGGTGCCGGCGTCGGAGGTGATGTCCAGGTCCAGCGGCACCACTTTGAGCTGGCCGACCAGATAGGTCGGGATGGTGATCGCGGCGGCGATGCAGGCCAGGCCGAGGAAGGCCAGCAGGGCCATCGCGACTCGTCTCATGAGTAACAGCCTAGGCGTTTGGGCGCTCTGCGCGGCGATCCCGCTCGGCTTCCTTCATGATCGAGGCCATGTATCCGTAGATCTCGCGGTCGGAGATCGCCTTCCAGCGCGGCGCCAGGAGCTTCATGTACTTCTCCACGTAGAGAAGCTGTTTGCCGACGAGGACCAGTTCACGGGGGAGCCGGGCGTCGTGCGCCTTGGCCACCGCGGCGAGCTGTCGACCGAGGTCGGTGTAGCTCATCGACCCCAGTTCGGTGGTCGACAGCGGCGCGGCCACCTTCTTGAGATCTTCGCCGCCCTTGGTGGTGGAGCCCGGTCGGTGCACGGCGCCGAGGAGGAAGATGGCGCGCCCGGCCGAGTCGTAGTCCTGCTTCACGATCAGGTCCACCACCAGCTGACGCAGGATGCGGCGGGTGCGCGCGTTGAAGCGTCCAACGATGCCGAAGTCGAGCAGCACCAGCTTGCCCTCGTCGTCGACGAGGACGTTGCCCGCGTGCAGGTCGCCGTGGAAGAGGCCGCCGTGGAAGGCCGAATCCAGTAGGGACAGAAGAAGATTGCGGCAGAGTGCCTCGCCGTCGTGGCCGGCGGCGCGGACCGCGGCGGCGTCGTCGATCCGGGTCGCGTAGATCCGTTCCATCGTCATCACGCGCGCGGTGGTCAGTTCCGTATAGACCTTGGGGACGCGCACGCGGGAGCCGAACTGGCCGGGCTGCAGGCAGTCGAACCACTCGGTCATGGTGGCGGCTTCGTTGCGGAAGTCGAGCTCGGCGTCGAGGCCGTCGGCGAAGTCCTCCACCACGTGCCGCGCGCTGAGCATGCGGCCGTACTCGGAGAACTCGACGAGGCCGGCGAGGCGTTCGAGGATCGCGACGTCGGGGGCGAGGCGGTCGGCGATGCCCGGGCGCTGCACCTTGACCACCACTTCTTCGCCGGTGTGCAGGGTGGCGGTGTGCACCTGCGCGATGGAGGCGGAAGCGATCGGCTCGTCGTCGAACGTCGCGAAGACCACCTCGGCGGGTCGGCCCAGCTCCGCTTCGACGATGCGGTGCACCTCGGCGGTCGGTGCGGGGCGGACCTGGTCGAGCAGCGATTCGAACTCGTTCGACAGTGCCGGACTGAACACGCCGGGGCTGGAAGCGATCAGCTGGCCGAGCTTCACGTACGTCGGTCCGAGGTGCTCGAAGGTGGTGCGGAGTTCGCGGGCCACGTTCGCCGGGCCGGGGAGTTCACCGCGCGTCAGGCTGGTCGCCGAGCTCAGCAGCAGTCGGCCGACGCCGGCGGCGGCGTGGGCGGCGGTGGAGGTGAACCGGGTCACCTCGGTGGCGGTCGACACCGCGGGCAGCTGTTTCCGGACGAGGCCGTCAGCAGGCGTTTGGGTCATCACGGTTCCGGAGTCTAGTCGCAGGTACGCTGAACCCTAGTTTTCGATTGTGGGTCGATAACTGGTGTGTAGCAGCGGAAGGCAGGTGACGCGATGAACGAGGAAACCCGGGCTGACCTGGTGGTGGTCGGTGCAGGAGTGGCCGGATTGACCGCGGCGCTGTCCGCCGCCGAATCGGGACTAAAGGTGGTGGTCCTGAACAAGGGGCGGCACTGGCGTCCCGAGGACGCCGACCAGTCGACCTCGACCTTCTACGCCCAGGGCGGCATCGCGGTGGTGCTGCCCGACAACGACGAGGACAGTCCGGAGCTGCACGTGGCCGACACGCTCGCGGCCGGGGCGGGGCTCACCGAGCAGGCGCCGACCGCCGAGATCGTCGGCGCGGGCTGGGCGTCGATCCGCCGGTTGATCGGGTGGGGCGCGCAGTTCGACACGGGCGCCGACGGGCGATTCCTGCGGACCCGCGAGGGCGGCCACTCGGTGCGCCGCATCATCCACGCGGGCGGCGACGCGACCGGCGCGCAGGTGCAGGCGGCGCTCGGCGCGGCCGTGGTGCAGTCGCCGGTGCAGGTGTTCGACGAGGCCCGCGCGGTGGAGGTGTTGACCGGAGCGTCGGGCCGGACCGCCGGGGTGCGCTACCGCACCGACGACGGGGACGGCGTGGTGTGGGCGCCGACCGTGCTGCTCGCGACCGGCGGCGTGGGGCATCTGTACGCGGCCACCACCAACCCGGCCGGGGCCACCGGCGACGGTCTCGCGTTGGCGCTCCGGGCGGGCGCGGCGGTCGCCGACCTGGAGTTCGTCCAGTTCCACCCGACGATGCTCTACGTGCCGGGGGCGCGGGGGCGGCGCACGCTGGTCAGCGAGGCGCTGCGCGGTGAGGGCGGCCGGCTGGTCGACGCCGAGGGGAACTCGGTGACCGCGGGCGTGCACCCGATGGGCGATCTGGCGCCCCGCGACGTCGTGGCGCGGGCGGTCACCGCGGCGATGGCGCGCACCGGCGCTCCGTGCGTGTACCTGGACACCACGCCGATCGACGATCTGGCGCGTCGCTTCCCGACGGTGATGGCCGGCGTGGCGTCCGCGGGCGTGTCGCCGGTCGACGGGCTGCTGCCGGTGGTGCCCGGCGCGCACTACCTGTGCGGCGGCGTCGCGACGGACGTGTACGGACGCACCCGCGTACCGGGTCTGCTGGCGGCCGGCGAGGTGGCGCGCACCGGTTTGCACGGCGCCAACCGGCTGGCCTCCAACAGCCTCCTGGAGGGGTTGGTGATGGGGCGACGGGCCGCCGAGGTCGCGGTGTCCCGGCGCACGGAACCTGCCGAAGCGGCGTCCACGCAGGTGGCCGACGAGCTGCCCGCCGCCGACCGGAAGTCGTTGCAGGACAAGATGTCCGGAGCGGTGGCACTGCTCCGCGATGCCTCCGGACTGGCCGCGGTCGCGGACTTCCTGGACGCGGCGCCGCGGCGTGATCAGCAGTCGCGTGCGGGCACCGAGGACGCCGCCTTGACGCTCACCGCACGGGCCGTGGTGGCGGCCGCCGCCGCGCGGGAGGAGTCGCGCGGATGTCACTACCGGGCCGACCATCCGGACCCGGCCGCCGCGTCGTCGTCTCGGACGTTCCTGCTCCGCGAGGGGGAATTGGTGGTTGACTCGGCGTTTGCGGGGTCCTGGCGTGATGTAGGTGCAGGTTCGTAGACTACTTGCGAGTACTCGAGAGAAGGTGGCCGTCGATGGCGCAAGACCGTTGCTGGTCATCGATCGTGACTGCACCCGCCGATAGGGCGGCACTTCGTCTCGATAAAGCCGCCGCCTGGCCGCTCGCGTGCGAGCTCCCCAAGGGGCACGGCGGACCGCACGCCAGCGACGGCGGACGCGGCGGGGCGGGCCGTCGCCGGTGGATGCTGTGGGACGATTTCGCGCGCACGCCGCGCGCTGCGCGCGATCTCGACGCCTGCCGAGGCCGATCCATCGACAATGCGGCGTGTCGCCTGTTCGACGGCCACGGCGGTGCCCACGTTTTCCCCGCGCCGCGTTCGGCGCCTGCTCGACCGATCCACCAGGGGGCGGAGATGGCCAAACAGTCGAAGAAGCCCAAGCCCAAGGCCGCGCCGAGCGTGCCCGCGGCGCCGAAGCCGCGCCCCGTCGTCGAACCTCCGGCGCCCGCGCCGGTGCCGCCGACCGCTGCGGCGCCTCGGCCCCCGGTTGAGCCGGTCAAGCCTGCTGTCGTGCCGCCGAAACCTGTTGCGGAGCCGGTCGAGCCGGCCGCCGAAAAGGTCGAGCCCGTCGCTGATCCGGTGGCACCGGCGGCGGAGCCGGTCGCCGAGCGGCCTGCGGAGCGGGTCTCGATGATCACGATCAACGAGTACAACGACCTGACCCGGACCTCGCTGATCGAGGTGATCCAACCCGACGGCACTGCTCGCACGGTGATCGCGCCGGTCAGCGCCGTTCCGGCGGCCGGTCGGACTCGGCACTCCGCCACCACGACGACGATCGAGGGCTCGCTCTCGGACTTGGAGGCGGCGACCGCCGAGGCCGCCGTCGCCGCGGCGGCGCTGCCGGAGGGCGAAGGCCTGGTACGACAGCAGGTCAGCGAGGCCCTGCGCGAGATGGCGCAGGCGCTGTCCAAGCTGGCCGAGAGCCTCGACCCCCGCTGACAGCCGGCCCCATTGGGCGGCGACCCGCCCCAAAAGGCGTCACTCGTGCGTAGAGGCGGCACCCGGGGTTGCCGCCCCTGTTCCCGGCTGCCGCCGTTGTTGCGGAGGGCCGCCTCAACGTCGGACTAATACCCCTACTGGGTAGGGGTTGACACCGGGGATCGGCAGTCGCATACTGCTAGGGGGTAGAGGCAAGGAGGTCGCAGATGAGCGACGGTCACGGGTACATCGCCGACAAGGCGGCCTACGTTCGACGGCTCAAGCTGATCGAGGGTCAGGCCCGCGGCCTGCAGCGCATGGTGGACGACGAGGTCTACTGCATCGACATCCTCACGCAGGTCACCGCGATGAAGCGGGCCCTGGAGTCGGTGAGTCTGGAACTGCTGCGCGACCACATGGGGCACTGCGTGGTCGACGCCGCCCGCGAGAGCGACGACGCCGCGGCCGCCAAGATCGACGAGGCCATGAAGGCCATCACCCGCCTGGTCAAGAGCTGACCGCTCCCCGCGGGCGGCACACGAAGTCGAAGAGAACAGCACGGAGAAGAGGAATCGCCATGAGCGTCAAGAACATCACCGTCACCGGCATGACCTGCAACCACTGCGCGATGTCCGTGCGCGAGGAGATCGAAGAACTCGCCGGCGTCACCGACGTGCAGGTGGATGTGGAGTCCGGTCGCGTGCAGATCACCAGCGACGCCGACCTCGACGACGCAGCGGTCACCGCGGCCGTCGTCGAAGCCGGTTACCAACTCGCATGACCTCGCCGGTGGCGCGGATCGGCGCCTTCGTGGCCGGACTGCTCGCCGTCTTCGGCATCGCCTTCGGCGTCGGCGTCGCAGTCGGTCCGTGGGACGTCGACACCGCGCCCTCGCACTCCACGCACCAGCAGGAATCTCCTCAACAGGGTTCTCCCCAGCAACACGTAACGACGGAAGTGCCTCATGACGGCCACTGATATCGCCGCGCTCACCAGCGGCACCACCGCGCGCGAGATCGACCTCGAGCTCACCGGCATGACCTGCGCCTCGTGCGCCAACCGCATCGAGCGCAAACTGAACAAGCTGCCCGGCGTCAGCGCCGTGGTGAACTACGCGACCGAACAGGCGCACGTCGAGTTCCCCGACTCGGTGACGCTCGACGACCTGGTCGGCACCGTCCAGTCCGCCGGATACGACGCGGCGCCGGTGCCCGAGCCGTCGGCCGCCCCGACCGTCGACGACGGCAGCGGCGACGTGCCGCAGACCCGCGCGCAGCGCGAGGTGGCCGAACTCCGTCAGCGCCTGCTGATCTCCGCCGTGCTGACCATCCCGGTCATCGCGGTCGCGATGATCCCGGCCTGGCAGTTCACCAACTGGCAGTGGTTCTCGCTGACCCTGGCCGCGCCGGTCGTGGTCTGGGGCGCGTGGCCGTTCCACAAGGCCGCCTGGATCAATCTCCGCCACGGCGCCGCGACCATGGACACCCTGGTGTCGGTGGGCGTCACGGCGGCCTTCGGCTGGTCGCTCTACGCGCTCTTCTGGGGCACCGCGGGCACGCCGGGCCTCCGGCACGGCTTCACCTTCCTCGCCTCGCGCGGCGACGGAGCGTCGCACATCTATCTGGAGGCCGCCGCGGGCGTCACCACCTTCCTGCTGGCCGGCCGCTACTTCGAGAAGCGGTCCAAGCTGCAGGCCGGCGACGCCCTGCGCGCGCTCGCCGAGGTCGGCGCCAAGGACGTGACCGTGCTGGTCGACGGCCGGGAGAAGACCATCCCGATCACCGAACTCGCGGTGGGCCAGCAGTTCGTGGTCCGCCCGGGCGAGAAGATCGCCACCGACGGCGTGATCGTCGACGGCGCCTCCGCGGTGGATCAGGCGATCATCACCGGCGAATCCGTGCCGGTTCAGGTGCAGGCCGGCGACACGGTGATCGGCGGCACCGTCAACGCCGACGGTCGCCTGGTGGTCACCGCCAGTGCGGTCGGCGCGGACACGGCGCTGGCCCAGATCTCCAAGCTCGTCGCCGACGCGCAGACCGGCAAGGCGCCGGTGCAGCGTCTGGCCGACCGGGTGTCCGGCGTCTTCGTGCCGATCGTCATCGCGATCGCCGTCGGAGTCCTCGGCTTCTGGCTCGGCGTGGGCGGCGGCACCGTGCTCGCGTTCACCGCCGCGGTCGCGGTCCTGGTGATCGCCTGCCCCTGCGCGCTGGGTCTGGCGACCCCGACCGCGCTGATGGTCGGCACCGGCCGCGGCGCCAAGCTCGGCATCCTGCTCAAGGGGCCGGAGGTCCTCGAGTCCACCCGCCAGGTGGACACCATCTTCCTGGACAAGACCGGCACCGTCACCACCGGTGTGATGGCCGTGCGGGACGTGCACCCCGCCGACGGCGTGAGCGCCGACGAGCTGCTGGCGCTGGCCGCCGCGGTGGAAGCCGGATCGGAGCACCCGATCGGGCGGGCCATCGTCACGCACGCGACCGAGCGCGGTCTGACCGTGCCGAGCGCGGCGGACTTCACCAACCTGGCCGGCGCCGGTGTGATCGCCGTGATCGACGGCGCGTCGGTCGCGGTCCGCGGTCCGCGCGACGTCTCCGTGGCGCTGCCCGAGGCGCTGTCCGGGCAGATCGCCGCGGCGCAGGCCGAGGGCGGCACCCCGGTGATCGTCACCCGGGGACAGCACGACGACGAGTCGGTCCTCGGCGTGGTGGTCGTCGCCGACGAGGTGAAGCCGACGTCGGCGGCCGCCATCGCCCAACTGAAGAAGATGGGGCTGACGCCGGTGCTGCTGACCGGCGACAACCGCGGCGCCGCCGAGCACATCGCCCGGCAGGTCGGTATCGATCAGGTGATCGCGGACGTGACTCCGGACGGGAAGATCGCGGCGATCGCGGCCAAGCAGGCCGAAGGCCACGTGGTGGCGATGGTCGGCGACGGCGTGAACGACGCGGCGGCGTTAGCCGGCGCGGACCTGGGGCTCGCGATGGGTACCGGTACCGATGTGGCCATCGAGGCCAGCGATCTGACGCTGGTGCGCGGTGACCTGTGGTCGGTGGCCGACGCCATCGCACTCTCCCGCCGGACGCTCCGCACCATCAAGGCCAACCTGTTCTGGGCGTTCGCCTACAACGTCGCGGCCATCCCGCTCGCGGCGGCCGGGCTGCTCAATCCGATGATGGCGGGCGCCGCGATGGCGCTGTCGTCGGTGTTCGTCGTCGCCAACAGCCTGCGCCTTCGGGGCTTCCGTCCGGTGGCTCGGTAGAACAGGTTCTCGTCCCGCTAGAACATGTTCTAGTCTGGGCGCATGAGCGGATTGGACCTTCCCGAGAACATCAACATCGACGACGTCCCGGAGTTCGGCGAAAGCGTCGACGTCCTGGTGCTCGGCGCGGGCATGGGCGGGTGCTGTGCGGCACTCGAGGCCGCCCGCGCCGGCGCGTCGGTGTTGGTACTGGAGCGTTCGGCGGCGGCCGGCGCCACCAGCTGCATGGCCGGCGGACATTTCTATCTCGGCGGCGGCACCGCGGTGCAGGAGGCCACTGGCCACACCGACAGCCCCGAGGAGATGGCCAAGTACCTGACTGCGGTCTCGCCGGATCCGGAGCCGGAGAAGATCACCGCGTACTGCGAGGACAGCGTCGAGCACTTCAACTGGCTCGAGGCCCTCGGCTTCGAGTTCGAGCGCACCTTCTTCCCCAACAAGGCCGTGATCCAGCCGCAGACCCAGGGTCTGATGTTCACCGGCAATGAGAAGGTGTGGCCGTACTACGAGAAGGCCGTGCCTGCACCGCGCGGACACAAGGTGCCCGTGCCCGGCGACACCGGCGGCGCGGGCATGGTGATCGGGCTGCTCGTGGAGCGCCTGGCCGACGAGAACGTCGAGATCCGCTACGAGACCGGCGGGCGTCGCCTCGTCGTCGAAGAAGGTCCGGACGGGCAGTCGCGCGTGGTGGGCGTCTACTGGAAGAACACCGACGGCGCCGAGGGCTACATCCGCGCCAAGTCCGTGGTGATCGCCGCGGGCGGCTTCGTGATGAACCCCGACATGGTGGCCGAGTACGTGCCGCAGCTCGCGCAGAAGCCGTTCACCCTCGGCAGCACCTACGACGACGGTCTGGGCCTCCGCATGGGTGCGTCCGTCGGCGCCGAGCTCAAGCACATGGGCGAGGCGTTCATCACCGCGCCGGTGTACCCGCCGTCGATCCTGCTGACCGGACTGGTGGTCAACGCCGAGGGCAGGCGCTTCGTCACCGAAGACTCCTATCACTCGCGCACGTCCGGCTTCGTGATGGATCAGCCGGGGGCCAAGGCCTTCCTGATCGTCGACGAGGCCCACATGGAGCGGCCCGATTTCCCGCTCGCGCCGTTCATCGACGGCTGGGAGACCATCGACGAGATGGCCGACGGTCTGGGCATCGACCGCGAGGTCCTGAACGCCACCATGTCGCGCTACAACGAGTATGCCGCGCGCGGCGAGGATCCGGACTTCCACAAGACCGCCGAGTTCCTCGCCCCGCAGGACACCGGTCCATGGGCCGCGTTCGACATGTCCCTGGGCAAGGCGCTGTACGCCGGCTTCACCATGGGCGGCATGGCCACCACCGTCGACGGCCAGGTGCGTCGCGAGGACGGCTCCGTCATCGACGGTCTGTATGCCGCCGGTGCGTGCGCCGCGAACATCGCGCAAGACAGCAAGGGCTACGCCAGCGGTACCCAGCTCGGAGAAGGTTCCTATTTCGGGCGTCGTGCAGGACGGCACGCTGCCGCTCAGTGACCTAGGTAACGCGGCGAAGAGGCCGCGGGTGGCGCATGTTATCTTTTTGCCACGTTTTTAACAGCGGGTTCCAAGCCTCACCAGGCGACCCGTGACCTGACGTGTCCAGTCGGCAGCTGCACGACCAACCCTTCCCGGTAGCTGCGTCAGGGGCTGGTGGCGTTCCCGGTCTGGGAGGTCACTGAAATTTAGGTGTACAGGATTTAGGTGTACAGAACATGAGTGTGGGAGAGGCAGTTACATGCTGATCGGTATCCCCCGGGAAACGAAGGCGGGCGAGACTCTCGTCGCGGCGACGGCCAAGACCGTCGCCCAGCTGCAGCAACTCGGGTACGACGTAATCGTCGAAGCCGGTGCGGGCACCCTCGCCGAACAGCCGGATGCGGCGTTCGCCGAGGCGGGCACGCGCGTCGGTTCGGTCGACGAGGTGTGGGCGGCAGACGTCGTCGTGAAGGTGAATGCACCGACCGACGCCGAGATCGCTCGGATGCGCCGCGGCGCCGTCCTGATTTCGATGATGGCGCCTGCGCGCGATCCGGAACTGGTGCAGAAGCTGACCGACGCCGGGATCACGGCGCTGGCCATGGACGCGGTGCCGCGTATTTCGCGCGCCCAGTCGATGGATGTGCTGAGTTCCATGGCCAACGTCGCGGGCTACCGCGCCGTGGTCGAGGCGGCCCACGAGTTCGGTCGTATGTTCACCGGACAGGTCACCGCTGCGGGCAAGATCCCGCCGGCCCGCGTCTTCGTGGTCGGCGCCGGTGTGGCCGGTCTGGCCGCGATCGGCGCCGCGTCGGCGATGGGTGCGGTGGTCCGTGCCTTCGACGTGCGGCCCGAGGTGGCCGAGCAGGTCGAGTCGATGGGCGCCGAGTTCGTCCACGTCGACTTCGAAGCGGAGAAGTCTGAGGACGGCTACGCCAAGGAGATGACCGCCGAGCAGGAAGCGGCGACCGCGTCGATGTACGACGAGGAGGCCCGCGCGGCCGACATCGTCATCACCACCGCGCTGATCCCCGGCCGCCCGGCACCGAAGCTGCTGAGCGCGGACACCGTCGCCGGTATGCGCAACGGTTCGGTGATCGTCGACATGGCGGCCGCCAACGGCGGTAATGCCACCGGCACCGTCACCGGCGACAAGGTGGTGACCGCCAACGGCGTCACCATCCTCGGCTACACGGATCTGGCCGGCCGCCTGGCCGCGCAGACCTCGCAGCTGTACGGCACCAACATCGTGAACCTGCTGAAGCTGCTCACCCCGGGCAAGGACGGCGAGCTGACGCTCGACATGGACGACGTGGTGCAGCGCGGAATCACCGTGGCGCGCAACGGCGAAGGCATGTGGCCGCCGCCCCCGGTGCAGGTCTCGGCCGCACCCAAGGCCGCCGCGGCGGCACCCGTCGAGGTGGCTCCGCCCAAGGAGCCGATGTCGGCGGGCAAGAAGGTCGGTCTGGTGCTGCTCGGCATTGTGGCCTTCTTCTTGGTCAACGCCTTCGCCCCGGGTGACATCCCGCAGCACTTCACCGTGCTGATGCTGGCGATCGTGATCGGCTACTACGTGATCGGCAACGTGGCGCATGCCCTGCATACGCCGCTGATGTCGGTGACGAACGCCATCTCCGGCGTCGTGGTGGTCGGTGCGATTCTGCAGTTGGCCACCACCAATGTGACCGTTCTGGTGCTGTCGACCATCGCGATCCTGGTCGCGTCCATCAACGTCTTTGGTGGCTTCGCGGTTACCCGTCGCATGTTGGCGATGTTCAGCAAGGGGGCCTGACGCGCCATGACTATTGAAACCATGACTTTCGCGGCGTACATCGTCGCCTCGTTGCTCTTCATCCTGTCGCTGGCCGGACTGAGCAAGCACGAGTCCGCCAAGAGCGGCCTCACCTACGGCATGGTCGGTATGGCCATCGCTCTGGCCGCCACCATCACCATGATGGTCAAGGACCTCGATCACCTCGAGTTCGCCGGCGCCTCGTTCAACAAGTGGCTCCCGATCGGTCTGCTGATCGGTGCCATCGTGATCGGCGCGGCGATCGGCTTCTGGCGCGCCAAGGTCGTCGAGATGACCGGCATGCCCGAGCTCATCGCGCTGCTGCACTCGTTCGTCGGCTTCGCCGCCGTGCTCATCGGCTGGAACGGCGCCATCACCGGCGTCCACGCCAGCCCGGGTGACGCCGACTACGGTGCCCTGGTCGGCATTCACGCCGCCGAGGTCGCGATCGGCATCTTCATCGGTGCGGTGACCCTGACCGGTTCGATCGTGGCCAACCTGAAGCTGTCGGCCAAGATGAAGTCCGCCCCGCTCATGCTGCCGGGCAAGAACGTCATCAACGTCGGCTCGCTGGTGGCCTTCGTCGTGCTGACCGGCGTGTACGTCGCGCGGGACGTCAAGGACGACACCGTCGGCTACGTGCTGCTCGGTGTGATCACCGCGCTGGCGCTGTTCCTCGGCTGGCACCTGGTCGCCTCCATCGGCGGCGGCGACATGCCGGTCGTGATCTCCATGCTGAACTCGTACTCCGGTTGGGCCGCGGCCGCGTCGGGCTTCCTGCTCGGCAACGACCTGCTCATCGTCACCGGTGCGCTGGTGGGCTCCTCGGGTGCGTACCTGAGCTACATCATGTGCAAGGCGATGAACCGCTCGTTCATCTCGGTGATCGCCGGCGGCTTCGGGATCGAAGCGCCCGCGTCCGACGACACCGATTACGGCGAGCACCGCGAGATCCAGGCCGACGCCGCAGCCGAGCTGCTGGCCGGCGCCAAGTCCGTGGTCATCACCCCGGGTTACGGCATGGCTGTGGCCCAGGCGCAGTACCCGGTGGCCGACCTGACCGCCAAGCTGCGTGCGAAGGGCATCGAGGTTCGCTTCGGTATCCATCCGGTGGCCGGTCGTCTGCCCGGTCACATGAACGTGCTGCTCGCCGAGGCGAAGCTGCCGTACGACATCGTGATGGAACTGGAAGAGATCAACGACGACTTCGCCGAGACCGACGTGGTCCTGGTGATCGGTGCCAACGACACCGTGAACCCGGCCGCCGCCGAGGATCCCAGCTCGCCGATCGCCGGCATGCCGGTGCTCGAGGTCTGGAACGCCAAGGACGTCATCGTGTTCAAGCGGTCGATGGCCGCCGGTTACGCCGGTGTGCAGAACCCGCTGTTCTTCCGGGAGAATACGCAGATGCTGTTCGGTGACGCGAAGGACCGCGTCGAAGACATCATCGCCGCGCTCTAAGCTCCATCTGCTCGTAGCGTTTCGAAGGGCCGCACACCGTCTCGGTGTGCGGCCCTTCGTCATGTCGTGCGTCGGTGCGCCACGGTGCATCGGTAAAACAACGGCGTCCTGGCGGCCGCCAATGCATATACGTCGTCGGTGCGCGCCAGGACGCCGTTGTTCTACCGGCCCCGGAGACGCCTGATAGCCCGACCGCGGGCGGCCCCCTTGTCGGGGACGGCGCGGTCAGGCTGCCAGGTACTGCTCGAGGAGCCGTTCGACTCCGGATCGGTGGGACTCGTCCGGGTGCGGGCGGACCACCGCGGGCGGGATCGGTGGATCGGTGTCGGAGACTTCCGCCATGCGGGTGTTGAGTCCGGCCATCGGGTGGTGGTCGGCGAGCTTCTCCGGGTGGAAGAAGGGGTTGACCAGCCACGGACCGGGCCGTCCGACGGGTCGCCAGCCGATACGGCCCGCGTCGGGGCCGTCGGTCAGGACGGTGGACTCCCACTGGCCGGGCTTCTTGCCGTTCCACCGATTGTGCTTGCCGCACGCGGCGCCGAGATGGTCGATGTCGGTCCGGCCGCCGTCGGTCCAGTCCGGCATGTGGTGGGCCTGGGTGCGCGCGAACGGGACGCTGCAGCCGACGGTGGTGCAGCCGCGGTCGCGGCCGAACAGGGCCAGGCGCTGGGCACGGGAGGCGAGTCGGCGCCCGCGACCGAAGTACAGCACCTGCGAACCGGCGCCGGCGAACACCTCGAGCCACGGCACCACGCTGCCGGCCAACTGCACCAGATCGCCGACCGGCAGACGGGTACCGGTGGCGGTCAGGGCGACACCGGCCTGCCGGGCCAGGTCGGTCTCGGCGACCGTGATGACGAGTTCGGAGGACAGGCTGCCGTTCGGCGCGACGCCGGTCTGGGCGCGCTCCCACTCCATCAGCGCCTGCAGCGCATCGTGCTGACGCTGCGTGAGGGAGCGGTCGTCGCGTTCGGCGGCCGCCGCGAGGACCGCCGGGTCCAGGCCGGGCTGGTCGGCCGCGCCCCGCGGGGATTCGGGATCGTCGGGGTTGTTCATCCCCGGCGCCGCCCACTGGGCGAGGGTCACTTCCAGTCGTGCGCGGGCCACCGGGGTCAGGCGGGCGCGGATCTTGCTCATCAGCTGGCGGTCCTGGCCCTGCAGCGAGAAGCTGCGCTGCCGTCGGCGGTCGGTGTCGTCGGACAGTTCGCCGTCCGGGTCGAGCCACGCCAGAATCCGGTTGCCCACCACGCCGACCCCGTTGGGCCCGAGGGTCTTGGCGGCCTCGGCCAGCATGGCTTCGGCCTTGGTGCGGTCGTCGGTGGTGGCCGCGGCCGGCACCTTCTCCATCACCTCGGCGATGACGAGGACGTTCTCCCGGCCGATCTCACCGTCGGCGACGGCTGCCTCGGTAGCGGTCAGCGACGGCTCGAGACGTTCGCCGGTCATGGCGGTGAACCGACCGAGCGCGGTCGCAAGCCGGGCGCGGCGATGGGCTTCGCCCTCGCCCAGGCGCAGACCGCCCGAGTACAGCGCGAACGGCGAGACGAATCCGCCCTTGCGGTAGGCGCCGCGGTCGCTGAGTTCCACGTAGAGAGCGGCGTCGAAGATCTGGCGCGCGGCCAGGGTGCGCTCGCGGGCTTCCAGCAGATCGAGCAGGCCGTCCTCGTTCTGCCGGGCCAGAGCAGCCTCCTGCAGTTGCTTCTCGGCGGCGTCTTGAACGGCGAGAAGCTGCTCCGGACACAGGTCAGCCACCAGCGCGAGCGCATCGAATGCGTCGTCCATGCCGGTCACCTCCCGGGCCTGACCACTGGTTTCCTGCTTCACGCTCCAAGTTACGCCCAATATGGTGTGCATGCAACACTTTGGCCGAACTAATTTTCGAGAACTTTTCCGGCGGTCCGGTGCCTCGCCGGGAGTGAGGTGACGCATCGGTAAAACAACGGCGCCCTGGCGGCCGCCGAGGCGTATATGCCATCGGTGCGCGCCAGGACGCCGTTGTTTTACCGATGCGGTGGTGTGCGGTGGAGCCTTACCAGCTGCTGAGCATGCGGAAGTGCGTGGTGAGGCGGTGCTCGTCGATCACGTGCAGTGCAAAGCCGGGGCCCTGGCTGGCGTTGACCCAGTCCGGGCCCTCGACGGGGAGGTTCAGCGTCGAGGCCACCCCGGGTGCGACGATCAGCGGGCGGTCGGCGAAGACGGTGGCGGCAGGGCTGTGCGCGTGGCCGGTGACCACGCCGACCACGTTCGGATGATCCTGAACCAGGGCCGTGACGCGTTCGTCGGCATCGAGGCAGATCGAATCCATGTACGGCATGCCGAGATGGACCGGCGGGTGGTGCCAGGTCAGCAGTACGTCGACATCGCCGGCCTCCGCGATCTGGGCGCGCGCCCAGTCGATCGTTTCGTCGGACAGATAGCCGTCCGACCGGCCGGGGATCGACGAGTCCAGCGCCAGGATCAGGAGTCCGTCGAGGTGCAGTGCGGAATTGACCGGTGCGGTACTGGCCACGCCGTCGCGCTCGGCGGTGAAGGCCGCGCGGTCGTCGTGATTGCCGAGCAGCGTCACGATGGGGATCGGGGAGCGCAGCTCGGTGGCCGCCTCGGCGTACTCGGCGGGCAGTCCTTCATCGGTGAGGTCGCCGGTCACGAGTAACGCGGCGATCTGGGCGCCGCCGTCGACGGTGGAGTGCAGATAGTCCAGGACCGCGCGCACGCGGTGGCGATGATCGTCGGTTCCGTTGAAGTGCAGATCACTGATCTGCGCGACGACCACCATCGATTGAGCCTTTCGAGCTGCCGTTCCGTATCCCACGGACCACCGCCATCCAGGCTAGGCGTTCGCCGCCGATCCGGCCGTACCCGAGTCGAAGTTGGTGAGCAGCACCACGACGTGCCGACAATGCGATCCGGGCACTACAACTAGGCCAGTGCTCGGCCGACGAGGAGCAGCCGCATGGTGCGCTCGGCGGCGTCGGTGAGGTACTCGGCGGCGCGGCCGAGGGCGTCGTCGAGCGCCAGCGGGGAGGGCAGGATCGAGGCGATCGCGTCGATGCCGGTCGCATAGTTGAGGTGGGCGTCGGTTCCGATGGTGCCGGCCAGGGCGACCACCGGAACGCGGTGCGCGGAGGCGATCCGGGCCACCTCCGCGGGGATCTTTCCGCGCGGCGTCTGGAAGTCGATGGAGCCTTCGCCGGTGAACACCAGGTCGGCGTCGGCGATGGCACCGGCGATGTCGACGTGCTCGAACATCACCTCGAAGCGCGGCAGCAGTGCAGCGCCCAGCCCGGCCGCGAGTCCGGCGCCGAGCCCGCCGGAGGCGCCGGACCCGGGTGCGTCGCGCAGATCCCGGTGCAGGTCGCGCTCGATCACCTTGGCCCACCGTTCCATCGCCGACGAGAGCAACTCCACCTGTGCGGGTGTCGCTCCCTTCTGCGGACCGAAGACCCGGGCCACCCCGCGCTCACCGCAGAGCACGTTGTGCTGGTTCACGGCCAGTCGGATGTCGGTGCCGACGATCCGGCCATCCAGCCCGGAAAGGTCGACGGCTTCGACGTCGGCCAGGGCGGCGCCGCCGAAGCCCACCGGGCGGCCCATCGCATCGGTGATCCGGGCGCCGAGTGCTTGCAGCGCACCGGCTCCGCCGTCGCAGATTCCGGAGTCGCCGCAGCCGACCAGGATGCGGTCGACACCGGCGTCGAGTGCCGCGGAGATCAGCTCGCCCACCCCGAAGCTGGTGGTGGCGCCGGGGTCGCGGAGGTCCCGCGGAACCAAGGACAGGCCGGCCGCCGCGGCCATCTCCACCATCGCGGTGCGCGGCCCGGGGCCGCCCAGCAGGGCGTAGTGGGAGTTCACCGGCTCACCTACCGGGCCGGTCACCCGGACGGGCACCAGGTGACCGCCGGTGGCCTCGGCCAGTGCGGCAGCCGATCCCTCGCCGCCGTCGACCAAAGGCAGCGATTGCACCGCGGTGTCCGGCAGCACCCGCTCGATGCCGGCGGAGATGGCGGACGCGGTCTGCGGGGCGGACAGGCTTTCCTTGAAGCCGCTGGGTGCGACGACGATACGGCGAATGGACATGGGGACCTCCGGGCGAGCGAGCGGGTGGGACGGAACGGGCCGGGTGGGCGGGGGGATCAGGACAGGGGGGATCACGACAGGGGGAGACCGAGGTGGGGCCACAGCCAGAGGGCGCAGGCGACGACCAGCAGCACGGTCAGCGGCGCCAGCACGCGGCTCAGGCGCAGCAGGTCGGCGGACGTGTACGCGGTGGTGCCGTCGATCTCGGCGAACATGGCGACCGGTTTGGCCGACGACGTGAGCGAATGGCAGAAGCCTGCGGCGGCGGTGGAGGCGAAGGCCAGTGCCACCGGATTCAGCCCGGCGCTCAGCGCCACCGGGATCACCAGGGGGATCAGGACCGACGATCGGGCGGTGCGCGAGGCGATGCCCAGGTGCGCGGCGACGCTGATCGTCACCAGGGCCACCAGGACCACCGCGGGCGGAGCGTCGACGATGACCCCGAACACGCCTCCGGCCAGCCAGTCGGCGGCTCCGGACCCGGCCAATGCGGCGCCGAGGGTGGCGGTGGCCGCCATGAAGACCAGCAGCCCCCACGGAACGGTGCGCAATCCGTGACTCATGGTGGTGGTGCCCAGCTGAGGGCTGGTGATCGCGAGCGCTCCGGCCAGCGCGATCAGCGCGGGATGCAGGCCGTGCCAGGGTTCGGCGATCCAGCACGCGATGATCACCGCCAGGATCACCAGCGCGCGGATCTCGCACGGACGCAGGCGCCCGGTCAGCGGGGTGGACACGTGGGCCGCGAGGTCGGCGGTGGTGACCGACAGGCGAGCGGAGCGGTCGTCGGCGGTGGTGAACAGGTGCAGCACCAGCTCCGTCGCCAGGTGCGCGGAGACCAGTGCCAGGGGCAGCCCGAGGACCAGCCAGTGCGCGAAGCCGATGTGCTCGCCGGTGGTCGCCGCGAGGATCTCGTTGGTCACCAGGTGCGCGCCGGCTCCGATGAGCGTGGCGACGGCGGTGAGCAGGATGACGGTGGGAAACAGGATGGCGAAGGCCTTCACCACGCGCTGACGGTCGGCGACGGCACCGGCGAGCGCGGTGAAGATCGGCAGGGTCAGCGCGGCCCGCCCGGAGGTGGACGGCACCGCGAAGGCGGTGGCCAGCAATGCGAAGGTCACGAGATGCGCGAGCTGTCGGACGGTGGCGGCGCGGGTGATCAGGCCGGCAGCGAAACGGGCGGTGAGACCGGTCGCCGAGACGCCGGCCGAGACCACGAACGCGGCCACCAGCAGCCAGATCGTCTCCGAGCCGAGGGCACCGAACAGCACGTCGCTGCCGACCACCCCGAACCCGACCAGGACGAGGGCCGCCCCGAGCGCGACGTACGTGTCGTCTACCCGGTTGCCCAGCCAGAGGGCGATCGCGACGAGGAACACCACGATGGAGATCCGGGCGGGGCCGTCCGGCCCGCCCGGCAGCGCCAACACGACCACCGCCAGCGCGGCGACCGCGCTGACCGCCGCGAGGAATCCGACGGACGGCCGCCGCACCCGGCGTTTGGGCAGGTCGGTCGAGGGCGGGCCGACCCGGTGGGGCGGTCCGGCAACGACCCAGGGCGGCAGCGGCCGGGCCGAGCGGCGGGGTTCGGTGATCTGCTGGTGCATGAACACCAGGTTTCGGGGCGGTGATGAATCGTCGATGAGGCCGAGATGATCAAATCTTCATCCGCGCACGCACAACATGAAGTTCTCTTCATGTTGGCTTCATCTGTGCCTCAGAACCGGGCAGCACCGTGGGAACCATGAAACCTGGACTGCGTGGAACCGGAATCGTGGGAACGGCCTTGCTCGGCATCGCCGTGGTCGCGGTGGCCATCGCCTACTTCGTGATCGGCACGTCTGATTCGGCGGGCAGCCCGCCGTCGAACGTCGAGATCGGCGAGATGTCTGCGGTCTCCGACGACCGAGACGACGGCGACGATCGAGACGACGACCGAGACGACGACCGCGACGACGACCGCGACGATGATCGAGACGACGACCGAGACGACGACGATCGAGATGACCGGCGGGTGGGTCCGACCGGCCCGATCGGTCAGCCCCGCGTCGAGACGGCGCCGCCGCCGGTGATCGACCATGACGACCGGGGCGACTGGGACGACGACCGTTACGACGACGGTGACGACGACTGGGATGATGGCCAGGACGACGATGACGGGAACGATGGTGACGACTGATTCCGGCGACGCCGGACGGCCGGGCGGGGGTGCGCGCAGGCGCATCCCCGCCCGGCTGTTGATCATCGGTTGGGTGATGCTGCTGATGTTCGGCGTCCTCCTGGTGATCAACGTCGCGACCCGCGAAGAGCTGTATCGCGAGGTCGACGAGGACATCGATCAGGCGTTGGTGCAGGAGATCGAGGAGTTCGTCGGCGTCGCCTCCGTCGGCGTGAACCGCTCCACCGACCGTCCCTACGGCAGCGTCGCCGAGATCCTGGACAGCCATCTGCAGCGGCAGTATCCGGACGACGACGAGGTGGTGGTCGGGGTGCTGCCCGACGGCGGCATCGTGCGCCAGGACCGCAGCGAGCCGTACCCGTTCGCGTCCCGCCCCGAGCGGGTGCTGCAGGTGGCCGCCGAGCCGGCGGCGCGGGGCTCGCTGCACACCGACGACGGCGAACTGCGCTGGCGCAAGGTGTCGGTGACCGCCCCGAACAGCGGAGAGGCGGCCGGGACGTTCATCGTCGGCTTCGCGATCGACCGCGACCGCGACGAGGTCGTCGCCACCATGCGCACGCTGACGTTGGTCAGCTTCGTGGGTCTGCTGCTGGCGGGGGCCGGCGCCTACCTCGTCTCCGGGCGGATCCTCGCGCCGATTCGCTTGGTGCGCAACGCCGCCGCCGAGATCAACGAGAACGACCTGACCCGCCGGATCGAGGTGCAGGGGCGCGACGACGTCTCCGCGCTGGCCGAGCAGTTCAACGCGATGCTCGACCGGCTCTCGCTCGCTTTCGCCACGCAGCGGGACTTCCTCGATGACGCCAGCCACGAACTGCGCACCCCGATCACGATCATCCGCGGGCACCTGGAGTTGATGGGCGACGACCCGGACGAGCGCGCTGACGTGATGCGACTGGTCACCGAAGAGCTCGACCGGATGAGCCGTCTGGTCGAGGATCTGCTGCTTCTGGCCAAGTCGGAACGACCGGATTTCGTTCGGCGGCAAGAGGTCTCGGTCGCCGAACTCACCGTCGACATCCACTCGAAGGTGCGGGCCCTGGGGGATCGGCGCTGGCTCCTCGATGCGGTGGGAGAGGGCAGTGTCCAGGTGGATCCGCAGCGCGTGACCCAGGCGATGGTGGCCTTGGCGCACAACGCCGTGGGCCATACCGGCCCGGGCGCCGAGATCCGTCTCGGTTCCGCGTTGCACTCGGATGCCCGGGGCCGGCCGATGGTGTCGTTCTGGGTGGCCGACACCGGGCCGGGTGTGAGCCCGGCCGATCAGGAGGCCATCTTCGAACGGTTCCACCGCGGCTCGCGGCCGCGGGAGGCGACCGGTTACCGCGCCGGTGCCGGCCTCGGTCTGGCGATCGTCCGGGCGATCGCCGAGGCGCACGGCGGTGAAGTGAAACTGCACTCGGTCTCCGGTGAGGGTGCCACCTTCGGTATCGAGATCCCGGCTTCCGCCCCGGTCGAGCGGAACCCGATGGAGCGGGGCACAACGGAAAGGAACGCGACGTGAATCGGATTCTGATCGCCGAAGACGAGGAGCGCATCGCGTCGTTCATCGAGAAGGGCTTGCGCGCCAACGGATTCGTGACCACGACCGTCGGTGACGGCACTCATGCCCTGGAGCTGACCCTGCAGGGCGGCTTCGACCTGGTGATCCTCGACATCGGGCTCCCCGGCATGGACGGCTTCGAGGTGCTCACCGCACTGCGGGCCGAGAAGGTACCGACCCCGGTGATCATCCTGACCGCCCGCGACGGGATCGGCGACACCGTGGCCGGGCTCGAGGGCGGCGCCGACGACTACATGACCAAACCGTTCCGTTTCGAGGAGCTTCTCGCCCGGGTACGACTGCGGGTGCGCGCCGGCGAAGCGGTCCCCGAGGTCAGCGTGCTCGCGGTCGACGGTCTCTCGCTGGATCTGCGGACCCGGCGGGCGCAGACCGGTGGCCGCACGGTGGATCTGACCGCCCGCGAATACGTGCTGCTCGAACTGTTCCTGCGCCATCCCGGGCAGGTGCTGGCGCGCGAGCAAATCCTGTCGCACGTATGGGGCTACGACTTCGATCCCGGCTCGAACATCGTCGACGTCTACGTGCGCGCGCTGCGTAAGAAGATCGGCGCCGACGCCATCGTCACGGTCCGCGGGATGGGCTACCGGCTGGGTTGACGTCGCCGGGCACCCGGGTCGTCGTCGGTGCGCAGCACCACGACGTGCCCGGCGAAACGATAGGGGTTGGCGGCGAGCAAGCCCCCGAGGTGTTTGCGCAGTCGCGACATCTCCGACCGTGCGGTGATGCGTCGTGACGGGTCGCCGAAGACCCGCGCGGCCACTTCGGCGGCGGTCAGCCCTTCGGGGTGGTCGGCGAGCAGTCGCAACAGTTGCGCATGCCGCGGCGTGGGGTGATGGACCCACGTGCCGCCCGCACCCGACACGCGCACCAGCGGTTGCGGGCCGTCGACGATCTCCACCTGCACCAGATCCGGCTCGGCCGCGATGTCGGCCACGCGCACCAGCCATCCGCCGGGCAGTGGTTCCAGGTCGCAGTCGCCGATGCCCTGCACGCGGTGGCGTCCGGCCGACGCGGTACCGGGAATGGTCAGCCGTGCGCGCGGATCGACGCCGTCGAGGGCGGCCACCCAGCCGTAGGCGTCGACCGCGAAGGCGGGGCCCGCGGAGCGCGCGAGGATCGGTGCGGCCACCGCGCGCAGGGCGTCGAGCCCGGCGCGGTGGTGCTCGCGCAACTCGGATTCGGCGAGGCGAGCGACGGTGTCGACCAGGGCCAGCGTCGTGGGGTGGATGGTGGCGGCGGGGCCGGAGACATCGACCGCGCCGAGCACTCGGCCCGAGCGTGGGTCGCGGATCGGCGCCCCGGCGCAGGTCCATTCGTGGTGGGTACGGACGAAGTGTTCGGCCGAGAACACCTGCACTGCGCGACCGGAGGCCAGCGCGGTCCCGATGGCATTGGTGCCCACCGAATCCTCGGCCCAGGAGGCTCCCTCGGTGAAGCCGAGGCGGTCGGCGCGGTGCAGCACTCGATTCACGCCGTTGCGCCAGAGCACGCGACCGCCGGCATCGGCCACCACCAGGATGTTCTCGCCGTCCACGATCAGCGTGTCGAGATGGTGCATCAGCGGGGCGAGGAGTTCGGTCAAGCCGGATTCGGATCGACGCTGCTCCAGGTCGACGGTGTCGAGCACGGGATCGCCGGTGGAATCCGGTCGCAGGCCGGTCTGGCGGACCCGATCCCACGATTCACCGATCACCGAACGGGGGCGCGCGGGCGGGCGGCCGCCGGTCATCGACGCGTCGTACACCGCATGCAGCACCGCGGCGTGGGCGCGCGGATCGTCGCCGGCGGCGAGGGCCGGTTCGGGCGGGACGGCGTGGGGCACGGGCGCCTTTCGGGTGTGTGGGCGGTCACAGTCGAGGGTCCCCGCGCGATCGGCCCGCGTCAACCCGTCGACGTTGCAACCCGCTGCAACCCTTGTCGGGGCGCACCGCCGCCGGGTGTGCTGGGCGTCACAACCGAACGAAGTGATCTACCTCACCCCGATGGAAGGCGTCGACCATGACCCAGACTCTGGAACCCCAGGCCCCTGAATCTCAGGCGTCCGAACACCAGTTGCTCGGATCCCCGCAAGAGCGGATCGATGCGTGGCTGGCCCGCTTCTCGGCGGCGCTGACCACCGGCGACGTCGCCGCGGCCACCGCGCTCTTCGCGACCGACAGTTACTGGCGCGACCTGGTGGCCTTCACCTGGAATCTCAAGACTTCGCAGGGGCACGACGAGATCGCCGCGATGCTCGACGACCGGCTCGCCGACACGGCGCCGTCGGCGTGGGCCACCAGCGAGCTGGCCACCGCGGCCGACGACGTGGCCGAGGCGTTCATCGTCTTCGAGACCGCGACGGGTCGCGGCGAGGGGCACCTGCGGATCAAGCCCGGACCCGACGGCGTGGATCAGGGTTGGACGCTGCTGACCACGCTGCAGGAGCTGAAGGGGCACGAGGAGTCGAACGGTTTCGCGCGGCCCCTCGGCGCCGTGCACGGCTCCGATCCCGACCAGCGGTCGTGGGCGCAGCGCCGCGAGGACGAGGAAGCCGAGCTCGGTCGGGCGGTGCAGCCGTACGTGCTGGTGATCGGCGGCGGCCAGGGCGGCATCGCGCTCGGCGCACGACTGCGCCAGCTCGGTGTCTCCGCGCTGGTCGTCGACAAGCACGACCGTCCCGGCGATCAGTGGCGCAAGCGGTACAAGTCACTCTGCCTGCACGATCCGGTCTGGTACGACCACCTCCCGTACCTGCCGTTCCCGTCGAACTGGCCGGTGTTCGCCCCCAAGGACAAGATCGGCGACTGGCTGGAGTTCTACACCAAGGTGATGGAGGTGCCGTACTGGTCCAAGACCGAATGCACCAGCGCCTCGTACGACGAGGCGACGGGCCGCTGGACGGTGCACGTGATCCGCGACGGCGAAGAACTGACCCTGCACCCGACGCAGTTGGTGCTGGCCACCGGCATGTCCGGCAAGGCCAACGTGCCGACCTTCCCCGGACAGGACGTCTTCGCCGGCGAGCAGCATCACTCCAGCGCGCATCCCGGGCCGGACAGCTTCGTCGGTAAGAAGGTGGTGGTGATCGGTGCGAACAACTCCGCCCACGACATCTGCAAGGCGCTGGTGGAGACGGGCGTCGACACCACCATGGTGCAGCGGTCGTCGACGCACATCGTCAAGTCCGATTCGCTGATGGAGATCGGGCTGGGGGCGTTGTACAGCGAGCAGGCCGTCGCCGACGGCATGACCACCAAGAAGGCCGACTTCACCTTCGCGTCGCTGCCGTACCGGATCATGCACCAGTTCCAGATTCCGCTGTACGACCAGATCCGCGAGCGGGACAAGGACTTCTACGCGCGGCTGGAGGCTGCCGGCTTCGATCTGGACTTCGGCGACGACGACTCGGGACTGTTCATGAAGTACCTGCGCCGCGGCTCGGGCTACTACATCGACGTCGGTGCGTGCGAGCTGGTGGCCGACGGCACCATCAAGCTGGCCAAGGGCGGGGTGGACCACCTGACCGAGAACTCGGTGGTGCTGTCCGACGGCACCGAACTGCCCGCGGACGTGGTGGTCTATGCCACGGGCTACGGCTCGATGAACGGGTGGGCCGCCGACCTGATGGGCCAGGACGTGGCCGACCGCGTCGGCAAGGTGTGGGGCCTGGGTTCGGGTACCACCAAGGATCCGGGGCCGTGGGAGGGCGAGCAGCGCAACATGTGGAAGCCCACCCAGCAGCCGGGTCTGTGGTTCCACGGCGGCAACCTGCACCAGTCGCGCCACTACTCGCTGTACCTCGCGCTGCAGCTCAAGGCCCGTTTCGAGGGACTGGACACGCCGGTCTACGGCCTGCAGGAAGTGCACCACCTGAGCTGACCGCGGTCGGCGGGCCGCACCGCCGTCACGGTGCGCGGGATGGGCTACCGGCGGGGTCGACGTCGCCGGGCAGCTTGTCTCGGCGAATGCCACGCCACGACGGATGGCGCAGGTGCCCGGTGGACGTCCAGTTCATGAACTGGACGTCCACCACCAGCTTGGGCAGCACCCAGGTGGCGCTGGAGGCGACGGGAGCGTCGATCGCCAGGAACGGGCTGCGGCTGATCTTCAGCGTCTCGAGTTCAGCGAGCAGGTCCGCGGCCTGCGCTTGGGTCCAGCCGGTGCCGACGCGGCCCACATAGCGCAGCCCGGTCTCCGCGGGCAGACCCACCAGCACCGAGCCGAGGGTGCGGGTGGCGCCGTCGCGGACCAGTCGGAAGCCGCCGATCACCACCTCCACGTCGTTCCAGTTCTTCTGTTTGCGCCAGTCCGGGCTGCGGGTGCCGAGGCGGTACGGGGCGGAACGACGTTTCGCGACCACGCCCTCCCAGCCCATGTCCCGAGCCCGAGTCACCGCGCGGGCGCCGGGGCCGGGGAGCAGATCCGGGATCTGGACGTTCGGCAGTGCGGCGAGCGCCGGTCGGAGCTCTTCCAGGACCCGACGGCGCTGATCCCACGGCGCGCCGGTCAGGTCGCGACCGTCGAGTTCCAGGACGTCGAAGACGAAGAACTCGAGCCGGGTGCCGTCGGTGCGACGACGCCGCGACGACAGCAGGCCGAAGTCGGTCTTCCCGTCGGCGTCCAGGGCCACCACCTCGCCGTCGAGCACCATGTCCCCGCCGGGGACGGCCTGCGCCAGCGGAGCGAGTTCACTGAAGTCGCCGGTCAGGTCGTTGCCTGACCGCGAATGCAGCCGCAACCGGCCGTCGCGGACGGTGGCCAGGACGCGGTAGCCGTCCCATTTGCCTTCGAACGCCCAGGTGTCGCTGTCCAGGGCGTCGATCGGCTGGTCGACGGCCAGCATCGGTGCCGCTCGGCGACGTCGGTACACGCCGAGATCGACGACGCCCGCGGGCAGATCGGCGACGGGTTCTGCGGGTGGAGCGGTGGGTGGGGCGGTAGCGCCGCCGAGCAGGTCGCCGGACTGCGAAAACCGTTCCAGCACTTCGGAATACCGGAGTTGCGCCAGGTCAGGCTCGGCGAGTTCGGACCATTCACGCGGTGCCGCGACCCACGGCTGCGTCAGGCCGCGCAACGAGTACGGACTCAGCGTCGTCTTGCTGGCGCTGTTCTGGCTCCAATCGAGGAACACCTTGCCCGGACGCGCGGCCTTGCTCATTGACGCGGTCACATCGCGCGGGAACGCCTTCTCCAGCGAGACCGCGATCTGCTTGGCCACCGTGCGGGCCGAGTCGGCGCTGACCGGCGACGGCAGCTGCGCGTAGACGTGAATCCCCTTGCCGCCGCTGGTCACCGGCCACGACGGCAGCCCGGCGTCGGTCAGCACGTCCCGGATGGTCAGCGCGACCTGACCGCATTGCGTCAGCGGGACGTCGGGTCCGGGGTCCAGGTCGAGCACCAGCCGGTCGGTGCGACCGTCCTCGTGGCCCGCCGACAGGTCGATGCGCCATTGCGGCACATGCAATTCCAGCGCCGACACCTGAGCGAACCAGACGAGTACCGCGGAACTGGTGGCGACCGGATAGGACTTCTCGCCCTCCGAATGGGCGATGGTGAACCGCGGAACCCAGTCCGGCGTGCCGGCCGGGAGCGTCTTCTCGAAGAAGGGCGCCGCTTCGGTGCCCGACGGCCACCGCTTGCGCGTCACCGGCCGGGACGCGAGGTGCGGCAGCATCGCATCGGCGACGGCCAGGTAGTACGCGATCACGTCGTACTTGCGGGTGCCGTCGGGATAGAGCACGCGGTCGAGGTGGGTGAGCGCGATGCGGTGGCCGTCGACCTCCAAGTCCGATCCGCTCATCCGTCCATTCTCACCGAACAGCCGCCGCCTCGGCTACGGCTTCCCGCGGAGGGCCGCACGACGAACTTCCGATTGGAAGTGAAGGTTCGTCGCTGTCGGGTGTGGTCTTTGGCACAATGGACCCATGCGCTCGATCTGGAAGGGTGATCTGAGCTTTGGCCTGGTCAACGTGCCGGTCAAGGTCTATTCCGCGACGGAGAGTCACGACCGCTCCTCCCATCAGGTGGACGCGAAGGACGGCACGCGGATCCGCTACCGGCGTGTTCGGGAGGGCACGGACACCGAAGTGGAGTTCAGCCAGATCGCGAACGCGTACGAGAGCGACGACGGCCAGCCGGTGATCCTCACCAAGGAGGATTTGGCGACGCTGCCGGTTAATCGGAGCCCGGAGATCGAGATCCTCGAGTTCGTGCCGGCCGACCAGGTGGATCCGATCTACTTCGACAAGGCCTACTACCTGGAACCGGCGTCCAAGTCGCCCAAGGCGTACACCCTGCTGGCGCAGGCGCTGGAGTCCACCGATCGCCTGGCCATCGCCATGTTCACGCTCCGCACACGCACCCGGCTGGCGGCACTGCGGGTGATCGACGGTGTGATGACCCTGCAGACCCTGCTGTGGCCGGACGAGGTGCGCAAACCCGAGTTCGCCTTCCTCGACCAGGACGTGCAGATTCGGCCGCAGGAACTGGAGATGGCGTCGTCGTTGATCGACACCATGGCCACCGACTTCGATCCCACCCAGTTCGAGGACGTCTTCGAGAAGGAACTGGCCAAACTGATCGAGGCGAAATCCGGTGGGGAGCAAGCCTTTCCGGAACCGTCGGCGGAACCGGAGGCAGAGGGCGACGAGGTGGCCGATCTGCTCGCGGCGCTGCGCGCGTCGGTGAGCAAGAAGGCCGACGCCGAGCCCGCCGAACCTGCCAAGCCGACCAAGTCGGCCAAGAGCGCCAAGTCCGCCTGACTCGAGAAGAGATACGAGAACCCATGGTGCACAACGATTCCGAGTTCTTCGACGTCCTCATCGTCGGGGCCGGTCTCTCCGGGATCGACGCGGCTTACCGTCTGCGAGAACGGAATCCGGAGCTCAAGTACCTGATGGTGGAGCAGCGGGAGCGGATCGGCGGGACGTGGGACCTGTTCCGCTACCCCGGGGTGCGCAGCGACTCGGACATCTTCACGCTCAGTTTCCCGTGGAACCCGTGGCGCGGGGACCGCACCATGGCGACCGGCGGCGAGATCCGCGACTACCTGGAGAACACCGCCCGCGACTTCGGTATCTACCCGCACATCCAGTTCTCCACCGAGGTGGTGTCGGCGGACTTCGACACCGACACCGACCTGTGGACCGTCGACCTGCTGGTCGACGACGAACCCCGCACCGAGCGTGCCCGGATGCTCTACCTGTGCACCGGCTACTTCCGCTACGACGCCGGGTATCGGCCCGACTTCCCGGGCGAGGAGAATTACGCGGGCACCATGGTGCACCCGCAGTTCTGGCCCGAGGACCTCGACCACACCGGCAAGAAGGTGGTGGTGATCGGCAGCGGTGCGACGGCGGTGACGTTGATTCCGGCGCTGGCCGCCGAGGCCGAGCACGTCGTGATGCTGCAGCGCTCACCCAGCTACCTGTTCCCGTATCCGTGGACCGATCCGATGACCAACCTGGCGCAGCGGCTGCTGCCGAAACAGTTGGCGCACGACCTCATTCGGTACCGGAACGTCGCGATCACCATGGCGCTGTACCTGTTCTGTCGACGGTTCCCGAAGACCGCGCGCCGCCTGATCCGCAGGCTCGCGGTGCACTACTTGCCCAAGGGCTACGACGTGGACAAGCACTTCAAACCCGCCTACGAGCCGTGGGATCAGCGGCTGTGCGTGATCCCGGATGCCGACTTCTACAAGACCGTCGGCGACGGCAGTGCCGAGGTGGTCACCGACACCATCGCCGGTTTCACCGAGCACGGGGTGCGGGTGAGCTCGGGCCGCGTGCTCGACGCCGACATCGTGGTGACCGCGACCGGTCTGGAGCTGGTGGCCTTCGGCGGCATCGCGCTGTCGGTGGACGGCGAGGCCGTCGACCCCGGCGACCGGTACGGCTACCGGGCCTACCTGCTCAACGACGTGCCGAACTTCGCGTGGTCGGTGGGCTACACCAACGCGTCGTGGACGCTGCGGGTGGATCTGACCAGCAAAGCGGTGGCCGACCTGGTCGCCCACATGCGCAGCAACGGGTACACCCGGGCCTATCCGACGCTGAACGGGCGGCAGCCGGAAGCGCACGCCTTCTTCGAACTCGACTCCGGCTACGTGAAGCGGTCCGGCCACCGGATGCCCAAGGCCGCGCACGAGGGACCGTGGCATGTGCGGCACAACGCGTTCCTGGATGCGGTCGACGCACGCCGGTACGACGTCACCGAGGAGATGCGCTTCTCCTGACCCGCGCGCCGCGGGGTGCGGTCAGCCGGTGATGAGCGGCCACAAACCCTGAGGTCCGGCGGCCCGCGCGGTCTGCGCCACCACGGTGTCCCAGTGCGCGACACTGCCGAACTCGTTGCGCCAGGCCAGGATCGGGCGGGTGAACAGGTGCAGCCGGTGCTCGCGGGTGGTGCCGATGGCACCCAGCAGCTGGTGCCCGGTGCGGACCGCGATCGACGCGGCATGCCCGGTGACCGAGCGGGCCACCGCGATCCGGAACGCGGTCTGCGGGGCGAGGTCGGCGTGCGGCGCCTCGACCGGGATCGCCCCGACGGCCGCGTCGACGGCGGCCCGCGCCAGGGCGTTCTCGGCCGCCAGATCGGCGACGGCGTGCTGGATCACCTGGAACTGCGCCAGCGGACGGCCGAACTGCGTGCGCGTCGTCGTGTGCGCGAGGACCTCGGCGAGGATCTGGTCCAGCGCACCGGTGATGCCGACGGCGCGGGCCAGCGCGCCGCGCAGGACGAACTGCTCGACCGTGCCGGGATCTACCGAAACTCCCTGCAGCGCAGCCGGATCCGCGGCGAGGTCGTCGCGCGGTGCGTCCGCGCGATTGCGGCCCGGGGTGATGGCGACGTCGGCGGCGTCGACGTCGGATACCGCCCAGCCGTCGCCGATCGGGTGCAGCAGCGTGAGGCGTTCGGCAGCGGCCGCCCAGCCGACGCGCCGCGCCCGCCCGTGCGCGTCGAGGACCGCGGCGCTGCGGCGACGATCGTCGACCGGTAGTCCGGCGCGCTCGCACAGCCAGCCGGCCAGCAGATCGTGTTCGGCGACGGGCAGTTCGACGCCGTGCGCGGCGGCGGCGCGCAGTAGTGCGGCGGATTCCGCCCAGCCCGCGCCGCTGCCGCCGCCGTCGACCGAGCCGGTCAACCGGGTGAGACCTGCCCGACCGAGTTCGGTCCACAGTCGTGGCGGGTCGTCGCGGTGCGCGGTCAGCACCGCCCCGATCAGGTCATTCAGTTCGTTGCCGCTCATCGCATCCCCAGTCCGCGGGCGATCACGCCGCGCAAGATCTCGTTGGTGCCACCGCGCAGGGTGAAACCGGGCCGCTGATCGGCAGCGGCGGCGACCGCCGCGCCCAGTGGCGACGTGTCGTCGGCGATCGCGAGGTCGAGGACGTCGGCGATGTCGCCTTCGGTGGCGGTGCCCAGCACTTTCACCACGGCGGCGGCGAGGTCGGCGGGTTCTTGGCGCGCGAGGGTTTCGGCGACCGCGCCGGACATGTGGTGCAGGCCGGCGATCCGGGCGATGCTCGCGCCGAGGGCGGCGTCGTCGACCGTCGAGTCGTCGGATTCGACGGCGGCGCTCAGTAGCGGGAACGTCGACAGGAAGCGTTCGGGGCCGCTGCGTTCGAAGGCGAGCTCGCTGGTCACCTGGGTCCACCCCGCGCCGATCTCGCCGAAGACCCGCTCGTCGGGCACCAACGCCTTCTCCAGCACCACCTCGTTGAAGTGGTGGCCGCCGTTCATCGAGATGATCGGATTCACGGTGACGCCGGGTCCGCGCAGATCGACGATGAACTGGGAGAGCCCGTTGTGGCGTCGGCCGTCCTCGCGCGGGTGGGTGCGGGCCAGCGCGATGAAGTAGTGCGCGCGGTGTGCGCCGGAGGTCCACACCTTGGTGCCGGTGAGTTCCCAGCCGCCGTCGACCCGGGTGGCGCGGGTGCGTACCGCGGCGAGGTCGCTGCCGGCGTCGGGTTCGCTCATTCCGATGCCGAAAAAGACTGTGCCGGAGGCGATCCCGGGCAGCAGTGCCCGCTTCTGGGCTTCCGTGCCGAACTTGAGCAGCGACGGTGCGATCTGCCGGTCGGCGATCCAGTGCGCGGCGACCGGGGCGCCGACGGCGAGCAGTTCCTCGGTGACGGCGAACCGCTCCAGGTGGCCGCGTCCGTGGCCGCCGTATTCGCGCGGGATCGTCATGCCGACCCAGCCGCGTTCGGCCAGTCGCCGGGTGAACTCGGTGTCCCAGCCGGTCAACCAGCTGTCGGCGGTCGGGGCGATCGTGCCCGCCGCGATCTCCGCGTCGAGGAACGCGCGGACCTGTGCGCGCAGGTCGTCGCATCGGTGCGCTGTCATTCGTCGAACCTTCCGGCCTGTCCGGCCCGCCGCGTGCCCGCAGATGTGCACCGCGTCACTGTGTCCCGGGTCTCACGATAGATATGCTCCCGGTATGAGCCAACTCTCCGCAGACCAGGCCGTGTCGACCTTCTTCGAGCGGGTGGCCTCGCAGCAGATCAGCGAGCCGGCCGACCTCGACGCGATCTGGGCGGCACTGCCGGTGGTGACCGTCGAGGAGATCCTCGGCGACTGGCGCGGCGGCGAACTGCCGTCCGGGCACCCGATGGACGGGCAGTTGGAGAAGGTCGGTTGGCACGGCAAGTGGTTTCGCAGTTGGTACGACGTCGTGCCGATGGTCTGCCGCGACGAGAATGGAAACCTGTACTCCAACAAGGAGATCGGGAAGGGCGAGGCCAGCCTCTGGCCGGTCGGCTTCCGCGGGGAAGTGACCGCGTCGATGGTCTACGACGGGCAGCCGGTGATCGATCACTTCAAGCGGGTCGACGAGCGCACGCTGATGGGCATCATGAACGGCAAGACCTCGCTGGTCCGGGACCGCCACTTCTACTTCTATCTGCAGCGCGACGATGCCGACGCGCAGGCGAAAGGCTGACCCGTCATGGTGACCGTGAACTTCGGACGCTCCCGCCAGAACGACGTCTACACCGCGGGTATCCACGGGCGAAAGCCGGTGATCCCCACCGACTTCGCCGAACTGGAACGGCGCGCCAAGGCCAAGATGTCTGCGCGCGCGTGGGCGTACATCGCCGGCGGCGCGGGGGAGGGTCGCACCATGGCGGCCAATCGGGCCGCGCTGGATGAGTGGGCCATCGTGCCGCGCGTGCTCCGCGACGTGAGCCAGCGCAGCACCGAGATCGAGCTGTTCGGTCAAACCCTCGCTGCGCCAGTGCTTTTCGCGCCGGTGGGTGCGGGCGCGCTGGCCCATCCGGACGCCGACGTGCACATCGGCAAGGCCGCCGCGGAGCTGGGCGTGCCGTACATCTTCTCCAATCAGGGCTGCGCGCCGATGGAGGACGTGGCGGCGGCGATGGAGGCCGTGACCCCCGGTGCGCCGCGCTGGTTCCAGCTGTACTGGTCCACCGACGATCGCCTGGTCGACAGCCTGATCGCCCGCGCGGAGAAGATGGGCGCGGCGGCCCTCGCGGTCACGCTGGACACCACGATGCTGGGTTGGCGGCCGCAGGACCTGAACCTCGGCTCGCTGCCGTTCGCCCGGGGCGAGGGCATCAATCAGTACACCTCGGATCCGTCGTTCTGGGAGATCGTCGCCGAACGCCTACGCGATGCCGCCGACGAGCGACCGGAGATCTCCCTCGGCGCGATCAAGACGCTGTTCTCCATCGCCCGCAACGTCCCCGGCGACCTGCGCAAGAACCTGACGGCGCCGGAGCCGCGCGCGGCCGTGCAGACCTTCCTGGACATCTACTCGCGGCCGTCGCTGAACTGGGACGACATCGCCTCGCTGCGCGAGAAGACGTCGCTGCCGATCGTGCTCAAGGGCATCCTGCATCCGGACGACGCCCGGCAGGCCGTGGACCTCGGCGTCGACGGCATCATCGTGTCCAACCACGGCGGACGACAGGTCGACGGCTCCATCTCGTCGACCGACGCGCTGGTCGACATCGCCGACGCGGTGGCGGGTAAGACCAAGATCCTCGCCGACTCCGGCTTCTACACCGGCGCCGATGTGTTCAAGGCGCTGGCGCTGGGCGCCGACGCGGTGTGTATCGGTCGTCCGCACATGTACGGCCTGGCGCTGAACGGTGCCGACGGCGCGCGCGAAGCGGTCGCGAACATTATCGCCGAACTCGACCTCACGCTCGGCCTGACCGGCCACACCGACGTGGCCCACCTGGACCGCTCCGCCCTGAAACGGCTCCGGCGCGCCTAAGCGTTCAGCGTGTCACCCTCGTGAGTGGCCGAAGATCTCCTGACTCGAGAGGGTAGATCTCAACGGGTCATGGGCTCGCCGCCCGCACACACCGCGCCGACGATGCCAGCGCCAATTCTCGTGGCCATCAGTATCGGGCACTAAAGAGTTTTAACTCAAGCCTGGCGCGGATTCCGTGTGAGAGGTCGATCCGGTCTTGTAGCCGGTGAATCCGTCCATCGCCACGACCTTGATCCGATCCCGGAACTGCTGGTCTCGCGCTCGCATCCACTGCTTGAGGACCTGTTTGGATCGGCCGCCGATCATGTCGAGCAGCCGTGCCGGACCGGTCCCGTCGATGACCGGGGTCAGATCGATCAAGACCGTGACGAAACTCGAATCTCCTTGTCCGCGAACATGTTTCCATTTGTGCTCGTCCACACCGAGGCAGCGGACCCCGTCGAGGTGGTCACCGTCGTAGACCAGTGCTCGTGCGGCGTCTGTGGCGATCTGGTTGACCGTGTTCCACGAGATCGCGAGGTTCGCGGCCACGGCGGCCACGCTCATCTTGTCGACCACGATGCGCTGCAGAATCCAGCGTGCGGTCCGTGCGGTGACCACCGACCGTGCCGGGGCGATGTGATCGATCCTCGCCCGAAAGACCGACCTGGAGCAGTCGCTGGTGTGGCAGACGAACCGCGGAACCGCCACGTGCAGGAGTACCGGATGGCCGGCGGCGGGCGTGTCGGTCAGGACCCGGACGACCCGATCTCGTGGTTGACCTGCAATATTGCAGTCCGGGCAGCGTCGATCGGGGTCGAGGACCTCGCAGAAAATGTGGGTCC
The DNA here is from genome assembly GCF_039542465.1 of Gordonia alkaliphila. Taxonomy (NCBI): domain Bacteria; kingdom Bacillati; phylum Actinomycetota; class Actinomycetes; order Mycobacteriales; family Gordoniaceae; genus Gordonia; species Gordonia alkaliphila. The sequence continues at coordinate 93,776 of NZ_BAABIE010000010.1, read as the reverse complement.
GGTCATCGGCGCCGACGGCCGCACCGGTGATCGTCACGCCCAACTCGACGGTTCGGCAGATCGTGTCGGCAACATCGGAAGTAAGCTCAGCCATGGGTCCTGTGGTGTGCGTCGGGGTTGTTGAGGAACTTCCATGATCACACCCAGGGCCCGCCTACATCTTGTGGTCGCCCGCGCTCGTCCCGAACCTCACCTACGCACTCTTAGATCTGAAGAGCCCTCAAAGATCCAGAGTCATTCGACCGGATGATTCGTGACCTGATTTCGAGGGGGACACTAGAGGAGATTGAGGGTCTTCGTCGGTTCTTGGAGGATCCGGATGGCGGTTTGGGGGATCTAGCCGACGACGGCATTCGTGACCTTCTCCGTGAGTTGCAGGAACGCCACCGCGGCACTTTTGATGACGGACTTCGAGGCCAGACACAACCACCCAAAACTACACCGCACGTGCGGCCGCACGATCCCGATGCCGACCGGCCGGGTGACCAGGAGCAGCCAGACCTCGGTGGTGATCCGCCGCCAACGGTCCCAGAGCCGGACCAAGGTCAACCAGATTTGAGCCCGGTCGATCCGGAACCGGTCATTCCCCGTGACGATCCAGAGGCGCCGGAGCTGTCGCCGAACGACCCGCCCGCGACCGAGCCAGGCGCCGAACCGCCGACGGTCCCCGACGCCCCCGGACAAGTACCTGCTGAGCCCGGGCCGGTGGAGCCGAATCCGCCCACGATCCCTGACTGGGCCGAGGGCCTCCTGCCGCGAGAACTTCTCGAGCGCATTCCCCTGGATTGGTGGAAGCCACCAACAGACCAGCGCCCCGGGAAGCAGGATCCCGGCATCGACGAAGGTGCTGCCAGCCGGATCGGCGAAGTGGTCACCTGGCTGCTCAATTTTCTCGACCAAGATGGAGCCCCCGACGGTGGCGCCAGCCGGGAACCGGCCCCCAGTGCACCGCTGGATTCCGATATTCTCGAAGAGTTGATGAACCGGTTCGGGGAACTCGCCGACCAGGCGCACGAGGTGGTAATTGCCGTGCTCGAGGCGTTGGCGGATGCTCGGGATGCGGATCCGGCGAACATCCCCGACGGACTGGAAGAGCAGATCAAGAACCTGCTGCGACCAACAACCTGGGGGTCGAAAGTTCACAAGGCCCTCGAGGATCTTGTATCCGAGTTGGCTGAACAGATTGCGCAGTCGCTCGGAGCAGGCTTCCATGTTTACCATGAATGGTCAGTGCCCAAGGGCGCGCCCCCGAGGGTGGATGGCGATGGCAATATCCTCGCGGATTCGCGCGGACAAAAGAATACGGTTCGCCCTGATATCGTCGTTACGCAGTACGTCGATGGCGCCGAGAGGCTGGTGCTCATCGTAGATTTGAAAACCGGGAAATCTGGAATCTCAAAGACCTGGATCAGGAACCTTCAGAAGTCTTTCGATATTCCAGAAGAGTCATTGAATCGATTGATCAGGGAGTTGCGGCCGAGCCTGCCGCGACCCAACACCGTGTCAGATGAGGAGTTATCGTGGCTTTGACGGTGAAGCAGTGGCGAGAGGTGGTTTCGGAGGCCGCTGTTCTGATGGGTGGCGGTTGGGAGGTGGCTGGTAAGGGTAGTTCGACGTCGTTGATGCGGTCCGACCCGCAGTGGTGGCTGCAGTTCGTTTACCAGGAAAAAACCTCGAACGGCAGGATGGTTGCATATCAGGGCTTACTCTCCTATCCGTTGCCATCTACCCAATCTGGTATGGGTGGTGCGGCTGGAGATCAGTTCAAGGTTCCGGATCATCCGGAGATTCGCTTCCGTGATGTCAGCGACCCGAAGGTGGTGGCCGAGTTCGCGAGGTGCACGTCGGAGTTGAAGCTGCATGATCGGTATGACGTGAGTGGTGTTCGCGAGGCTTCCGATAGGAAGTATGTTGAAAATTGCGCGGCGGGGCGCGAAGACTATATTTATCGCGGGATCACGTTGCAACACTTGATCGCGTTGAGGGTTCTGTCCGGTTCGCGGCCGTTGCCGGATTTGGTGGCTGATGTTCGTCGGGTTCTCGATGACGACGATTGGCTGTACGGGATTTGGGGTGACCGGACTGCTGATAGCGGGGAGGCGCGGTTGCGGGCGTATTGGGAAGATTTGTATGCCCGGATTCAGACCGGCGATCGGCAGTCGGTGGAGGAGTTGTTCGCGCAGACGCGCGTGGATACGTTGAAGTGGTTTGGTCTGTCGGATGCGCAGATCACTGATCCGGTGTTCCCGGAGTTGGAGGTGCCCTGGTGAGTACATACGGTCTGGTGGTGATCGCTGATGTTGCGGAACCGGCAGCGGCTGAGGCGCTGGTGGAGCGGGTGACGGCGGTGTTGCGGGCCAGTTGGGGAGCCGGGTCGTGCCCGGTTGATGATCTGGACTATGACGTCGAGGAGTCCGATCTCGGGGTGCGGGTGTCGATCAGTGTGCCGGGGATGGTGACCGATCATCGTGAGGCGGACTTCTTTGCGGGTGCGCCGGCGGGGCGGGCGGTGATCTGTGAAGACGGCGATGAGTTCGGTGTGGTGTTCCAGGTGTGGCGTCTGGATCCGGCCGGCAGTCGCTGCGTGTATCGGGCGTACGTGTACGACCCCGATGGCGAGGCGGAGCCGGAGGCTGCGGCGCGCACCATTACCGGTCCGGCCGCGGCGCAGGAGGCCGCCGAGTTGTTCGGTGTCTCCCCGTCGCCGTTGCTTGCGTTGGAAGACGATTCGTCGCCGGTGAGTGATGAGCTCGGTGTGATCGGGACGCCGTTCGATCCGTGGTTGGAGCCGTTCGGCCTGCTGTGGCCTGATCTGTAGATCGTCGGCGTCGCTGTTGCGGGGCTTCGAAGGCAGTGTCCGCCGACGTGGCGGGCACTGCCTTCGGTCTGACCGGGTTTAGACCAGGGGGCGGCCGGTGCGGCGGCGCCAGTCGAGGTCGGCCAGTAGCAGGTTGAACGGGAACTCCCGCAGCGGTTTCGGCAGGATCTTGATGAGCTGGCGGGCAATCGCGTTGTGCGCTGCGAAGAATCGGCGCTGCGCCGGGGTCTGGGATACCCGCATCTTCTGTTGGAACTCCGGCGGCAGGAAGCCGATGGTCATGGTCTCCGAGTACCAGCGGCCGAGCAGGCGGATCGGCTTGTAGGTGAAGTCGAGCTGAATGATGGCCATCAGGTGTTCGCGGATGGTGTCGTCGATCTCGACCTCGGCGAGGGTCGACTGCCAGTACTCCTCGAAGTCGGCGCGCGTAGCCGGCCAGAGGTCTCGCGGCATCTGCAGCGTGGTGCCCATGACCGCGCCCTGCTGGTAGGCCTCCTCGGTGATTTTGGCCGGGTCGCCGTAGATCCGCTGCATGTCCTCCCAGCCGCGGTACAGGCAGGCGGCCACCCAGAGCTGCAGCTTCGGGTCGAAGGCGTTGTACTCGACCGGGCTGGCCTCGCTGGAGCGCACGTAGGCGTGCGACTTGTTCACCGCCTGGCGGTACGCCTTGCGGACTTCCGGCGAGCCCATCGCGGCCACCGCGAGGTAGGTCAGCGTGGTGCGGGTGCGCTTGGTCGGATTCTTGAACAGGTTGCCGGAGTGGACCGTCGACTCGTAGACGCCGTAGCCGACGGCCGGTACGGCGAGCTGCATGATCACGTTCGCGGGCCCGGCGAGCAGTGCGATGCCGAGCATGTCCATGTCGTCGATCACCACGTTGTCGAGCGCTTCGCGTCGGGAGCGCGGCATGGTCTCGGCACTGCGGGCGATGTCGTCGGCTTGGCCGGCGGTGATGGTTTCGGCGCTCATGGCGTCTCCGTTCAACTGATAACGACTGTTACCACTTTGGTGTGACGCTTATTCAACTCGTGCCTGCGGCGAGTGTCAAGAGTGTCAAGATTGACGGGTGATGTCGTCGGCGAATGAATTCGAACCCGTGCTGCGCGCCTACGGCGGGGAGGCCGGCGACGCCCGCGTGGCTCGCCGTCGTGCCGCCCTGATCGAGGCGGCGCTGGACATGCTGGCGCAGGACGACGACGGCACGGTTACGGTGCGTGGCGTCTGTGCTCGCGCGGAACTGACGCCGCGCTACTTCTACGAGAGCTTCCCCGGCATTGACGACCTGGTGGCCGCCGCCTACGACGGGGTGATCGCGCGGATCACCGAGCAGGCGCTGGGGGCTTTCGCGGCGGGCGACGATTCGACGGACAAGGTGCGCGGCGCGGTCGACGCGGTGGTCGGGGTGATCGAATCGGATCGACGGGTCGGGCGACTCCTCTTCGCCGACACCGTGCGCAGCCCGGTGGTGTCGCGCAAGCGGGCCGAGTCCACCCGACTCTTCGTCGCTCTCACCGGCGATTCGGCCGTCGAGGCCGTAGGGGTGGCGCCGGGTCCGGTCACCACGGCGGCCGCCTACTTTCAGGTCGGTGGCCTGGGTCGATTGCTCGCAGCGTGGACCGAAGGCGAGGTGCAGGTGGACCGCACTCAGCTGGTCGACGTATGTGTGCACCTGCTCCTGGGGTTAGGTTCGTTGCCATGACCACTTGGCGCGACTATGGCCCGCCCGATCTGCCGGCACCGCTCTCCGCGGCGCTGGAAGCCTTCGCGGAGAGCGGATATCACGGCACCACGGTGCGCGACATCGCCTCTCGTGCAGGGCTCTCGGTACCCGGCCTCTACCACCACTACCCGTCCAAACAGTCTCTGCTGCAAGGTCTTTCGGAGCTGACGATGGAGGAGCTGCTGGGCCGCAGCGAGGCCGCGCTGGCCGAGGCGGGCGCGGAGCCGCTGGCCCGGTTCGACGCTCTCGTCGAGTCGCTCCTGCGCTTCCATATGTACCGGCGCGCCCAGGCCTTCGTCGGCTCCACCGAGGTGCGCAGCATGGATCCGGAGTACCGCGCGGTCTACATCGGGCACCGGACGCGACAGCAGCGGATGGTCGACGACGCGGTGGACGACGGCGTCGCCGCGGGAATCTTCACCACCGAGTTTCCGCACGACGCTGCGCGCGCGCTGTCGACCATGTGTGTCGGCGTCTCCACCTGGTACCGACCGGGCGGCGGGCAGACGCCCGAACAGCTCGTCGAGCGGAACCTGGTGTTGGCGCGCGATCTTGTGGGGTACAGTCGCGGGTGACCGAGCGATCGTTCGGTGGGGAGTGAGTGAGCTGAGATGACCATCGACCTGTCCTACAGCCCCGAGGTGACCGACCTCGTTGCGCGGACCCGTACCTTCATCGACGACGTCGTGCTGCCGCTGGAGAACAAGTTCGCCGGCGACATCGTGGCGGCCGGCGGTGACGATCTGCGTCGCGACCTGAATGCCCAGGCCAAGGAGGCCGGCATCTTCGCGCCGCACGCACCCGTCGAGTTCGGCGGTCTGGGGCTGAACATGTCTGACCGCTCGCCGGTTTTTACCGCGGCCGGCCGATCGACTTTCGGCCCCGTCGCCCTGCACCTCGGCGCCCCGGACGAGGGCAACGTGCACATGCTCGCCGAGGTCGCCAGCCCGACCCAGAAGGATCGCTACCTGGCGCCGCTGGCCAAGGGTGAGATTCGCAGCGCCTTCGCGATGACCGAGCCCTCGCCCGGTGCCGGCGCCGACCCGAACGCCCTGCGTACCCATGCGGTGCGCGTCCCCGGCGGCTGGAAGATCAACGGCATGAAGCGGTTCATCACCGGTGCCGACGGTGCGGGCATGTGGATCATCATGGCGCGCACCAAGGGCGAGCCCGGCGATCGCGGCGGCGCGACGATGTTCCTGGCGCCCGCGGGCACGCCCGGCATCGAGGTGGGCCGCTACGTGCACACCTACGACCGCGGCATGATCGGCGGACACTGCGAGGTGACCTTCACCGACGTCTTCGTGCCCGACGAGGACGTCCTCGGTGAGCCCGACGAGGGCTACCGCTACGCGCAGGTGCGCCTCGGCCCGGCCCGCATGACGCACGTGATGCGCTGGATGGGTGTGGCCGAGCGGGCTCACGACATCGCGCTCGACTACGTCGGCACCCGCGAGGGCTTCGGCGGCAAGCTCGGCGACCTCGGCATGATCCAGCAGATGGTGGCCAACAACGAGATCGACCTGGCCGCGACCCGCGCACTGCTGACCAACGCCTGCTGGGAACTCGATCAGGGCGAGCACGCCTCGAACTCCACGTCGATCGCCAAAACCTATGGGGCCGAGGCGTTCTCGCGGATCCTGGACCGTTGCGTGCAGATGTGCGGCGGCCTCGGCGTGTCCGAGGATCTGCCACTGGCCCGGCTCGCCAACGAGGTGCGTCCGTTCCGCATCTACGACGGCCCCTCCGAGGTGCACCGTTGGGCGCTCGCCAAGCGGGCCGTCGGACGTGCGCGCAAGGCCCGCGAGGCGGGCGTGCGCAATGTCTGATCATGCCGGGCTGAAAGCTGCGGACCTGCGGAAGCTGCTGTCCGCCAACGGGATCGACGTGATCGGCGAGCTCGAGATCGAGTTGATCAGTGGTGGTCGGTCCAATCTGACTTACGTGGTGAGCGACGCCGAGCGGCGCTGGGTGGCCCGACGGCCGCCGCTCGCCGGTCTGACGCCGTCGGCGCACGACATGGAACGCGAATGGGCGGTGACCTCGGCGCTGTCCGGCACCGCGGTGCCGGTGGCCACCCCGGTGGTGATCGACCGGACCGGTGAGTTCATCGGCGCCCCGTGCACCGTGGTGGAGTTCGTCGACGGGCAGGTGATCCGGTCCGCGGAGGATCTGGACGCCTGGTCCGACCCCGACGTGGCGACCAACTTCGACGCGCTGGTGCAGACCCTGGCCGATCTGCATGCGGTGGACTATCGCGCCGTCGGCCTGGCCGACTTCGGCCGTCCGGAGGGTTTCGCCGCCCGCCAGGTGAAGCTGTGGACGCGGCAGTGGGGCCACGTGAAGACGCGGGAGCTGCCCGACGTGGAGCGCCTCGCCGATCTGCTGGCGGCGCGTACGCCCAAGCAGGCGCGGTCGACGATCGTGCACGGCGACTTCCGCATCGACAACACCATCGTCGCCCCGAACGATCCCGGCCGCATCGCCGCCGTCGTCGACTGGGAGATGGCCGCCCTCGGCGATCCGCTCACCGATGTCGCGCTGATGTGCGTTTATCGGGAGCCGGTCTTCTCGCAGGTCCTCGGCTTCGAGGCCGCCTGGACCAGCGACCGCTATCCCGACTCGGCCGCCATGGCGCAGCGCTACGCCCAGATCGCCGGCGCCGACCTCGGCGACTGGGGCTTCTACGTGGGGCTGGCCAATCTCAAGCTCGGTGTGATCGCCGAAGGCATCACCCACCGCGCGCTGCAGGGCGGCTCATCGGGCGCGGCGGGCGCCGAGCGGGCCGCCGAGGCCACCGCGCACTTCATCGACACCGGACTGAAAGCACTGCAATGACGACTCGTAAAGCCGCCCTCATCACCGGAGGGTCCCGCGGTATCGGTGCCGCCATCGCCGAACGTCTGGCCGCTCACGGCTGGGACCTCACCATCTCCGCACGCGGCCTGGATGCGCTCAACGAGCGCGCCGAGGCGCTGCGAGTGCACGGCGGACGAGTGGAGGTGGAGGTGGCGGACATGACCGACGACGCCGCCCTCGCCGACCTGACCGCGGCTCACACCGCCGCCTACGGCCGCTGCGATGCGCTGGTCATCAACGCCGGCATGGGCGTGATGGGTGCGGTGGAGGACTTCCCGGTGCGCCGGTTGGACCGCCTCTACCAGGTGAATCTGCGCGCCCCCTTCCTGCTGCTGCAGGGCATGTTGCCGACGCTGCGGGCCACCGCAGGCACCGACGGTGCGGCCAAGGTGATCGCCATTTCGTCGATCACCGGCGTCTACCCCGAACCGAATCTGACCGCCTACGGCTCCACCAAGGCCGCGCTGATCTCGATGTGCGAGACCTTCAACCTCGAGGAATCGGTGCGCGGTGTCTCGGCCACGGCCATCTGCCCGGGCTACGTGGACACCGACATGTCCGAGTGGACCAAGGGCGAAGGCGCGATTCCAGCGGAGGAGATGATCACCGGCGCCGACGTCGCGACCGTCGCACATGCGGTGACGCAGCTCGGGCGGTACGCGGTGCTGCCGCAGGCCGTGCTCAGCCGTCCCGGCACCAACCTGCACAGGGCCTGAGCCGTGGGTGTCATTTACCTGGTGCGCCACGGACAGGCGCCGATGCACGCGTATTCCACCGATCCGGTTCCGGCGGATGCGCCCGGGCTCACCGACCTGGGCGTCGAGCAGGCCGCAGCCACCGGACGGGAGCTGGCCCGGCAGGTGCCGGCGTTCACAGCGGCGGTGAGCGGCGGGCTGGCCCGCCAGGTCGCCACCCGCGACGCCGTGCTGGCCGCGTTCGGCGGCGTCCACGGCGGAACTCTGCCCGAGCCCACCGTGGACGCGGGCTGGGACGAGTACGTGATCCCGGCGCTGCCGGGCGGGCCGACGCCGGACCTGTACGGATCCCCGGCGGCCTACCAGCAGGTGCTCGACGCCGCGCTGCTCCGCTGGACCGCGGGCGCGGCCGACTCCGATGAGACGTACGCGGAGTACGTCGAACGCACCAGCGCCGCCGCCGATCGCGCGGTGGAACTGGCGGGGTCCGGGCAGACCGTGCTCGCCGTCTCGTCGGCAGGCACCATCACCGCGCTGATCGCTCGGCTCTGGGGTGTGCCCGCACAGTCGTGGCCCACGCTGGCCCGCGCCATGGTCAACGCGTCGTACACCAAGCTGCTCGTCGGACGCCGCGGCATCACCGTCGTCTCGATGAACGAACACGCTCACCTGTCGGCTACCGACGTCGGGATGGCGACCTTCCGCTGATCCCATCGCCGTATGCCCGCTGCCGGTGCGGCAGCGGGCGTACCGTCGTGGGATGAGCGACACACCGGAACTGAGCCCCGTCGGCTGGGTGCACGACCAGACACAGAAGATCCTCGACACCGGGACCACCGACTCGGTGGGTTTCGACGGCATGAAGGTGGTCCTGTTCACCACGACGGGGGCCAAGTCGGGCAAGCAGCGGTACGTGCCGCTGATGCGTGTCGAAGAAGGCGGCAAATACGCCATGGTCGCCTCCAAGGGCGGCGCTCCCGAGCACCCGTCCTGGTACTTCAACGTGAAGGCGCACCCGGAAGTGCTTGTGCAAGACGGGGATTCGCCGATCGCGATGACCGCGCGCGAGGTGTCCGGCGACGAGCGCGCGCACTGGTGGAAACTGGCCGTCGCCGCCTTCCCGCCCTACGCCGAATACCAGCAGAAGACCGACCGACAGATTCCGGTCTTCGTGCTCGAATGACTTGACATTCGTCACTCAGGTATTGCCGAAGGCGTCCGGGCTTGCTAGTTTGACCGACATGACCAGCAAGCTCGCCGCCGTCCCGGAGGTCACGTATGTGACCACCGCTTTGGGCTGCCGCCTGCCGCTTGCTCGTGTCCTTTGTTGTTGCCGAATGCGCTGACCCAGCTTCCATCCCGCTCATCGCGGGGCATTCATCGATGTGCGCATCCGCCGTTTCTCGGCCTGCGCACTCAGGCACCAAGGACACCGAACTTCCATGACTTCCACCCTCGACCGCCGGGTCGCCACTTCCATTCGTTCTGCCCAGGGATCGGCATATGCGCAACAAGCACGACGACGACGCGCGGCGCGCGTGACCGCCCCGTACGCGGGAGTGGCCAGCCTGCAGCTGTCCACCAAGGCCGCCGCCCTGGTCCTCCGTACCGCTCGCGTCTCCGGTCCCGTCTTCCGGGACGACGCCGCTGCCGCCACCGGCCTGTCCATCTCGACGGTGAACCGCCAGGTGAGCGCACTGCTCAAGGCCGGATTGATCCGCGAGCGCGCCGACCTGACACCGCCCGGCGCCGTCGGACGTCCGCGCGTGCCGTTCGAGATCAACACCGGCGACTTCCTCACCGTCGGCATCCACATCGGCTACCGCACCACCGCCATCACCACGCACGACCTCCAGCATCGCGTGGTGGGCGCGGTGAACATCGCCACCCCGCAGGCCGCGACGCCCGACGAGGTGGTCACCGCCATCGGGTACAGCGCCCGCCGATTCGCCGACCGCTGGGTGGGCAAGCGCCTGCTCTGGGGCGGCGTAGCCATCGGCGGCAAGGTGGACGAGAAGGGCGTCGTCGACCATCCGCGTCTGGGGTGGTCGGGGGTGCGGGTCGGCGAGCTGGTGGCCGAATCGCTGGGTCTGCCGGTCTCGGTGGCCTCGCACGTGGCAGCCATGGCCGCCGCGGAGCTGGTGGTGAATCCGGCCGAGACCAGCCAGAACTTCCTGTACTTCTACGCCCGCGAAATGGCCGGCATCGCGTTCAGCGTCGACGGCACCGTGCACACCCCGGCCGCCGGACCGCCCACCATCGGACACTTCCCGACCGGCGAGACCACCCTGTTGGATCCGGACAAGACCGGCCAGCTCGAGGCCGCGGTGAGCGACTCGGGCGTGCTGCGCGCGGCCGCAGCCGCCGGGCTGAACGTCGAGACCCTGGAAGACCTCCGCAATGCCGCGCGGACCGGCGACGACGTGGCGCACGGCATCCTCGCCGAGCGCGCCGAGGTGCTCGGGCGCACCGTCGCCCTGATGTCGGACATCTTCAATCCCGACCACGTGATCCTCGGCGGGCAGGCCTTCACCGACTATCCCGAGGCGTTGCCGCTGGTCTCCAAGGCGCTGCGGGCCACGTCGGTGGTCACCAACCGCGACGTCCGCGTCGCCCGGTCGGCGATCACGGTGCAGCAGAAGGCGGCCGGTGCCGCGTCGCTCGACGCGATCTACGCCGACCCGCTGGAAGCGCTGACCCACACCGCCTGAGCGGCGGTCTCGCACCGTCCGCGCCGGTCAGTCGGCGGTGCGTCGGTTGAATGCGCGGAGGGCGAGGGGCGCGAAGATCGCGGTGAGGCCGGCCGACCAGATGAGGGTGGCCAGCACCGGATGCTGCAGGGGGAGCGCGGCGTCCGGGCCCGCGTGCGGACCGTTGCCCCAGAGCTGTCGCATGGCTTGGACCAGCGACGACATCGGGTTCCACTCGGCGATGGTCCGCAGCCAGGGGGTCATCGGTGCGGTCGGGACGAAGGCGTTGGACAGGAACGTCAGCGGGAACATGGTGCTGAACATAAAGCCGTTCACCGCCTCCACCGACCGCAGCCACGAGCCGATCAGTACGCCGAACCAGATCATCGCGAAGCCGAAGACCAACACCATCACGAAGCCGAGCACGGCCTCGGCCGGGCCGGTGTGGATGCGCCAACCGATCGCCAGACCGGTCAACGCCATCACCACGATGCCGATGGACGAGTGCAGCAGGCTCGCGATCGACCGTCCGAGCAGATACGAGATGCGGTTGATCGGCAGCGAGCGGAACCGGTCGACGATGCCCTTCTCCACGTCGGCGGTGATGCCGGTGGCGACGATGAAACCGGTGAACGCGATGGTCTGCCCCATGATGCCCGGCAGCAGGTACGACGTGTAGCTGCCGCCGTCGGGCATCGGCATCGCCGGTCCGAAGACGAAGGCGAACAGCACCACGAACATGATCGGCTGGATGGTGACGTCGGAGAGCATCTCCGGCATGCGTTTGGTGTGGATCATGCTGCGGCGCACCATGATCGCCACTTGTTGCCACAACGTCGACGAGGTGGTGCTCGGGGCGGAGGTCATTGCAGTGGAGGTGCTCACGGGGTCTCCTCACCGTCGGTGGGGGTGGTGCGACGGCCGGTCAGCGACAGGAAGACGTCGTCCAGGCTCGGTCGGGACAGGCTGAGGTCGTCCACCTCGAAGCCGCCGGAGTGCAGCTCCTGGGCTACCCGGGTCAGGTCGGCCAGGCCGCCGGCCGGGAGGGTCAGGCTGCGGGCACCTTCGTCGACGAAGATCTCGGCGGCGATCGCCGCGAGTGCCTCGCGGGCCGGTCCGATCTGGTGGGCGTGGGTCAGGGTGGCCACCACGCTGGCCGACCCGGCCTGGTCCTTCAGCTGCAGCGGTGTGCCCTCGGCGATGATCTTGCCCTTGTCGATCACCACGATCCGGTCGGCGAGTTGGTCGGCCTCCTCCAGATACTGCGTGGTCAGCACCAGGGTGGTGCCGCGGGCGACGAGCTCGCGCAGCACGTCCCACAGCTCGTTGCGGCTGTGCGGGTCGAGGCCGGTGGTGGGCTCGTCGAGGAAGAGTACGGGCGGTGCGGTCAGCAGGCTGACGGCCAGGTCGAGGCGTCGCCGCATGCCGCCGGAGTAGTCCCGGACCACCTTGTCGCCGGCATCGGTGAGCGAGAACTGGGCCAGCAGTTCGTCGGACCGGGCGCGCAGCGGGCGGCGCGCGATGCCGTACAGCCCGCCGATCATCGCGAGGTTCTCCCGGCCGGTGAGCAGTTCGTCGACGGTGGCGGCCTGACCGGTCAGCCCCATGCTGCGGCGCACCATGTCCGGCTGCTCGTGCACGTCGAAACCGTTGACGCGGGCGGTGCCCGAGGTGGGCACCGAGAGCGTGGTCATCATGCGGACCACCGTGGTCTTGCCCGCGCCGTTCGGGCCTAGCACACCGAGGACGGTACCGGCGGGCACCGAGAAACTGACGCCGTCGACGGCGGTGAAATCACCGAATTTCTTGACGAGATCGACGGCCTCGACAGCGATCGCGGGTGTCATCTGTTCGAGGGTAATCGTCCGATCGCGGTGCGCGCCTTCCTTTTTATCGCCGTTTTATCCGCGGTCTACGAGGACCGGCGGTTCCGCGCCAGCGACGTGGCCCGCAGGCGTCGATAGCCGCGCACCGACAGTGCGCTGACATTCCGCAGGTACAGCGACGGATCATCGGCCAGGGCCTCGGCGAGATTCTCGTCGATCAGCGTCTTGCCCTCGTGTGCGCTGCTCGCCAGCCGGGCGGCGATGTTCACCGGCTCGCCGAAGACGTCGCCGAGGCGGGTCAGCGCGGTGCCCGCCGCCAGTCCCACCCGGAGTTTGAGCAGGTCGTCGTCCTCGCCGAGATCGTGCAGTTCGAGGGCCATCGCCGCGGCCGCGGACGGGGTGGGCGCGGTGAACATCACGGCGTCGCCGATGGCTTTGATGATCTGGCCGCCGTGCCGGTTGATCACCGTGTACGCGCCGGATTCGAAGGTGTCCAGCAGCGCGGCGAGTTCGTGGAGCCCGAGGCGGCGGGACAGGGCGGTATAGCCGACGATGTCGGCGAAGCCGATGATCAGCTCGACGCCCTCGGCGTCGGGAGAGTCGGCGGCCGCCTCGTCCTGATACGCGAGAAAGTTGTCCAGGTGACGGCGCCAGACCAGCTCCAATACGTGCGCCACGGCCGCGGCGAGCTCGTCGGTGGTCTGCGGGACGTTGGGATTGGCGGCGAGCGCGTGGATCTGATCGGCCTGCCATTCGGCGAGCCGTGCGGTGGATTGGCCGATCACGCGGGCCGCGGCCAGCTGCGCGGCCGGATCCATCTCGCCGTCCGAACCGACGAAGACGGCGAGGGCGGCCAGATCCTCCTCGGTGAAGCTCGCCTCACCGTCTGGGGAGTGGGTGAAACCGAAGGCGCCCCAAAGCTTTTCGCCGAACGACGGGTCGAGTCGGAGCTTCTCGATCATCTCGTCGCGGCGGTACTTCACGCGAGTAAGCCTTTCACGAGGTAGGCCATGCGCGCGGCGAACTCGGGCCGCGGGGTGCTGCGCGGCATGCGGACGGCGTCGAGCACGATGGCCAGCGCGGCGTGGATGGTCAGCGTGGCGACGGTGCGGTCCGCGTCGGGGTGGGCGGCCGACCACAGGTCGATCCAGCGCGCCACATAGCCGCGTTCCATGGTCACGAGTTCGGCCGCATCCGGGGTGCCGGCGAGGACGTAGCCGCTGCTCAGTGCCACCTGCAGGTCCGGGGAGGTGGTGATGGTCTGCACGTAGGAATCCACCAGGAGGTCCAGCAGCTCGGCCGGATTCGAGGTGATGAAGCCCGCGGCCATGGCGCCCGCCTCCAAGCGCATGGCGCTGCGTCGACCGATGGCCACCAGGATCGCTTCCTTGGCCGGGAAGTGCTTGTAGACGCTGGGTCCGGTGATGCCGACGGCGGCGCCGATGTGGTCCATGCCGGTGCCGGGGTAGCCGCGCTCGGCGAACAGTCGTGCCGCGGCGTCGAGGATCTCGTCGCGTCGGCCGCCTTCGCCGGGCAGCCCGACGACCGGATCCGGCAGCGGCGGCGCGAGCGCGGGCTGCAGGTCGAGGAGGCGCCAGATCAGTTGGCGCATAGTCGATTCCACGAGCGGGGCGTTGGCCTTCGCCTCCCGGCCGATGCGGCTGCCGGCCACCGACAGCACGGCGCCGGCCAGGTACATGGACTCGCGTTCGGATAGCGCCGGACGGCTCTCCGCGAGGGCGGCGGCCCAGCGGCGCAGCACGCGGCGGGTCCGGCGAACCACCTCGCGATTCTGCTCGTCGGACAGGTGCTGCCCGGACCAGCGCCACAGCGTGTGCGCACCGGGATCGGCCATGCTCAGCCGGGTCGCGGCGGTGACCACCGCGTGCGCGGGGTCCGGGTGATCGCGCGCGGCCTCGGCGGCCAGCGCGGACTCGGTGTAGGCCTCGAAGGAGTCGACGCCGCCCTGGGTCGCAGCGAACAGCAGGGCCTGTTTGTCGGCGAAGTGCCGGTACACAGTGGGGGTGCTGACACCGGCTCGCGCGGCCACGTCCGAGACCGACACATGCGGGTAGCCACGCTCGGTGAACAGCACCGTTGCGGCAGCGCAGAGCTGCTCGCGGCGGTCGATCGCGCGGGTGCGTCGGGGTGCTTTCGAGCTCGGCATGGTGAACCGACCATAGCCCAATTCGCTTGGAATTAACACGGATGTACCTGTGCCTATAGCCAAAAACGTTATTGAGGGTTAGCCTGGGGGCAACCATCTAGGTTCGTGTGAAAGGAACTCTTGTGCCTGACCAAGCATTCATCTACGACGCGGTGCGTACGCCTCGTGGCAAGCAGCGCGGCGGAGCGCTGCACAGCGTCAAGCCGATCGACCTCATCTCCGGTCTGATCGATTCGATGCTGGAGCGTCACCCCGACCTGGATCCGAAGGCCGTCGACGACGTCGTGCTCGGCGTGGTCTCGCCGGTCGGTGAGCAGGGCGCCGTGATCTCGCGTACCGCTGCTCTCAACTCGGGCCTGGGCGAGAGCGTCCCCGGCACCCAGATCAACCGCTTCTGCGCCTCTGGTCTGGAAGCCTGCAACCTGGCTGCGGCCAAGGTCGCCTCGGGCTTCGACGACCTGGTGCTGGCCGGCGGTGTCGAGTCGATGTCACGCGTGCCGATGGGCAGCGACGGCGGCGCCCTGTTCATGGACCCCGCCACCGCGTACGACAACTACATCGCCCCGCAGGGCATCGGTGCCGACCTGATCGCCACCATCGAGGGCTTCTCGCGTGAGGACATCGACAACTTCGCCGCCGAGTCGCAGCGTCGTGCCGATGTCGCATGGCAGGAGAACCGCTTCGAGAAGTCGATCGTCCCGGTCAAGGACATCAACGGCGTGACCCTGCTGGACAAGGACGAGCACATGCGTCCGGGCACCACCGCGGAAAGCCTCGGCAAGCTCAAGCCCGCCTTCCAGGCGCTGGCCGACATGGTCGGTTTCGACGACGTCGTGATGCAGAAGTACCCGAACGTGGAGAAGGTCAACCACGTCCACACCGGTGGCAACAGCTCCGGCATCGTCGACGGCGCCGCCCTGGTGCTCATCGGCTCGGAAGAAGCCGGCAAGCGCAACGGTCTCACCCCGCGCGGCCGCATCGTGGCCTACGCCGAGGTCGGCTCTGAGCCGTCGATCATGCTCACCGGTCCCACCCCGGCCACCGAGAAGGTGCTGGAGAAGGCCGGTCTGACCGTCGACGACATCGACGTCTTCGAGCTGAACGAGGCGTTCGCGTCGGTCGTCATGAAGTGGGAGAAGGACCTCAACATCCCCCACGAGAAGGTCAACGTCAACGGCGGCGCCATCGCCCTCGGCCACCCGCTGGGTGCCACCGGCGCGATGATCCTGGGCACCTGCCTGGACGAGCTGGAGCGCACCGGCGGTCGCTACGGCCTGGTGACCCTGTGCATCGGCGGCGGCATGGGTGTCGCGACCATCATCGAGCGCGTCTGAGCGACCTGAGAACGAAGGAAACGACTTAATCTCATGACTGACAACATGATCAAGTGGGAGAAGGACGCCGACGGCGTCGTCATCCTGACGATGGACGACCCCAACCAGGGCGCCAACACCATGAACGACCTCTACCAGTCGTCGATGGCCGCGACCGTCGAGCGCCTGGAAGCCGAGAAGGACGACATCACGGGCGTGGTGCTGACCTCGGCGAAGAAGACCTTCTTCGCCGGCGGCGACCTCAAGGACATGACCGCTGAGCGGACCCAGACCAAGGAAGAGATCGCCACCGCGATCACCGAGCGCACCAACGGCATGAAGGCCGTGCTGCGTCGTCTGGAGACCCTGGGCAAGCCGGTCGTCGCCGCCATCAACGGCGCGGCACTCGGCGGCGGCCTGGAGATCGCGCTGCACTGCCACTACCGCGTCGCAGCCGACGTCAAGGGCAACCAGCTCGGCCTGCCCGAGGTGACCCTCGGTCTGCTCCCCGGCGGCGGCGGCGTGGTCCGTACCGTCCGCCTGCTCGGCATGCAGGCCGCGCTGCTGAACGTGCTTCTGCAGGGCCCGCGCATGAACCCGACCAAGGCCAAGGAAGTGGGCCTGGTCAACGAGGTCGTCGGCAGCATCGACGAGCTGGTTCCGGCCGCCAAGGCCTGGATCGCCGCGAATCCCGAGGCCCAGCAGCCGTTCGACGTCAAGGGCTACAAGATCCCCGGCGGCGCACCGAGCAACCCGGCCGTGGCCGCGAACCTCCCGGCCTTCCCGGCCATGCTGCGCAAGCAGATCAAGGGCGCCAACATGCCGGCTCCGCGCGCCATCATGGCCGCAGCCATCGAGGGCGCGTACGTCGACGTCGACACCGCCGACCTCGTCGAGACCCGCTACTTCGTGTCGCTGGTGACCGGTCAGGTCGCGCAGAACATGATCAAGGCGTTCTTCTTCGACCTGCAGCACATCAACGGTGGCGGCTCGCGGCCGGCGGGCTACGACAAGTACACCGCCAAGAAGGTCGGCGTCATCGGCGCCGGCATGATGGGTGCGGCTATCGCCTACGTGTCGGCCAAGGCCGGCATCGAGGTGGTCCTCAAGGACATCGACATCGAGGCTGCCAAGCGCGGCAAGGGCTACTCGGAGAAGCTGGAAGAGAAGGCTCTCAAGCGCGGCAAGACCACGCAGGAGAAGAGCGACGCTCTGCTGGCTCGCATCCACCCGACCGTCGACGCCGCCGACTTCAAGGGCGTCGACCTCGTGATCGAGGCCGCGTTCGAGTCGGTCGAGGTGAAGGCTCAGGTCTTCCAGGAGATCGAGGACATCGTCGAGCCGGATGCCGTGCTCGGCTCCAACACCTCGACCCTGCCGATCACCATCCTCGCCGAGGGCGTCAAGCGCTCCGAGGACTTCATCGGTATCCACTTCTTCAGCCCCGTCGACAAGATGCCGCTGGTGGAGATCATCAAGGGCGAGAAGACCTCCGACGCCGCGCTGGCCAAGGTGATCGACTACACCCTGCAGATCCGCAAGACCCCGATCGTGGTCAACGACAGCCGCGGCTTCTTCACCAGCCGCGTGATCGGCACCTTCGTGAACGAGGCCATCGCGGCCGTCGGCGAAGGCGTCGAGCCGGCGTTCATCGAGCAGGCAGGCAGCCAGGCCGGTTACCCGGCCCCGCCGCTGCAGCTGATGGACGAGCTGACCCTGACCCTGCCGCAGAAGATCCGCAAGGAGACCCAGGCGGCAGCCGAGGCAGCCGGCGAGAAGCCGGCCGAGCACGGCTCGTTCGCCGTGGTCGACTGGATGGTCGACAACGGCCGCACCGGCCGCAAGGACGGCAAGGGCTTCTACGACTACGACGAGGCCGGCAAGCGCGGCCTGCTGTGGCCGGGCCAGCGTGAGCACTTCAACTCGGGCAGCAAGGTGATCCCGCTCGAGGACATGAAGGAGCGCATGCTCTTCGCCGAGGCGCTGGAGACCGTGAAGTGCTTCGACGAGGGTGTGCTCACCTCCGTCGAGGACGCCAACATCGGCTCGATCTTCGGTATCGGCTTCCCGGCCTGGACCGGCGGCGTGGTGCAGTACATCAACGGCTACGAGGGCGGCGTCGCCGGCTTCGTCGCTCGCGCCAAGGAACTGGCCGCGGCCTACGGAGACAACTTCCTGCCTCCGGCCTCGCTGGTGGAGAAGGCCGAAGCTGGCGTGAAGGCACTGACCAACGAGAACCTGGTCAAGTAACCTCACCTAGCGGAACACGACGGCCCCGGCCGACTCGCGAGAGTCGGACCGGGGCCGTCGTGCATCTGCTCGCCGGTGGCTGACGCCGACCGGAGTTTTAGGTCCGGAAAGGCCCCGTAGGGGTACCTTTCCGGACCAAAAACTCTTGGCAGCGGTCAGCGGTTGTCGCGCTTGGCCTGGCGACGCTTGCCGGTGGACTTGGTACTCGCTTCGTACTTCATCCGACCCGGGTTGGCGCGGGTCGCGTCGACCCGCGCCTTGCCCTTCGAACCGACCTTGCCTTTGCCTTTGCCCTTGCCCTTCGACGGGCCGGTGGATCCGCCCTGCGCGGCCGCCAGACGCTCGGCCTTCAACGCCTCCGCCGTCTCGTGCGCCACCACGGCCAGCTGACGGCTGACCCGGCTGAGCGCTTCCTCGAAGACCTCGGCGCGGCGGGCGCGCTTCACATTCGCCTTCTTGCCCTGCCCGCGCGCGCCCTTCTTCGCGACCTTCTTGGCACCGGTTCGGCGGTACTGGCCGACGTGCTTGTTCCGTGCGCGGCGCGTCCGCCGATGCAGTTTGAGCAGCTTCTCTTCGGAGAGATCTTCCAGTCGGTCGTCTTCGGTCGCGAGGACGAGCTGGTAGTCGGATTCGCTGAGGATGTTCTTGAGAGACATGTGGCAGCCATCTTCCGGTTGAGTGATGTACCGCAGTTATACCGCTGGACACGGTGGACTTCCCCGAGATTCGGTCCATCTCAGCGCACTCGACTCCGCACGACACCTCCGAGTAGCGCGGGTGAGGCATCGCCGCGCCGGTAGGGTCGATCGGTATGCGGGCGGGGACTACGGCGGGCGGTCAGGACTGGTCGGTGCGACGGAGGATGCTGGCCTGGCGGCCGACGTGGAATCCGGAAGAAGTGTGGGTGGAGCAGGTTCGGTGGATCGACCAGACTGAGCCGGAGACTGAGCCGGAGTCAGCTCTGGGGGAGGCCGCTGACCCGCCCGCGGAGGCCGACAAGCCCGTGCTGCTGGAGCGGATCCTGGATCTGTGTCACCTGCCTGGTGACATCCTCGCTGTGGTGCTGACGGCGGTGACGGTATTCGTCGGGTACGGGATCTCCGGGATCGCGGCGCTGGTGGCGACGCCGTTCGTCCTGGCTGCGCGGGTGGTCGGTTTCGCTCCGTGGTGCGTGGACGTGCGACTCGACGGGATCCTGGTGGACAAGCGCTATGCGCCGAACGGCGGGGCGGTTGGACGTTTGATCGACACAGCCGCCCAGGACCTGCAGTCCTCCCGGTTCCGGACCGAGTTGCCGAGGGCGCAGCTGCTGGTGGACGGCCCCGACCACGCCCTCGAGCCGGATGATCTGGCGGGCTGACGCCGACCGGAGTTTTATGTCCGGAAAGGCCCGGTAGGGGTGCCTTTGCGGAGATGAAACTCGCGGGGGCGCGTGGGACGGTGGATGCGCGGGCGGATCGGTATTCGATGGCGTGCGCGGCGTTCGCGCGGATGCTGGCCGGACGACAGGCGCCGGTCAGGCGGGGGTCGGTGCCAGCTCGGTGCCGTGGCGGGTCAGCTCGCCGTCGACGAACGAGAAGCCGCCCGCGGGGCCGTTGCACTCGATGCCGTCGGTGACGGCCGTGCACGACAGACCGTCGATGGTGATCCGGCTGTGCACCGGTAGTGTCTGTGCGCCGGGCGGGCCGCCCTCGGTGAGGGTGGCGCGCGTGCCCTCGTCGGTGAGGTGGATCGAGTTCGGCGTGCCGGTGAAGACGTCGTTGCGGACGTCGGGCGTGCCGGACGGGAAGGTCACGCTGCACCAGATGCCGGCGGGCGAGGCCGCGCATTCCCGGCCGGTGCCGAACTTCCAGCGGTAGTAGCCGGCCGATCCGGGAGTCGCGTAGTCGGCCGGCGCCACCTCGGTGACCGCGCCGTCAGTGCTGGTCGATGCGGTGTCCCCGCACCCCGGGATGGTGCTCAGCAGGGTGGGGAAGGAGCCCTCGGTGACCACCTTGTCGCCGTCCCAGCGGTAGCGCAGGGTGGCGGTGCCGGTGGCACCGGCATTGGATTCGCCCTCGAGTGGGAAACGATAGGTGGCCACGACCGTGTCGTCGCCGTCGCGTTCCAGGTTTCGCAGCGGCACGAAGCAGTTCGACGCGGGACCGACGAACTCGCCGTTGTGGAACAGCATGATCAGCTCGGGGGACGACCCGGTCGCCATCGACACCGTGGTGGTGGAGTAGTCCAGGGTGCGGCAGGGTTCGGGCGTGGGACTGCCGTTCGGTTGCCAGGTCATCCCGGCCGGGGCCGGGGTGTCGGCGATCGCTCCGCGGACCGCCGCCGCCATATCCCGATTCGCGTCGCACGCGGCGGTGGTGACCGTCGTGGTGGCCGCGGCCCCGGTGCCGGTGTTCGAATCGCTCCCGGTGGTGCTGCTGCAGCCGACCAGCACGGCCGCGGCCAGCCCGGCGCCCGCCGCGAGTGTGGCGCGTTTCCATGAATCAGTAGTGGACGACATTCGACTCCCCCTCGTTCCGTCTCTGCCTGTCGACAGTAGGGAAGTGACGTGGGACAAGCGATTCAGGCACGCCGGGCGGCGAGGATCGCGCCGTGGTCGCGGTCGGGGCGGCCCGAGCGCGTTTCGGTGTGGTCCACCCGGAAACCGGCGGTCTCGAGCACCGACACCAGGAGATCGACCGGCCATCGGTAGGCGGGCTGTACCGCGTGCGCGAATCTGTCCTGCCGGGTGCCGGTGAAGAAGCCGAGGGCCAGTCGGCCGTCCGGACGCAGGCACCGGGCGAACTCGGCGAGTGCGGCGCCGATCTGCTCCGGCGGGGTGTGGATCAGCGAGTACCACGCGAGGATGCCGCCGAGGGTGCGGTCGGCGACCGGCAGCTGCTCGGCGCGGCCGACATCGAAACGAAAGTGCGGGTAGTCGGCGCGGGCACGATCGATGAACTCCGGGACGGGGTCGATGCCCGCGATGTCGGCGCCGGCCGCGGTCAGGTATTCGGTCCACTGGCCGGGACCGCAGCCGACGTCGAGGATCGGTCCGTTGACGGTCGCCGCCCACTGCTGGAGCAGGGCGCGATCGGCGGGGTCGGTGTGCTCGATCCGTCCGACGGCGGCGATGTACTCGTCGGCCCGCGCCGCATAGGGGCTCGGTGGGGTGGGCATGGCACCCAGTGTGGCTGGTGCGGGCCCGAGTGCGCGGAGTTCGTCGACGGGCGCGTCTCCTCCCGCAGGTTCACTGTCATATACGCGGCCTCCGTGGTCATAGTGACCACCGAGGTGCCGTATATGACAGTGACGGTCGAGCGGGGTCAGCGGGCGGGCGCGGTGTGGTCGAGCCAGCGGAGGAGGGAGTAGAGGAAGCGGGTGGAGCCCGGCATGAAGTTGTTGCCGTGGTGGAAGGTCGGGTCCAGCGTGGTCGCGATGATCCGACCCGGTGTGCTCACGGTGTCCTCGTAGAGCAGCATGCCCGCGTCGTGCGGTGCGCCGTTCTCGTCGTGCTCCTCGGACACCACCAGCGGCACCACGTCGGCGTCGGTGTGCAGCAGACCGTGGTGGTGCCAGATCACCGCCTTGCTCGACAGGAACTCCCACGCGTCGTGCTCGGGGGTGCGGGTCCGGATCAGCGGATCCTCGCCCTCGATCCACCACCAGAAGTTGGTGGGGCGGGGCGTCCACGAGACGCCGGGCAGCCAGGTGTGCGCGGCGTTCTCGCCGAGCACCACCAGTGTGCCGCCGCGTTCGGCCACCGCCAGGAACTCGGCGGCGTTGCGGCGCAACAACTCCGGGTGCTGGCGGTCGGCGACGATCACCGTGTCGTAGTCGGCGAGGCCGCCGGCCGTGAGGTCGCCGAGATAGACGAACTCGGTCTGATGGGTGATCACCGCCGGATCGGCGAGGGTCTGCAGGTGAAAGTGCGCGCCGCCGTGGACCAGGGCGAGGCGTCGCCGCGAGCGGGCGGCGCGGTCGGTCCGGCGGAAGGGTTCGGCGACGGTGACGTCGGGCGCGGTGGTGTCGGGGGTGGTCATGCGAGGGTCTCCTGTCCGGACAGCCAACCCAGCAGCTGCGGGAAGATGCGGGCCGAGGTGTTGGGGTCGTTGCGGTACACGCCGAGGTCGATGCCGCCGTGCACCAGGACCTCGCCGGCACCGAGGCGATAGACGTAGTCCACGGGCAGGCCGTGGCGGCCGACGCGGTTGAGCACCGTGGCGCCGTCGGGCAGTTTTTCGCTGTAGCCGCGGGCGTAGAAGCCGGACACGCCGCGCCGGAAGGAGAGGTCGGCGGGGTCGACCGCGGCCCACACCGGATGCGGTGCACCGGCGGTGATCGCCAGGTCCTTCGGACCGGAGTACTGCAGGCGGCGCCACCGCCCGAGACCCGGCAGGAAGTCGGTCATCGCGTGCCCCATCAGCGCCACCCGGCCGCCGCCGGTGACGAAGTCGGTGAGCAGATCGCGGCGTCGTTCCCGGCTGCGGGGCCCGCGCTGTCGGCGCGGACCGCCTCAGGCGCGGAAGAGACGGTCATAGTCGCTGCTCACCGAGTTCGCCGGCAGGTGCAGAACGCGGTCGACGTCGGCCGCGGTGACATCGTAGGCGTAGAGGTGCCGGTAGGTCTCGGCGATCCGGGCGCGCAGGTCGTGGCGCTCGTCGGGGAAGAAGACCGAGTTGACCCACAGCCACATCAGGTTCGATTCGTTGCACGGCGGGTCCCAGGAGAAGCCGCCGAGCGGGGCCTTGTAGACCCGCTTGTTCTTGACCGCGGACAGTGCCGCCCAGGTCGGGTCGCGGTAGACGTCCTCGGGTGCGGTCGGTTCGAAATTGCCCAGGATCACCACTTCGGGATCCCAGGTGAGGACCTGTTCGCGGGTCACCGCCAGGCTCGAGCCGCTGCCCGCGCCCGCGGCCACGTTGCGTCCGCCGGCGAGGCGGATCCAGAAGTCCATGTAGCTGTTGTCGGCGCCGACCTTGATCTCCGGCGCGTTGTACAGGTACATCGCGCGGGGCGCGCGGGCGGCGTGCGCGCGGGCGGACTTCTCGACGACGGCCCGGTCGGCGGCCATGGTGGCGAGCAGATCGTCGGCCTCGGGCTTCTTGCCCAGCAGGTCGCCGAAGATCGTGATCCACGCCTCCAGGTCCTCCTGGGTGCCGTACTTGAGCAGCAGCACCTTGAGGCCGGCGTTGCGCAGCGGTGCGACGATGTCGTCGCCCTTGTCGCCCCACTGGATCACCACGTCGGGATTCTGCGCGAGGATGTGCTCGACGTTGGGGACGAAGTCGTTCCCGGCGACCACCGGTGTCTGCAGGAACTGCGGGAACATCGTGCCGAGCATGCCCGCCGACGCGAGGGAGATCGCGACCTTGTTGGCCCCGACATTGCGGGCGGTGGACTGATCGGCGCCGATGATCATCGACGGCACCGGGATGATCACGCTGACGATCCGGCCCACCGGAGTGTCGAAGGTGATCGTGTTGTCGTACTGGTCGACGACGGTGATCGGGCCTTCGCCGCCCGCGGTCCCGTCGGTCACCACCTCGCGGCTGGAGCAGGCGCTGGTGGCGCCGAGTGCGCCGAGGGCGAGGGCGGCGATGCCGACCGAGCGCAGCAGCTGGCGGCGGTTCAGGGCGGGACTGTCGGGGATGGGCATGCACACTCCACAGGTGAGGTTTGGTTAGGCAACACTAAGTGAAGTGACCGTAGCCTAACTACAGTTGCGGCGGGAATCGTGGGGCCTGCGTAGGGTGCAGGCATGGACTACGGACATGACTTGCTCTTCGGGGTGTTCATCACTCCGACCAGTGCGGATCCGCGGAAACCCGTCGATCTGACCCTCACCGCCGAGGACGCCGGACTCGATCTCGCGACCTTCCAGGACCACCCGTATCAGCCCGCGCTGCAGGACGCGTGGACGTTGATGTCGTACGTGGCGGCGCAGACCGAGCGCATCCGCCTGGCGGGCAATGTGCTGAACCTGCCGTTGCGCAATCCGGTGGTCCTGGCGCGCGCGGCCGCGAGCCTGGACCGGCTCACCAGCGGGCGCGTGGAGATGGGCCTCGGCGCGGGCGGCTTCCGGGAGGCGATCGCCGCGATCGGCGGACCCAGCCTCACGCCCGGCCGATCGATGCGCGGCCTCGACGAGGCGATCACCCTGATGCGCCAGGTGTGGGACGCCGACACCCGCGGCGGCATCCGGCTCGACGGCAGCGAATACCAGATCAGCGGCGCCAAGCGCGGCCCGGCGCCGGCGCACGACATCGGTATCTGGGTGGGTGCTCTGGGACCCAAGATGCTCGACCTCGTGGGCCGCCGCGCCGACGGCTGGCTGCCCTCGCTCGGCAACCTCCGCGAGGGTGCGGCGACCCTCGACGACATGAACGCCAAGATCGACGCCGGGGCGACGGCGGCGGGGCGATCGCCGGCGGACGTCCGACGTCTGGCCAACCTCGGCGGCGCCTTCGCCGGCCGCAGCGGCCCGCTGCTGGCCGGTCCGGTCGCCTCGTGGGCGCCCGACCTGGCCGAACTGGCCGTCGAGCACGGGCTCAGCGGCTTCATCCTGGCCTCCGACGACGCGGACGAGATCGAGCTCTACGGCTCGCAGGTCGCGCCGGAGACGCGCGAACTGGTCGCGCAGCGCCGCGCCGCCCGCTGACGTCCTGACGCATACGGCGGTCGGGGCCGCCGCCGAAGTGCTTCGATGAGAAATCCGACCGGAGCGCGCCGACACCGGGGCGCCGACACGAGGGGAACCACCATGCAGTTGCAGGATCAGGTCGTCGTCGTCACGGGCGGAGCCGCGGGAATCGGCGGCGCCGTCTCCCGCGTGCTGGTGCGACGCGGTGCCAAGGTAGTCGCGGTGGACATCGACGCCGACGCCGGCGCGGCGCTGGAAGCCGACTGCGGTGGTGACGCGGTCTTCCTGGCCGGTGACGTGGGAGCGCCGGAGACCGCCGAGGCCGCGGTGGCGCTGGCCGTCGAACGCTTCGGAAAGCTCACCGGTGTGGTGAACAACGCGCACGCCTCGCGGCAGGTGCCCTTCGTCGACCTCACCCAGGACGTGTGGGACCTGTCGTTCAACACCGGCTTCAACGCGACCCGCAACTTCATGCTTGCGGCATACTCGCACCTCAAGGCGGCCGGCGGCGGGTCGATCGTCAACTTCGGTTCCGGTGCGGCCATTGTGGGGCAGCCGACGCAGGGCGCGTACGCGTCGGCGAAGGAAGCGATCCGCGGCCTCAGCCGCGTGGTCGCCAACGAGTGGGCCCGCGACAACATCCGCGTGAACCTCGTCTCGCCGATGGCGCTGACCGAGGGCGTCGTCGCCTGGAGCAAGGCCTTCCCGGATCTCTACGAGGCGTCGCGGGAGAAGGTGCCGATGGGTCGGTTCGGCGATCCGGAGACCGACGTCGCGCCCGTCGTCGCGTTCCTGCTGTCCGACGACTCGGTCTACATGACCGGCCAGACACTGATGGCCGACGGCGGGGCGAACAAGATCTACTAGACGTCGTCGGGGCGGGCCGGCCACTCGGGGACGAAGTCGGGCAGGTCGTCGGCCACCGACATCGGGAAGCGGGCCGGCCGCTTCTCCAAGAACGACAGCACGCCCTCGTGGCCGTCCGGTGCGGCGGCCATCGCGCGCATGCCGTGGCTTTCGGCGGCGTGCGCGTACCAGGGCGACGACAGTTCGAGCCCGTGCCACAGCATGCGGCGCGCGGCGGCGACGGAGATCGACGACGTGTTCTCGACGATCTCGGCGGCCAGCGCACGCGCCTTGGCCAGGAGCTGATCGTCGGGCACCACGTAGGAGACGAGCCCGCCGCGCAGCGCTTCCTGCGCGTCGAACAGGCGACCGGTGATCACCCATTCGGTCGCCTGGGCGATGCCGACCAGCCGGGGCAGGAACCAGGTCGACGCGGCCTCGGGCACGATGCCGCGCCGGGTGAAGACGAAGCCGAAGCGCGCGGACTCGGCGGCGATGCGGATGTCGGCGGGCAGCGACATGGTGACGCCGATGCCGACGGCGGCGCCGTTGAAGGCGACGATCACCGGCGTGAGCGACCGTGCGATCTTCAGCGCGAGCCAGCCGCCCGGGTCCCGGGAGACGCCGTCGACGGTGCCCACCCGGGCCACGATCGCCTCCTGCTCCGGGGTGAGTTCGGTGGCGCCGATGAAACCTTCGTGCAGGTCGGCGCCGGCGCAGAAGGCGGGGCCGGTGCCGGTGAGGATCACGACGCGGACGGCGTCGTCGGCATCGATGCGGTCGAAGAAGTCGCCCAGTTCCAGGCACATCGCCATGGTGAAACTGTTGCGCTTCTCCGGGCGGTTGAAGGTGACGGTGGCGACGGAGTCCTCGACGGCGACGTCGAAATGGGAGTAGGCCATGGCCGGACTCTAGCCCGGCGCGTCAGCCGTAGCCCGGTGGGTCAGCCGTCCCGTACGGGTGTCAGGTGGGGACGCTTGGGCGCGCGGCCGTCGCCCAGGGAGCGGCCCCGGGCCCGGCGGATCATCCACGGCGTCAGGTACTGCACGGCCCAGCGAGTGTCGCGGGCGTGTCGGTACAGGCGTCGCGGTTCGGCGAGCACCTCGAGTGGCGCGGCCCAGTCGGCGGAGCTGTGTTCCAGGCCGAGCGCGAACGCGGCGCCGTCGGCGAAGCGCTCGTGGCCGAGCGGCGAGGCGTGCAGCCGGTCCGGTGCCCAGGCACGTAGATCGGTGAGGACCGGCGCGGAGTACAGGTCGACGAGAACGAAGCCGTACTCGTCGGCGAACTCACGCATCATCGCGTTCAGTGCCAGCAGCTTGCCCTCGAACCGTCGACCCATCGGGATGGTGCGGGTCACGTCCGGATAGGTGGAGATCACCACGGTGGCGCCGGTGGCGTGCAGGACGCGGTAGACGGCGTCGAGGTCGCCGTGGACCGCTGCCATGTCGGAACTGCCGATCACGTCGTTCATGCCCAGCGGCGCGGTGATCAGGTCCGGATCCATGGACAGGGCGGGCGCAAGCTGTTCCTCCCTGGCCTGCCGGGTGGTCTTCCCGCGGACGGCGAGATTGGCGTACTGCAAGTCCGGGTTGGACAGCGCGAGGCGGTCGGCGAGGCGGTCGGCCCATCCGCGGTACTCGTAGCGCGGATCCGGATCCCCCATGCCTTCGGTCTGGCTGTCGCCCAGCGCGACGAATCGAGAGAACTGCACGTCATTGATCGTAGGCGGCGTGGCACCGCGTGCTCGAAACACCGCTCAGATTTACAAATTGTCAAATATGTATAGACATAGGACGGAAGTGGGCTTACTGTCTAATTCACACGCCGACGGACGACGTGAAGGAGACATGACATGGCACAACCGACGATCGACGCCACGGGCGAACCGGTGGCGCAGTGGCGCGACAAGAAGCGCTACCTCTGGCTGCTGGGACTGATCCCGCCGACGGCGCTCTTCGTGGCCACCGGCTTCGTCGCCCTCATGAACTGGGCCGGCCGCGAACTGGACTGGGGCTGGCTGAACGCCGTCTCGCCGGTGTGGTGGTGGACCGGGCCGATCCTGGTGTACCTGTTGCTGCCGCTGCTCGACATCTTCTTCGGGCCGGACGGGCAGAACCCGCCCGAGGAGCTCATCGAACAGCTCGAGAACGACAAGTACTACCGGTACTGCACCTACGTGTACATCCCGTTCCAGTTCGCGAGCCTGATCTTCGCCAGCTACCTCTGGACCGCCGATAACCTGACCTGGCTCGGCATCGAGTCGGGAGGCCTGGGTCTGGCGTCCAAGATCGGTCTGGCCTTCACGGTCGGCGCGATGGGCGGTATCGGCATCAACACCGCGCACGAGCTCGGCCACAAGAAGGTCACCATGGAGCGGTGGCTGTCCAAGGTCACGCTGGCGCAGACCTTCTACGGGCACTTCTACATCGAGCACAACCGCGGCCATCACGTGCGCGTCGCGACGCCGGAGGATCCGGCCAGCTCGCGCTACGGCGAGGGCTTCTGGACGTTCCTGCCGCGCAGTGTGTGGGGCTCGCTGCGGTCCGCGTGGGAGCTGGAGGCGAACCGGATGAAGCGCCTCGAGCGACCGGTGCTGCACCACACCAACGACGTC
The DNA here is from genome assembly GCF_039542465.1 of Gordonia alkaliphila. NCBI lineage: Bacteria > Bacillati > Actinomycetota > Actinomycetes > Mycobacteriales > Gordoniaceae > Gordonia > Gordonia alkaliphila. The sequence goes on along the minus strand of NZ_BAABIE010000010.1, from coordinate 65,356 downwards.
CTGAACGCCTGGGCGATGTCGGTGGTCCTGTGGGGCGCGCTCGCGCTGATCTTCGGCTGGCAGGTGCTGCCGTTCCTGCTGCTGCAGGCCGTCTACGGCTTCTCGCTGCTGGAGACCGTCAACTACCTCGAGCACTACGGCCTGCTGCGGCAGAAGAACGCCCGCGGCCGGTACGAGCGCTGCACCCCGCAGCACAGCTGGAACTCCGACCACATCGCGACCAACATCTTCCTGTACCACCTGCAGCGACACAGTGATCACCACGCGAATCCGACGCGTCGCTATCAGACGCTGCGGAGCTTCGAGGAGTCGCCGAACCTGCCCAGCGGCTACGCCAGCATGATCGGCATCGCCTACTTCCCGCCGCTGTGGCGCAAGGTGATGGACAAGCGGGTGCTGGCGCATTACGACGGCGACCTGAGTCGCGCGAATCTGCAGCCGAGCAAGGCCGCCAAACTGCTCGCCGCCCACGAGGCCGCCGCGGTGGCCGTGCTGGAGCGCCCCGCCGCCGACAGCGCGTCGACCGTGCAGAACCTGTCGGCCGACGCCTACCGCTGCGGCAACTGCGAGTACGTCTACCGCATCGCCGACGGTGCGCCGCGGGAGGGCTTCGCGCCCGGCACCGCCTGGCACGACGTTCCCGACGACTGGGCCTGCCCGGACTGCGGTGTCCGCGACAAGGTCGACTTCCTTCCGATCGGAGTATGACCATGAACGACTACCGACTGTTCCGCTGCCTGCAGTGCGGCTTCGAGTACGACGAAGCCGAAGGCTGGCCCGAGGACGGCATCGAACCCGGCACGCGCTGGGACGAGATCCCCGACGACTGGAGCTGCCCGGACTGCGGCGCCGCCAAGGCCGACTTCGAGATGGTCGAGGTCGCGCGTCCGTGACCGGCGTGGTGATCGTCGGCTCCGGTGTGGCCGGGGCGACCGCGGCGCAGACGTTGCGCGCCGAGGGCTGCACCGGGCCGGTGACCGTCGTCGGCGCCGAGGCCGGGCACCCGTACCGGCGCACCGCGCTGAGCAAGGATCTGCTCGCCGCCGACCTGAGCGTCGAACGCATCCGACTGCAGAAGCCGGAGTTCTGGGCCGACCGCGACATCACCTTCGTCAGCGGCGTGGCCGTGACCGACGTCGACCCGGACGCCCGCACGGTGACGCTCAGCGACGGCCGCAGCCTGGGATACCGCGCGCTGATCCTCGCGACCGGCGGACGTCCGATCCGCCCCGCGTGGCTGCACGACGACGTGCCGTCCCTGCGCACCGTCGCCGACGCGGAACGCATCCGCGCGACGATCACCGACCGCGGCGGACTGGTGGTGATCGGTGGCGGCCTCATCGGCCTGGAGCTGGCCGCCTCGACGGCTGCGACGGGTCTGCCCGTCACGGTGCTCGAAGCCGGCGAGAAGGTGCTGAGTCGCGTGGTGCCCCCGGCGGTGGCCGACTACCTGGCCGACCTGCACCGGGATCGCGGAGTGCAGGTGCGCTGCGGCGCACGCGTGATCACGGCGGACCCGTCCGGGGCCGACCTGGACGACGGCACCCGGGTGACCGGCGCGGTGGTCGCCGCGCTCGGCATGGTGCCGAACGTGGCGGCGGCGCAGAGCGCCGGCGCGCTCGTCGAGCGCAGCGGCATCGTGGTGGACTCGTGCCTGCGGACCAGCGTGGACGGCATCTATGCGGCCGGCGACGTCGCGACCGGCGGCGCCGCCTGCGGCGAGCATTGGTTCGGTGCGATGGATCAGGGGGCGGCGGTGGCGCGCAGCGTCGTCGCCGATCTCGACGGCCGTCCGGCGCCGGTCTACGCCGAAGTGCCCCGCGCGTGGACCATGCAATACGGCGTCAACATCCAGATGGTCGGCGCACCGACGGCCGACGGCGCGGTGGCCATCGACGGCGACCTGGCCGACGGTTCGGCGACGATCACCGTCACCGGACCCGACGGCCTGCTGGGTGCGGTCACGGTGGGCCGGGCCGCGGCGGCCCGCGAACTGCGAGCACGGCTCGCCGCGGGGCTAGGCTCGACCGTGTGAGCGCACCCGGTCCGACCTATGCCCAAGCGAGCAAGGCGCTGCTGCGCAATTCGCTGCTCGACGGCCTGCGCGACCTGCTCACCGGGCGCGACTGGTCCAAGGTGACGATGGCGGCCGTCGCGCGCCACGCCGGGGTCAGCAGGCAGACCGTCTACAACGAGTTCGGCTCCCGCAACGGGCTCGCTCAGGCCTACGCCCTGCGCCTGGTGGCCGACTACACCGGGGAGATCGAGCGCTCCGTGATCGAGGCCCCCGACGATCTCGACGGCGCGCTGACCGCGGGTTTCGCCCGGTTCTTCGAGGGCGCCGCCGCCGATCCGATGATCGCCTCGCTGCTGTCCGGTGAAGCCAATCCGGACCTGCACCGGCTGATCACCACCGACGCGGCGCCGCTGATCGCGGCCACCAAGGAGCGGCTGACGCAGATCGTCACCGAGTCGTGGATCGCCCTGCCGCCGGAGCGGGCCGACCGGATCGCCGGCGCGGTGGCGCGGATGGCGTTGAGCTACGTGGCGATGCCGCCGGAGGTCCCGATCCCCGAGGTGGCGGCGAATCTGGCGGCCCTGTTCGCCCCCGCGATCCGCGAGGCTCAGCGCGGCTGACGCGTCACCGGGCGCGCAGTGCGGCCATCACCTTCGCGTCCTCGTCGCCGAAGGTGTCCTCCAACACGGCGGGCGTGTAGTCCAGATCGATCTCGGCCATCGGCCGCCCGCGAGCGGACTCGATGGCACCGAGCCGACGTTGCGCGCGGTCGGCGGCGTAGGCGACGAACTCGTCGTTGTCGATGCCGAACGGCGGCACCTCGAACTGGTCGTTGACCCAGCTGATCATGCCGAGGGCCATCGGTAGGAGTTCGCCCATGCGCTCGCCCGCGACCTCCCACAGGGAGTCGTCGGCCGCGATGTGCCGGCGGCAGGTGAAGGTGCCCCACGCCATGTGGCGTCGTTCGTCGTCGGCGATGTGTCCGATCAGCTGCTGCATGCCGGGCAGGATGCCGTTCTCGGCGCACACCTTGTTCCACGCGTAATAGCCGGTGAGCGCGAGGCTGCCCTCGATCACGTGGTTGTAGGTGACGCTGGCCCGGACCTGGTTCAGCGGCGACGGATCGGACTGCAGGATGCGCAGCGACTGCGGCAGCTCCCGGTAGAAGAGCTGTCGGTAGTACGGGTTCTCGGCGACGTAGGCGTGCAGGTCGTCGGTGAGGCCGACGGCGTCCATCCACAGCCGGAAGCCCTGGGCGTGCTTGGCTTCCTCGAGGCAGAACTGGGACAGGTACATCTCGTCGCCGAACCGGTTCTCGGCGGCCATCGCGGCCATGAACGGCTGGATGTCCTGCGTCACGGCCTCCTCGCCGGCGACGAACTGGGCCACCAGGTAGGTGGCGCTGCGGCGCTGCTCGTCGGTGAGACCGGCCCAGTCGGCGGCATCCTGCGAGAAGTCGATGGCCGCCGGATCCCAGGTCTTGCCGTTGCCCTTGGTGAACAGGCGCAGCGGGAACGCGTCCCAGTGCAAGCCGCCCGCGCTCAGCGAAGCGAAACCGACCCGACCCTCAGGTGTGTCTGCCGTCACAGTCATGCTGCGACGGTATCAACGTCGAGCGGTCGCCGCGGCCGTTGCGCCGGTTGCGACGGCGGTCATCGCCAGGACCGACGGCCAGGCGCCGATCTTCTTGGCCAGCGGATGGGAGGCGCCGAAGGCGCCGAGGTAGACGGCGGTCAGGCCTGCGGTCACGGCCGGGCCCTGCGCCAGCCAGCTGCGGCCGGCATAGAGGCCGGCGGCGCCGAGCGCCACCCCGCCGAGCGGGCGGATGCCGGAGAAGCGGGCGACGGAGTAACCGCCGATCAGGCCGGCGGCGACAGCGGGGACAGAAGGATCGATGCGCATGGTCCCCACGCTACCTACTAGAACACGTTCTACTATGGGGGGCGTGGACCTGACTTATGAGAACACCCAGCGCGAACTCGCCACCGACAAGGGCGTCATCCGTTACCACGAGGCAGGTGCCGAGCACGACGACGTGCTGCTGCTCCTGCACGGCAGCGGCCCCGGCGTCACCGGATGGCGGAACTACCGCGGCAACCTCGCCTTCTTCGCCCAGACGCACCACGTCTACATCATCGAGTTCCCGGGCTTCGGCGTCTCCGACCCGATCGAGGGCCACCCGGTGCTCACCGCGGGCAAGTCGGTGATCCGCTTCATGGACGCCCTCGGCATCGAGAAGGCCGACGTGATCGGCAACTCGATGGGCGGCGTGGTCGGCATCAACCTGGCCATCAAGTTCCCCGAGCGCATCACCCGCCTGGTCACCATCGGCGGCGTGGGCCCCAACCTGTTCTCGTCGAGCCCGAGCGAGGGCCTGCGCCTGCTGCAGGAGTTCACCGACGCGCCCGATCGCGAGAAGCTCATCCGCTGGCTCAACGGCATGGTCTACGACCCCGCGCTGGTCACCGAGGAGCTCATCGAGCAGCGCTGGTCGGCGGCCATCGATCCGGAGGCGCTCAAGACCGCCGCGATGATGTACGGCTCGGCCGCGTTCGAGATGCAGCAGAAGTTCATGGCCGACTCCGACGTCCCGCCGTACTGGGCGATGATGCACAAGGTCAAGTGCCCCACCCTGCTGACCTGGGGCCGCGACGACCGGGTGAGCCCGCCGGACATGGCACTGGTGCCCATGCGCCTGATCCCGAATGCCGAACTGAACATCTTCCCGAAGTGCGGTCACTGGGTGATGATCGAGGCCAAGGAGGCCTTCGAGGGCTCGGTCGCCGCGTTCCTCGCCCGCTGACGCACGCCTGCTCCGCCCTGTCGTCGACCACCCCTCAGTTCCGTGTCGCGACCCTGATCCCGGGTCGCCGTCCGAGCCCGGACGGCGACCCGGGGAAGGGGTCGCGACACGCGGGAGGGTGGGCGACGGGGTGGGTGCGCCGGGGTCAGTCGGTGCTGACGTCCTTGACGCGCTGGCCGACCAGCAGCGTCAGGAAGCGCACGCCCAGGCCGAGCAGGGTCAGCGACGACGCCATCTGCACCGAGACCGCGATGCGGGCACCCTGGCTGACCGCCGCGATGTCGCCGAAGCCGGTGGTGGTGAACACGGTGAGGCAGAAGTACAGCGCGTCCACGCGGGTCAGCGACTCGGTGAAGCTGCCGTGGTCGTAGTCGGAGAACAGGAAGTACACCGTGGAGAACGAGACCACGTAGAAGCCGACCAGCGCGGTGAACAACTCCAGGGAGACCAGCACCGGGCGTCGAGTGTGCTGGAACTGCCAGATCTCCCACGCGCAGAACCCCGCCAGCATCAAGCCGCCGATGATCAGCCCGACCACGTTCCAGCGGCTGTCGTGGCTGATCGGCAGCAGGAAGTAGCCGACAAGCAGCACCGCGGCGGCGAACAGCGGGCGCAGGATGGCCGCCGCGATCCAGCGGCCGCTGTTGAGGTCGATGGAGGCCTGGATGTCGGGGTCGTGCCTCACGACTGCCCCGAACCCGCCGGTTCCGAACGTGCCGGTTCCGAACGCGAGAGGGCGCTGGGCCACCAGATCCGACGTCCGACGTCGAGCGTCACCGCCGGCACCAGCAGCGAGCGCACCACCAGCGTGTCGATCAGCACGCCCACGGCCACCAGGAACGCGATCTGCGCCAGGAACAGCAGCGGGATCACCGCGAGCGCGGAGAAGGTCGCCGCCAGCACGATGCCCGCGGCGCTGATCACACCGCCGGTGCTGGTCAGCGCGATCAGCATGCCCCGGTGCGTCCCGTGCACCTGCGACTCCTCGCGGGCGCGGGTCATCAGGAAGATGTTGTAGTCCACGCCGAGCGCCACCAGGAAGACGAACGCGAACAGCGGCACGGTGGGGTCGGCGCCCGGGAACCCGAACGGGCCGTTGAACATCAGCGCGGCGATGCCGAGCGTGGTGCCGAACGACAGCACCGTGGTGACCAGCAGCAGCAACGGTGCCGCCAGCGACCGCAGCAGCAGCACCAGGATCGCGAGCACCACGATCAACACCACCGGGATGATCAGGTTCCGGTCGCGCGCGGCGGTGAGCCGCGTGTCCAGGTCCACCGCGGTGGCGCCGCCGACACGTGCGCCGTCGAGCCTGCTCAGCTCGGCGCGCAGCAGCGCGACCGTGTCCTGGGCGGCCAGCGAGTCGGGGTCGTCGTCCAGCGTCACCTGCACCGCGACCCGGCCGTCGCGCACCATCGGCGCACCGTTCTCGGTGAGCACGGCGGCACCGGCCACGCCCGGGGTGTCCGCGGCGACCTCGGTGGCGGCGTCGCCGGAGACCTGCGGGACGACGATCCAGGTGGGCGTGCCCGAACCGGCGTCGAAGTGCTCGGCGTGGATCGCCGCACCCTGCACCGACTCGGTCTCGTTGAGGAAGAAGTCGGTGGTGGCGACGCCGTCGGACCGGAACATCGGGGCGAACGCCGCGCCGACCAGCAGCACCAGCAGCGTTACCGCCCACACCTTGCGCGGGGCGGCGGCCACGAAGTCCGCCACCCGCTGCCAGATCCGGTGGGAGCTGCCCGGGTCGTCGGACGGCTGCGGCCGCCGCGGCCAGAAGGCCGTCCGGCCGAACAGGGCCAGCACCGCGGGCAGGAAGGTGACCGACGCCAGGAACGACGCCGCGACGCCGAGCGCCGCGATCGGACCGAGGCTGCGGTTGGAGTTCAGGTCGCTCAGCAGCAGGCACAGCACGCCGGCGATCACCGTGCCGGCCGACGCGGCGATCGGCGGCAGCGTGGCCCGCCAGGCCGTCAGCAGCGCGCCCCGTGCGTCGGGCTGATCGGCGAGCGTCTCGCGGTAGCGCGCCACCAGCAGCAGCGCGTAGTCGGTGGCCGCGCCGAAGACGAGGATGAACAGGATGCCCTGGCTCTGGCCGTTGAGTTCGAGGACGCCGGCGTCGGCGAGCCAATAGACCAGGCCGGACGCCAAGGCGAGAGCGAGGATCGCCGAGATCAGCACCACGATCGGCAGGATCGGCGAGCGGTAGACGACGATCAGGATCAGCAGCACCAGCGTCCCGGCCACCAGCAGCAGCAGACCGTCGATCCCGGCGAACGCACCGGACAGGTCGGCGGCCTGGGCGGCGGGACCGGTCACCGCCACGGTCAACCCGGGCGGCGGCGCGTCGAGCGCCTTCCGCAGCTCGGCGACCGGTTCCTTCGGCTTGCCGTCGGTGGCGATCGGCACGAACTGCTGGGCGGCCAGGCCGTCGGCCGACGGCAGCACCGGCGAGAAGTCCGGCCCGAAACCGGCGGTGCCGGCCAGCGGCGCGGTGGCGTCGGCGAGGTACCGGCTGTCGGCCGGAGTCAGGCCGCCGTCCCGCTCGGCGACGACGATCGCCGGGAAGTAGCCGGTGTCGGTGAACGCCGGCAGTTCCTCCGACACCACCGTCGACTCCGCGGAGGCCGGCAGGAAGGCGCTGGCCTCGGTGGTGGTCACCTGGCTGAGCTTGCCCGCCAGGGGACCGGTGGCCCCGCCGACGCCCAGCCAGACGAGGACGGCCAGGGCCGGCAGCAGCCAGCGGGCGACGGAACGCGCGTTCACCAGATGCGGACGCGGTCGGCGGGGGCCAGGTACAGGTCGGCGTCGTCGGGTACATCGAACGCCGCGTAGAAGGCGTCGAGGTTGCGGACCACGCCGTTGCACCGGAACTCGGGCGGCGAATGCGGGTCGATCGAGAGGCGGCGGATCGCCTCCTCGTCGCGAGTCTTGGTGCGCCAGATCTGGGCCCAGCTGAAGAAGACGCGCTGCTCACCGGTCAGGCCGTCGATCACCGGCGGGGTGGCCCCGGACTTCTCGTTCGCGATCCGATAGGCCACCAACGCGATGGACAGGCCGCCGAGGTCGCCGATGTTCTCGCCGAGCGTGAACTCGCCGTTGACCCTGTGCTCCGGGTCGAGACCGACCGGGGTGTACTCGGCGTACTGGGCCGCGAGCGCGGTGGTGCGCTTGCCGAACTCGGTGCGGTCGGTGTCAGTCCACCAGTCGACGAGGTTGCCGTCGCCGTCGTACTTGGCGCCCTGATCGTCGAAGCCGTGGCCGATCTCGTGGCCGATCACCGCCCCGATGCCGCCGTAGTTGGCGGCGTCGTCGGCGTCGGCGTCGAAGAACGGCGGCTGCAGGATCGCGGCCGGGAAGACGATCTCATTCATGCCCGGGTTGTAGTAGGCGTTCACCGTCTGCGGCGTCATGAACCACTCGTCGCGATCCACCGGACGACCGATCTTGCTCAGCTCGCGGTGGTTCTCGAACTCGGCCGCACGCCGGACGTTGCCGATCAGATCGGCGCGGTCGGCGGTCAGCGCGCTGTAGTCGCGGGTGGTGGCCGGGTAGCCGATCTTCGGGGTGAACCGGTCGAGCTTGGCCAGCGCCCGCTCGCGGGTGGCCGGCGTCATCCACTCGAGGTCGGTGATGTTGCGGCGGTACGCCTCGATGAGGTTGTCGATGAGTTCGTCCATCCGGGCCTTGGCGGCCGGCGGGAAGTGCTTGTCGACGTACAGCTCGCCGACGGCGAAACCGATGGCGTCCTCGACGAAGCCCACGCCGCGCTTCCATCGGTCCCGGTTGGCGGGGGTGCCGGTGAGAACCCGGCCGTAGAAGTCGAAGTTCTCGTCGACGAAGGCCGCCGACAGGTAGGGCGCCGCGGCGCGCAGCAGCCGCCAGCGCAGCCAGGTCTTCCACTGCTCCAGCGGACGGGCGTCGACCAGCTCGGCGGCTGCGGTGACGAACGACGGCTGGCCCAGGTTCACCTCGGCGAAGGTCGCCGCGTCCGGGGCGCCGAGCGCCGCGATCCAGGTGTCGACGTCGAATCCGGTTGCCGCGGAAGCGAATTCGTCGCGGGTGTGCAGGTTGTAGGTGGCGTCCGCATCGCGGCGACGGACCACGTCCCAGTGGTGCGCGGCGAGCGCAGTCTCCAGCTCGAGGATCGTCGCGGCGGCCGCGGCGGGGTCGGGCAGGCCGGCCAGGGCGAACATCCGCTCGGCGTGCGCCACGTACGACTCCCGGGTCGCGGCGTGCTTGTCCTCGCGGTAGTAGGCCTCGTCGGGCAGGCCGAGGCCGCTCTGCACGAGGTGCACCAGGTAGCGGTCGGAGTTCTTGGAGTCGGTGTCGACGTAGTAGCCGAACAGGCCGCTGGCGCCGTGCCGCTGCAGATCACCGAGCACCCGCGCGAACTCGGTGGTGTCGGCGATCGCCGCGATCGCGGCCAAATCGTCGGCGATCGCGTCGACGCCGAGCTCCTCGAGTCGGTCGACGTCCATGAACGAGCCGTACAGGTCGCCGATCTTGGCTGCCGACGGGCCGGACTCGTCGCCGCGCGCGCACGCCTCCACGATCTCGTGCACGTGGGCCTCGGCGTTGTCGCGCAGCACGTGGAACGCGCCGTCGATGCTGCGGTCGGCGGGGATCTGGTGCTCGGCCAGCCAGCGGCCGTTGACGTGGCTGAACAGGTCGTCGCCCGGGGACACGGTGGGATCCGTCCACTGCAGATCGAGGCCGGACGTGGGTTCGACGGGAGCGCTGGAGAGGTTGGTCACGCTTACATAGTGCCTTGCGGACCGGCGCGGTGTCCGCGGTGGCGCATCGCGCTACTCGCCGAGCGCCGCATTCATGGTCCAGATCAGCACCTCGGCGGGCGCGGGGGCGGTCAGCACGGTGCCCCCGAGGTCGCCGGCGCGAACGGTGTCGCCGACGCCCAGCAGCGTCGACTCGAGTTCCGCGGCCCCGGCCGCCACGAACAGGTGGGTGAAGCGCCCCGCCGGAATCGTCACGTGCTCGCCGGCCGCGAGGCGGGCGACCCACAGCGTGGCACCCGCGTTGCGGATCCGGATCGCCGAGTCGTGCCGACGATCGCCGGAGGCGAGGGGGAGCAGACCGCCCGCGGCCAGCTCGGTGGACACGTCGCGCTGCTCGTAGCCGGGATCGGCGCCGGTCTCGTCGGGCAGCAGCCACATCTGCAGATAGTGCACGCCGCCGCGGACGCCGTCGGCGTCGTTGCGTTCGGAGTGCAGAATCCCGGTGCCCGCACTCATCCGCTGCGCCAGACCCGGATAGATGAGGCCGCTGTGGCCCTCCGAGTCCTGGTGGACCAGCGAACCGTCGAGCACCCACGTGACGATCTCGGTCTCGCGGTGCGCATGGGTGTCGAAACCCTGACCGGGGGCGACGATCTCGTCGTTGTGGACCAGCAGCACCCCGTGGTGGGTGTTGTGCGGATCATAGTGATCGCCGAACGAGAAGCCGTGGCGGGAGCTGAGCCAATCGGTGCTGGTCAGCAGGCGTTCGTCGGCGCGTACGACATGCAGGGACATGGTTCCATTATCAACGGAGACCGGATCGTGACCAGTTAGACGCAGGACCGTGAACGCTCCGGGTGGCGAAGCGCATGTGAATAAAGTGAAAATTGTGACTATGAACTTGCGGTCGTGGCGTTCGGTGATGGCGTTGTGCGTCAGTACCGTGTGCGCGTTGGCGCTCGTCGCCTGCGGCAGCGACGACACCGAAGCGGCGAAAGCGGCCCGCGCGTTCGCGGCGGCGATGGCCAGCCAGGACGTGCAGGCGGCTTCGGAACTGACCACCTCGCCGTCGCAGGCCGCCGACGCGCTCAGCGACACCTTCGCCGGCATGCACGCCCGCACCGTCGACGCCGACATCCGCAACACGGTGGAGTACAGCGACGGCACCGCGTCGTTCACGATGCGCACCAACTGGAAATGGGCCGACGACCGCGCCTACGAGACCACCACCAATGGCAGCCTGCGGCGGCTGTCGACCGGCTGGAAGGTGCAGTGGGAGCAGGGGCTGTTGAAGACCGGCATGCCGGTGGGCGCGCGCCTGCAGATGGTGCGCACCGACGCCACCCCGGCGCCGACGGTGCGCAGTTCCTCGGGCAAGGCCTTCATGCAGATGCAGCCCGTCAACGAGATCGTGATCGACCCGGCGGCGACCCGAAACCTGCAGCGCTCGGTCAACGCCCTGGCGGCGGCCCTCAAACCGATCGCGCCGTTGATCACCCCCGCGGTGATCAACGAGAAGATCGTCGCGGCCCAGGGCGGCAAGGCGGTCGCGGTGACGCTGCGCGACCCCGACATGAAGGTGCTGGCCGCTGATCCGGAACGCATCGCGGGCGTGACCGTGGTCAAGACCGGCATGTTGGTGATGAGCGACCGACGGTTGTCGACACCGTTGTCGACCGGGTTGACCAACTACTGGCAGGCGGTACGCAACGCGACCTCGGGCTGGCAGGTGCAGGAGGCCGCGCCGGGGCGCGCCCCGGTGAAACTGGCCGGTGAGCAGGGCCGACCGGCGCCGGACATCATGACGACCATCAACCAGAACGAGCAGCTCACCCTCGGCGACGCGGTGGTCGAGGTGGCGCAGCCCGCCACCATGATGAGCTTCGACGCGCAGACCGGCGGCATTCTCGCGATGGCCCAGAACGACGCCGCCGCCGACGCGCGGATCCAGGCCGACATCGCCTACCCGACCGGCAGCACCCTCGATCCGGTCTTCGGGGCGATCGACGACACGGCCAAGGACGCGGGGCAGGCGAAACAGCGCTGGCAGCACCTCGGGCTGGGTTTGACCTTCACCGTGCCCGGTGTGGCCGGCCCGCCCGGCGGATCGCGTCCGTCGGTGTCGGCGGCGACGTTCGCGCCGCAGAACTTCACCGCGACCATGCTCAACATGGGCGTGCTCGGCGTCTCGGTGGCCCGGTCGTTGAAGGGCGAGACCGATTCGGTGGCGCCGCACCTGATCAAGGACACGCCGACCAAGGTGAGCGACGGCGAACTCGGCGCAATGGATCAGGCCACCGTGGCCCGCCTGGCCGCGCAGATGGCGACCATCGCCCGCCGCGGCGACGCCAGCGACCTCACCGGCGCACCCGGACTCCGGGCGCTGGTGGGCACCAACGGTCCGGCCGGACCCGGCTGGTTCGTCGGTATCTCCGGCGGCAAGGTGATCGTGGTCTATTGCGAGGGCGACGCCTCCGGGACCGCTGCGCTGCAGGTGGCGCAGAAGTACTACCGGCTGGACTGAGTCGCTTCGCCCGCACCGCTCGACGTGCCCGAGCGATCCGACCGGGACAGCACGATGAGCGCGATCAGTCGCCAGCCCAGCAGCAGGATGGCCGTCGAGATGGTGGCGACGATGATGAACGCCGTCGCGGTGCCCGCGTCGGTGGCCCAGCGGACCAGCATGCCCACCACCACGGTGGAGATCCAGATGATCACCCCGCCCGGCGCCAGCGCGATCGGAGTGCGCCGCAGCAGGCCGATGATCAGCCAACCGACGGCGGCGCCCACGAGGAACGGCCAGGCGGTGTCCCACACGCCGGACGGGCTCAGCCCCTCATCGTGGCTGGAGCGGCCGACGGCGGCGAAGATCACGATCGCGACGGCGTCCAGGACAGCGGTGAGGGCGAGCATGCCTCCAGGCTATCCGGCAGGGCTGATGTCGCCCTCTTCGCGTGCCATCTCACTGCGGAGGTCGTCGCGCGCGCTGATCGCGCCGCGGTAGCGCAGCGCGATCACCACCCAGCCGATCAGGGCGATCAGCAAGTAGCTGATGATGCGGTAGATCAGCACGGCGAGCAGAGCGTTGGCGCCGGACATGCCGGCCGCGGCCAGCGCCGGGACCAGGACGGCGTCGACCACGCCGAGGCCGCCCGGCAGCAGCGGCACCGCGGTGCCGACCGCCTTGCCGGCGGCGTAGGCCACCATCAGGCCGGCGAAGCCGGGTTCGGCGCCGATCGCGTAGCAGGCGAACGCAAGGCAGGCCACGTCGGCGACCCAGTTGAAGAAGCTCCAGGCGAAGGCCTCGGCCCCGGCCCGGCGGGTCAGCTTCACCGATTGCAGCTGACCGAGGATTCGCTGCAGCCGCGCGACGCCGTGGTCGCGCGGCTTATCGCGGAGGTTGTTGATCCAGCCGAGGAGGCGGCGGCCCGCCCCCTCCAGCGACTCCGGGTGCGAGGCGAAGTACTGAATCACGGCGAGGAAGGCGACGAAGCCCACGACGCTGAACATGACCGAGAACGGGCTGGTCTTGGCGCCGGCGAGCAGTGCGCCGCCCAGACCGAGCACGGCCAGGCCGACACCGGCGAGCAGGCCGGACATGACCAGCTGCCACGACGCGACCACCGGGCTGGCACCCCACTTGCGGCTCTCCCGGTAGATGAACGCCGGACCCAGAACCTGGCCGCCGGGCATGGTCTGCGAGATCGAGTTGGAGGCCAGCACCACCGCCAACGACTCCCGCTGCCGCACGCGCACCCCGGCCGAGTGCATCAGCACGCGCTGGACTTGCGCGTAGCTGTCCATCGACAGCACGGCGGCGACGATGCAGGCCAGCACCCACCACCAGTTGATCTCGCCCAGGTGATCCCACGCCTGCGCGAGGTGCGGCCACACGAGGTACGCCTCCGTGGACAGGATCGCGATCACGGCGACGACGATGCCGACGCGCAGCCAACGGCGCCACGCCCGGCGTTCCGGCTTGTCGTCGGTCATGGGTAGCACCCTAGTGTCCGGCGACGTTCCCGCACCAATGTGTCAGTCCTGGTCGGACTCCCCGCCGCGGCTGCGGCGCAGCAGATCCTGCACGCTGATCTGTTCGCTCCGGTCCGAGCGGCGTTCCCGCGTCGGGCGCTGCGCGGGCTTGCCGTACTGCGGTGGCAGGTCCGGTTCACCGTGCGATTCCGGCACCGGATACGGGCCGGTCTGCGGCGGACGCTGCGCTGCCGGTCCGGGTGCCTGCGGCGGTGGACCCTGCGGACGGGGTGCCGGCGGAGCGGGCGGCTCCGGGGGCGCCGGGACCGCGGGGCGCGCCATCGGCTGCGGACGGGGCCGCAGGTCGCGGTTGCCCTGCCGGACGCCGCCGACGCCGAGACGCCAGGACCCGGTGTCCGGGCCGACGGAGGGGTTCGGGCGCGGCGCCGGTGCCGGGCTCGGCTCCGGGTCCACGGCCGGTTCCGAGGCGGGGGCGGCCTGCGGTGCCGGTTCGTCGGCCAGTTCGTCGAGGTGGCTCGACGACGACACGTCGTCGTCCTTGCGGGAACGACGAGCCAATGCGCGCAGGCTTCGGGGTTCGGCCTGACCGGCCGTCGGGCGCGGCTCGTCCGGCAGCTGGACGCGCAGCTGCGTGGTCTCCGCCTGGGCGACGGCCACCACCCCGCCGGCGCTGGTGCTGCCGCTGGGCACGCCGGCGAGGGCGTGCTCCTTGAACTGCGGTTCGTCCTCCAGGATGGTCTCGCCGAGGCCGATCTTGCGCTGCAGCTTGAGCATCCACTGCGGCGCCCACCAGCAGTCGTCGCCGAGCAGCTTCATCACCGACGGCACCAGCAGCATGCGGATCACGGTGGCGTCGAGGATCAGCGCCGCGATCATGCCGAACGCGATGTACTTCATCATCACGATGTTCGACAGCGCGAACGCGCCGGTGACGACCACCAGGATCGCGGCGGCAGCGGTGATCAGGCGACCGGTGAGCGCCGTGCCGTCGCGAATCGCCTCGGTGGTGCTCGCGCCTTGCGCGCGCGCCTCCACCATGCGAGACAACAGGAACACCTCGTAGTCGGTCGACAAGCCGTAGACGATCGCGATGATCAACACCAGCACGGCCGCGAACAGCGGTCCCGGCGTGTAGTTGAGCAACGAGGAGCCGTGGCCGTCGATGAACATCCAGGTCAGAATGCCGAGCGTGGATCCCAGGCCGAGCGCGGACATCAGTGCGGCCTTGATCGGCAGAATCACCGAACCGAACGCGAGGAAGGTCAGCAGGCCGGTGACCAGCACCAGCAGCACCGCCATCAGCGGAAGGAGATCGAGCAGGGAGTCGATGGAGTCCTGGGTCAGGGCCGGCATGCCGGCCACGTACATCCGCATCCCCTGCGTGTCGATGGCACGCAGTTCCCGGATGGCCTCGGCCGCGTTGTCGCGATCCACCAGGCCCGCGGACATCTGGGTGACGGGGTAACCGGTGTCCGGATCGCCGTAGACGCCGGTCATGCCGCCGCCATCGGTGGTCGGCGAGAACTTCTTGGTGAAACCGGGGATCTTGTTGGCCTCGGCCGCGATGGTCGCGATCTTGCTGCCGGCCTCGTCGTCGCCCGGGTCGCTGAGGATGACGAGTTTGAGTTCTTCGGTCCGCTCCGCGGGGAAGTACCGGTCGAAGTCTTCCTGGGCCTTCCGCGCCGAGTCGTTCGGCGGGAGATAGGCCTCGCTCATACCGCCGAAGGCGATGTTGCTGAACGGGATGATCAGGGCCAGGAGCAGCAGGACCGTCGGCACGGCGGTCTTGACCGGGTGCTTCATCACCCAGCCGGAGAGCTTGCCCCAGAAGCCGTTGATGATCTCGTCGCGCGTCTGGGTGCGGTTCAGGAACGGAACGCTGAAGGCGTCGATACGACGGCCCAGGATCGCCAGGATCGCGGGCAGCACGGTGATCGAGAGAATCGCCGCCAGACCCACCGAGAAGATCGCGCCGTAGGCCACCGATTTCAGGAAGGGCTGCGGGAACATCAACAGACAGGCCAGGGCGGCGACGATGATGGTGCCGGAGAATACGACGGTCTGACCTGTGGTCATCACCGATCTTCGGACCGCGGCTTCGACTGTATAGCCCTCGGCTAACTCCTCGCGGAATCTACTGACCATGAACAGGCCGTAGTCGATCGCGATGCCCAGGCCGATCAGCGTGACCACCGACTGCGCGAAGACGTTCAGTTCGGTGACCTGCGCCAGCATCGTCATGATGCCGAGCGAACCGGCGATGGTGAGACCGCCGATCAGGACCGGAAGGACGGCGGCCACCACGCTGCCGAAGACGAACAGCAGCATCAGCGCCACCACCGGCAACGCGATCAGCTCGGCGCGCTTGATGTCCTGCTCCATGCCCTTGCTCATGGCACCGGCGATGGGCTGCAGGCCGGCGAGCTGGAAGGTGGTGCCGGGCATGTCGTACCGCTCGGCCAGATTCTGGAAGAACGGCTCGACGGTCTGGTAGTTCTTCAGGATCGTGGTGTCGTCGTTACCGACGATGCCGATGGAGATGAAGCCGACGTTCTCGTCCTTGTTCCACATCCGCTCGCGCTTCATGTCCTGCGCGATCTGCTGCGAGGAGTTGGTCGCTTCCGCGAAGGGGTCGATGAGACCGGCGCGCGTGAGGTCTTGCGCGTTCTTCGGGCTCTCGCGGCTGATGATGCCGGGGAACTCGGCCACCATGTCGTCGACGATCTTCTCGACCTTCGCGCCGAAGGCCGGATCGTCGATCGACGTGCCCTCCGGCGGCGTGATCAGCAGCAGCGCGTCGGATTTGTGGTCTCGCCCCAGGGACTGGTCGGCGATGACCGAGCCGGTCACCGACTCCGAGTTCGGGGCGAACCAGCCGCTCTGGGAGAGGTAATTCGGCAGGGACAGGCCGTAGATGCCGAGCCCTCCCATGAGGACGACGAGCACGGCGATGACCGTGTAGCGCATTCGATAGACGAATGAGCCGATGGATCCGAACACGCCGGTTCCTTCCTTCCGCGGACAAAAACCCGTTGGGAATTGTTCCAGGTCGGCCTGAGAGAACCCAGCAGGTCCCTCGGGGCCAGCCCGATCATTTGCTCGGGCGGAGCCCGAACGTCTATTCGGTCAGCGCTACTTGAGCAGGGTCGACAGCGACCGGAACGGGATGAGCCACGCACCGTCGTCGGGCAGTGCATCCAGGCTGATGCGGGGAAGCGGCTCGCGGAAGACGGCCGGGATGTCCTCGAGATCGATGAACTCGAGTTCGGTGGCGGTGGTCGCCCACGCGGCGTGTTCGCGGAAGCCGATCACGGTGACCGGGATACCCTGGCGGGCCAGGTCGAGCAGCGGCTCGCGGAAGGCCTGACCGTCGGCGGAGGCGACGAAGACGCCGGCCAGGCCGGTGGTGTGCTCCCGCAGCGCGATGTGGTCGAGCATGTCCTGGTCGACGTCGCTGTCGTCGGTCAGCTTGGGCTTGGCGAAGACCGCGTAACCGACGTTGCGCAGGGCGTCGACCCAGGGGCGCACCACTTCGGCGCTGCCCGGGACGATGTTGGTGAAGACGGTGGCTTCGGGCGCGATCAGTTCGTCGTGGCCCTCGGCGATGTCGGCGGTGCGGCCCAGCAGCCAGCGGCCGAGTGCATCGAACCGGGGGCGGTGGGCCGCGGTGGGGCGTCCGCCGAGGATCCCGCCGAGACCCATGTCCATGTTGGGGGCGTCCCAGACGAGCAGGACCCGCTTGGTGGTGTCCGGGGTGGTGTTCATGCCTTCACCTGCGGCTTCACGTAGACGAACTCGTTGACGTCGCGGCCCTCGCGCTCGGCGCGGCCCTCGAACTTGGTGGTCGGGCGCTCCAGCAGGATCGGCGAATCGTAGGTCAACGGGATCACGTGCGGCTGTGCCGGATCCTGGGTGGCCAGCAGTTCGGCGATCCACTCGGCGTAGTCGGCGTGGTCGGTGGCGATGTGCAGGATCCCGCCGGGCGCCAGCCGGTCGGCGATCAGGGCGATGGTGCCCGACTGCAGGAACCGGCGCTTGTGGTGCCGCGACTTGGGCCAGGGATCCGGGAAGAACACGCGGACCGCGGCGAGGCTGTTCGACTCGACCAGTTCGGTCAGCACCACGGTGGCGTCGCCGCGCACCATGCGGACGTTGGTGAGGCCGCCGCGGTCGACGAGACCGAGCAGCTGGGCCAGGCCGGGCTGGTAGACCTCGACGGCCACCACGTCGTGGTCGGGTTCCTCGGCGGCCATCGCGGCGGTGGAGATCCCGGTGCCGCTGCCCACCTCGATGATCAGCGGTGCGGTGCGGCCGAACCAGGTCGGCGCGTCCAGCGGCGGTTCGGTCGCGCGGTCGGGACCGGTCCGCAGATCGCGGCCCATCGTCGGCCACAACTGCTCCCAATTGCGCGTCTGACCGGCGGTCAATGAGCCGCGACGGAAGCGGAAACTCGTGACCCGCGGATAGAGGCGCGAGCGGTCGGTGTCGTCCTGCGGCCCGGCGGTGGCATCGGTGTTCACCCGACCATGGTCCCGCATTCGCCCGGCTCGGAGGTATTCGACACCCGGATCGGCGTTGCGGCGGTACCGTCGAAGTCCATCCGTCTTGGGGGAGACGGGCCGGGCCTTGGGGGAGGCACGTATGGATCACGACGGCACGATGGCGTTCTCGATCGCGGTGACCGGGCACGGCGGAACCGGTCGGGACACCGTGGCGGCGGCGCTGTCCGGACACTTCGGCCTTCCGGCCTACGGGCCCGCGGCGCCGCCCGCGCGGCACGCGGCCGCCGACCTGCTGGTACACGTCCTCGGTGCGGTGGTCCGCCCCTGCGACCGGGACTTTCTGCACGGGCAGGTGCGCCCGGTACTCGTGGTGGCGGGCAAGGCCGACCTCCGCGGGCCGCGCGCCGCACCGGCTGCCGGCGTGGCCGCCGAGGACTTGCGGCGGCCGGTGCATCCGGTGTCCGCGCTGCTGGCCACGGTGACCGTCGACGACGCCCTGCTCGCGGACCTGCGGCGCTGGGCCCGCGGGGGGATCGTGCTGCCGTCGCCGCCCGCGGCCTTCGTGGAGACGCCCGACCCGGAGGAACGATGCCGCCGCGCCGCGGCCCTGGATGCGCTGGGCGCCGCCGGCCTGCGGACGGCACTGGCCCACTGCGCGACGGTCCCCGACCGGCGGGATCCTGCCGCCGAACGTGCAGCGCTGACCGATCGGCTGCGGGCCGACAGCGGCTTCGCCGCGCTGGCCGGGCCGCTGCGGGCGGTGACCCCGGCGCTCGACGCGCACCGTACACAGCGGCGGCGCCGCGCGTGGGTCGTGCAGCAGGCGCGGTGGACGCGGTGACCGTGGTGCTGGTGGCCGGGGTCGACCCGGAGCCGCTGGCGTCGGTCCTGCGCGGCGAGCCCGGCATCGGTCAGGTGCGTAGCTGGGCCGTCGTTCCGGTGCGCCCGCGGTGCGACGTCGCCGTGCTGGCGGTGGACCTGACCTGTGCGGTGGGGACCGTCGAGAAGCAGCTGATGGCGCGCCTGCGCGGCACCCCGACGCCGATCGCGCTGGTCGGTGTCGGGGCCGGGCAGGACCGCGCCTGGCCCGCGCGGCTGGCGCAGGCGCGCGCGATCCTCGACCCGGACCGACGGCTGCCGGTGTTCGCCGTCGGCCCCGACGGGGCCGGGGTGGACGCGGTGGCGCGGTGGTGCACGAGCCCGGAGCCGCGCGCCCGGGAGGCGACGGTCCCCGAGCCTGAAGTTCCCGAGGCTGCGGCGCCCAAGGCCGCGGCCGAACCGACGGCGACGGCGCGCACCGAGCGGTTGGCCGGGGCGCGGGTCGGTTTCACGGAGCTGCGCGCGCAGCTGGCCGGGGACGTCCGGGCCGGCGCCCAGGACCTGTCCCAGCGGGCCCGCGCGGCGAGCGGTCGGCTCGGCCCGCGCGAGTCCGAGACGTTCCGATCGTGGCTGCAGACGGCGCTGCTGGCGTACCGGGACCGGATCGACGACGAGCTGGCCGCGGGCGTGGACCACATCCGGGCGACCGCACTGCTCGGCGTGCCGGGGATCGCGCGAGCGCCGCTCGACCGGGGTCGGTCGCTCACCCCGCCGGCGCCGCCGCTCGACCCGGCGCCCGGCCGCCGCTTCGCCGCCGAGGACGCGGTGGTGCTGGCGCTGGGCGCTTCGGCGGGATTGGGTCTGGGCCGCGTGAGCGTGGTGCCGCTGGTGCAGTGGGCCGGGCTCGGCGCCGCGGGCACGGTGTTGACGGTGCTCGCCGGGCTGGCCGTGGCCGCGGGGGTGGTGGCGGTCCGTCGTTCCGGCGCGGTCCGCGCCGCGCGAGCGCAGGCGTGCGCCGAAGCCGTCGCCGCGACCCGCAGCGCGCTCGAGCACGCGGTGGCGGCCGGGCTGGGCACCGCCGAAGCGCAGTTGACCCGCGAGTTGTGGAACCGAACGGGCACCCCGTGCGTCCAACCTTCGAGACAGCAGTAGAAGGAGGAGCACATGGTCGACTGGAATATGGAGGTGGGCGACGGGGAGTTGTCCGGGTTCGGCGCGGTCGACGGCGTCGGTGACCAATCTCTCCCCGCGCCCGACGACGCGCCCCTGGACGGTCATCTGTGGGTCTTCTCCGGGGAGACCGCCTGGGATCTGGGGCCGGCTCGGCTGGACGCCGACGCCGACGGGGTCCCCGACTCGCTGACCAGGGGAGAGGACGGTCAACTCACGGTGTATACGGACACCGACGCGGACGGCCGCGTCGACCGCATCACCGAACTGGATCCGACCGGCGACTACGCGGTGAGCCACCTCGATCCGGAGACCGGGCAGTGGCACGCCGGGACGTTGGGACGGCTCGAATAGCGGCTGGTCCGAGTGCCTGTGCCTTCGGTTCTGATCCGGCGGTATCATGAGGGCCACCGTGCGGGCGTGACGGACCGCGCGGAGTTGGCAATAGCGAGGAGACAGCTCAATGACCGCTGCGACCATTCCCGGCTTGGAAGCCGGTAGCGCACCCACGAATCACGCCGGATTGCTGGCCTGGGTTGCGGAGGTCGCCGAGCTCACCCAGCCCGATCGCGTGGTCTGGGTCGCCGGAACCGACGAAGAGTGGGACCGCCTGACCACGCAGTTGGTCGAGGCCGGCACCATCGAAAAGCTGAACGAGGAGCGCAAGCCCAACTCGTACCTGGCCCTCTCCGATCCCGCCGACGTCGCCCGCGTCGAGTCGCGCACCTTCATCTGCAGTAAGACCGCCGAAGATGCCGGCCCCACCAACAACTGGGTGGACCCGGCCGAGATGCGCGCCACCATGACCGAGCTGTACCGCGGTTGCATGCGCGGTCGCACCATGTACGTGATCCCGTTCTGCATGGGCCCGCTCGGCGCTGAAGACCCCAAGCTGGGCGTCGAACTGACCGACTCCGAGTACGTCGTGCTGTCGATGAAGATCATGACCCGCGTCGGCACCCCGGTTCTGGAGCTGCTCGGCGACGACGGTTTCTTCGTCCAGGCGCTGCACTCGGTCGGCGCTCCGCTCGAGCCCGGTCAGCAGGACGTCGCCTGGCCGTGCAACCCGGAGAAGTACATCGCGCACTTCCCCGAGGACCGTGTCATCTGGTCGTACGGCTCCGGCTACGGCGGCAACGCACTGCTGGGCAAGAAGTGCTACGCGCTGCGTATCGCGTCGGCCATGGCCCACGACGAGGGCTGGATGGCCGAGCACATGCTGATCCTGAAGCTGATCAGCCCGGAGGACAAGGTCTACTACATCGCCGCGGCCTTCCCGTCGGCGTGCGGTAAGACCAACCTCGCGATGATCGAGCCGACCCTGCCGGGCTGGCGCGCGGAGACCGTGGGCGACGACATCGCCTGGATGCGTTTCGGCGCCGACGGCCGCCTGTACGCGGTGAACCCGGAGTTCGGCTTCTTCGGCGTCGCCCCGGGCACCAGCCACTCGTCGAACCCGACCGCGATGAAGACCATCGAGGCCGGCAACACCATCTACACCAACGTCGCGCGCACCGACGACGGCGACGTGTGGTGGGAGGACATCGACGGTCCGGTGCCGTCGCACCTGATCGACTGGCACGGCGACGACTGGACCCCGGAGTCGGGCACCAAGGCCGCGCACCCCAACTCGCGCTACTGCACCCCGATGAGCCAGTGCCCCACGCTGGCCCCGGAGTGGGACGACCCCAACGGTGTGCCGATCTCGGCGATCCTGTTCGGCGGCCGTCGCAAGACCACCGTTCCGCTGGTCACCCAGGCCCGCGACTGGAAGCACGGCGTCTACATGGGCTCCACCGTGGGTTCCGAGCAGACCGCCGCCGCCGAGGGCAAGGTCGGCGTGGTGCGCCGCGACCCGATGGCCATGCTGCCGTTCCTCGGCTACCACGTCGGTGACTACTTCCAGCACTGGCTGAACCTCGGTGAGCGCGAGGGCGCCCAGCTGCCCGAGGTGTTCTTCGTCAACTGGTTCCGCCGCGGCGACGACGGCCGTTTCCTGTGGCCGGGCTTCGGCGAGAACAGCCGCGTCCTGAAGTGGATGATCGACCGCATCGAGGGCAGCGTCGACGGCGTCGAGACCCCGATCGGCACGGTCGCCGCACCGGGCGAGATCGACCTGACCGGCCTGGACATCGATCCGGCGGATCTGGCCGAGGCGCTCACGGTGGACGTCGACGCCTGGAAGGCCGAGATCCCGTCGATCAACGAGTGGTACGAGTTCGTCGGCGACAAGCTGCCGGCCACCCTGCAGGGTGAACTCGACGCCCTCGTGCAGCGGCTCGACAACGCCTGATCGCTTTCTTCGCGACCCCCGGAACCACTCGGCTCCGGGGGTCGCGTCGTTGTCCGGGACTCTCCCGGGCGAGGATCAGGGGGTCCCCCGATGGCGCGCGGGCCCGCGGTCTGGAACCGTATAGCCCATGACTTCAGCTACAGAGCTCCAGCAGGGACCCGTCGCGGCGAGTGCACAGCACGCTAGCAAGAAGTACGGCTCGGGGGAGACGGAGGTCCTGGCGCTGCGGGATGTGTCCATCGACTTCTCGGCGGGCCAGTTCACCGCCATCATGGGGCCGTCCGGCTCCGGTAAGTCCACGCTGATGCACTGCCTCGCGGGGCTCGACGACGTGAGTTCCGGGACGGTCCGTATCGGCGACGTCACGCTGGAGGGGCTGTCGGACAAGGCCGTCACCCGGATGCGCCGCGACCGGATCGGCTTCGTCTTTCAGGCGTTCAACCTGGTGCCGACGCTGACCGCCAAGGAGAACATCACCCTGCCGCTGGACATCGCGGGCCGGGATCTCGACCAGGAGTGGTTCGACACCGTGGTGGGCCGGCTGGGACTGTCCGATCGCCTCACGCACCGGCCCAGCGAGCTGTCCGGCGGACAGCAGCAGCGCGTGGCCTGCGCCCGCGCCCTGGTGGGTCGACCGGACATCATCTTCGGCGACGAGCCCACCGGCAACCTCGACTCGCGCTCGTCCGGCGAGGTGCTGTCGATCCTGCGCGCGGCCGTCGACGACCTCGGCCAGACCGTGGTGATCGTGACGCACGATCCGCGCGCGGCGTCGTACGCCGACCGCGTGGTATTCCTGGCCGACGGCCAGCTGGTCCACGAACTGCTGAAGCCGTCGGCCGACGACGTCTTCGCGGTGATGCGCGGCCTGGGCGAGGGCGAGGGGAACTGACCCATGGCTTCCAACGTCATGCGGAAGGTTTCCCTGAGAAGCCTTGCCGCCCATAAGGTTCGCCTGATCCTGACGGTCTTCTCCGTGGTGCTCGGCACGAGTTTCGTGGCGGCCGCGGTGATCTTCACGTCGACCGTCCAGGGCTCGTTCAACGCCATCTTCGACAACGTCGCGCGCGGGGTGGCCGCCGAGGTGACCCCCGCCGACCAGAACAGCCCGGGCGTGCCGCTCGCGCTCGCCGACCGGCTGCGCGCCGATCGCGAGAAGCTCGGGATCGACAAACTGCAGGTCGACTTCTCCGGCTCCGCGACCATCGCCAAGGCCGACGGCTCCGGACTGCAGACCGGCGGCGCGCCGAGCATCGGCTCCACCTACATTCCGCCGGAAGACGCCGTCGACTCGGCCGGCTTCCAGCTGGTCGAGGGTCGCGCGCCGACCGCACCCGGCGAGGTGGTCCTCAACACGACGGCCGCCGAGAAGGCCGACCTGAAGGTCGGATCGAAGACCGTCGTCGCCCTCGGGGCCGGTGTCACGCCGCCCATCGAGGTGACGGTGGTGGGCCTGATCGACATGCCGGCCGCGACCGGCGGCATGGTGAACGTGCAGTTCGAGCGGTCGCAGGCCGAGCAGCTGTTCTCCGACGGCGAGTACGTCGGTTCCATCGACATGTCCGCGGTGGCCGGGGTCAGCGACACCGAGCTGCGGGACCGGGTCGACGCGGTGGTCAACGCCGGCAAGACCGGCGACGACGCGCTCTTCGACGTGCGTACTGGCGAGCAGGTCCGGGAGGACCAGAAGGCCAGCGTCGCCACCTTCCTGAACATCTTCCGGTACATCCTGCTGGCGTTCGCCGCCATCGGTCTGCTGGTCGGCACGTTCATCATCTACAACACCTTCTCGATGATCGTGGCCCAGCGGAACCGGGAGCTCGCGCTGCTGCGGGCCATCGGTGCCAGCCGCACGGACATCTCGCGGTCGGTGCTGCTGGAAGCCGGGATCGTTGGTCTCCTCGGCGGCGTGGTCGGTCTGGGTCTCGGTGTGGGTATCGCCGCGGCCATGCAGGGCTTCACCTCCTCGTCCGGCCTGCCCTCGGACGGGCTGACGGTGGGTTGGCCCGCGGTGGTGTCGGCGATCTTCGTCGGCATCATCGTGACCCTGCTCAGCGCGTGGATTCCGGCGCGCCGTGCCTCCCGGATTCCGCCGGTGGAGGCCATGCGGATGAGCGCGGCCGAGCCGGGGGCCGGTTCGCTGCGCAACCGGACCATCGCGGGCGCGGTGCTCGCGGTGATCGGTATCGCCCTGCTCATCGGCGGGCTCTTCGTCGACGGGGTGGGCGCACTGCTGCTGATCGGCGGCGCCGCGCTGCTGATCATCGTGGCCGTGGTGCTGGGTGCTCCGGCGCTCTCGCAGCCGGTGGTCGGCGGCATCGGACGGGTGCTGCAGATGCCTTTCGGCACGGTCGGCAAACTGGCGCGCACCAACGCGGTGCGCAATCCGCGTCGCAGCGCCGCGACCGCCTTCGCGTTGACCATCGGCCTGGTGCTCGTGGTGATCATCGGCACCCTCGGGGCGTCGTTCAAGAGCGCGATCGACGCCGGCGTGGACCAGCAGCTCCGCGCGGACTTCGTGGTGGCCGGCAGCAACAACGGGCCGATGTCGGCCGCGGTGGGCTCGGCGGTGGAGACCGTGCCGGACGCGCAGACCGTCGTCTCCTTCGACATGGCCTTCGTGAAGCTCGACGACGGCAACACCGTGGTGACCACGCCGGTCGGCGGCCCGTTGAGCGACGTGCTGCAGATCGACATGCTGGAGGGTTCGGAGCAGGTGGAGCCGGATGCGCTGCTGATCAGCGACGGGACGCGCAAGTCCCGCGGCTGGGAGCTCGGCGAAAAGGTCACCTTCACGTCGACCACCGGCGTCGACGTCCCGGTCACGGTGACCGGCATCTATCAGGACAATCCGGCCCTCGGCGAGTGGATCATCGGCAACCGGGCCTTCGACATGCTGTCGCCGAGCAAGAGCCAGCGGATGACGTTCGTGGTGCTGGTCAAGGGCAAGGCGGGCGTCGCCCAGAACGCGCTGCGCGACCAGTTGGAGACCGCGGTCAAGCCCTTCCTCACCGCGCAGGTGCAGGACAAGGAGGAGTTCAAGAACAGCTTCTCGTCGATCATCGACCAGATGCTGGCCACCCTGTACGCCCTCCTCGGCCTGGCGCTGGTGATCGCCGTGCTCGGCATCATCAACACGCTCGCGCTGTCGGTGGTGGAACGACGGCAGGAGATCGGCATGCTGCGCGCGATCGGCATGAGCCGCGCACAGCTGCGTCGCACCATCTACCTGGAGTCGACGTACATCGCGATCTTCGGCGCCCTGCTGGGTGTGATCGTCGGCCTGGCGATCGGGTTGCCGCTGGTGCGTTCGCTGCGCCATTGGGGTCTGGACGCGATCACCGTGCCGTGGCCGCTGATCATCGGCACCCTGGTGGGTGCGGCGGTGGTCGGCGTGATCGCGGCGCTGTGGCCGGCCTTCACGGCGTCGCGCACCAAGCCGCTCGAAGCCATCACCGAGTAGCGCGGCGATGACTCAGAACAGTCCGAACACGTCGTCGAGCCGCACCGTGCTGCTGGTGGTGATCGCGCTGCTGGCGTTGGCGCTGCTGATCGTGGCCGGCTTCCTGGTGTTCCGGTCCGGTGACCGGGTGACGTCGTCGTCGGAGGCCACCGGCAGTTCGTCGACGACGACCTCCGAGGCGCCGTCGTCGTCCGAGTCGTCGACCAGCAGCAAGGCCCCGACGTCGACGCCCGACCGCACCCGCCCGACGGCGGCGCCCGGCTCGGTGACCTACCAGTTCACCGGCTCCGGCAGTGTGGTCGCGGTGGGGTACAAGAGCGCCGACGGCAACCAGGTCGTCGCGGCGGCGGGCGCACCCTGGTCGGTGCGCACCACCGTCCGCGGGGGCTCCGCCGAACTCACCGCGATCGTGGTGAGCGGTACCGTGACCTGCACGATTCTGCACGGTGAGGACCTGTTGGCCTCGTCGACGAGCAGTGGCGGGCCGCTCGCCTGCCGGGCGCAGGTGCCGAGCTAGGTCTTTCTCAGCACCAGCACGAGGTTGGTGGCCGCGACCTCCCGAAGTCCGGGAACGCGGACCACCGGCCAGGTCCAGTGCGGAAGGTAGCGCGGGAAGGCGGCGACCAGGTCGGCGCCGGTCTGCCGTCGCGCCCAGGTGAGTCCGGCCTGCGCGGTGATCGGGAACAGCGAGACCCCGTAGAGGTTCTTCGGGAGTTTGCCGTGGCGGCGCGTGTACCTGCGCGCCGCGCGGTGCCCGCCGAGATAGTGCGTTAGCCCCATCTCGTGGCCGCCGAACGGACCCCACCAGAGCGTGTAGCTGACGATCACGGTGCCGCCGGGCCGGGTGACGCGGACCAGTTCGTCGGCCATCTCCCACGGTCGGTCGGTGTGTTCGGCCACGTTCGACGAGTACGCCACGTCGACCGAACCGGTGCGCAGCGGCAGGTGCTGCCCCTGCGCCCGGATCGCGGTGCGGTGGTCCAGTCCGGCGGCGTGCATCTCCCCGGCGTCCGGCTCCACCGACAGGTAGGCCGCGCCGCGGCGGGTGAACGCGTCGGCGAAGAAACCGGGACCGCCGCCGACGTCGAGCACCGTCGCGCCGGCGAGCTGTGCGGGGTGGCAGGCGGCCACCATCTGCGCGGTGTCTTCGGCGAGCGCCGAGTAGAACCGGTCCGGCTGCGTCTGCTCGTAGCCGAACTCGCGCAGCAGACGGCGCGCGCGGGCCCACGTCGCATAGCGGGCGAAGCCGGTCTCGGGCATGGCGTTCACTCTCGCATACCCTGGATCCGATGAGTGCTCCGACCGAGGTCCTGCTGCTGTGCTGGCGCGACACCGGCCATCCGCAAGGCGGCGGCAGCGAACGCTACCTGCAGCGGGTCGGCGCCCAGCTGGCCGACCGCGGCGCCCACGTCACCTACCTCACCGCCGCCTATCCGGGCGCGCCGCGCGAGGAACGGCTCGACGGCATGCGGGTGCTGCGCACCGGCGGACGGCTGACCGTCTACCTGCGCGTGCTGGCGCTGCTTATCGGTGCACGTCTGGGGCTCGGGCGGCTGGCCGGCTACCGGCCGGACGTGGTGATCGACACCCAGAACGGCGTGCCCTTCTTCGCCCGCCTGGTGGCGGGCGCACCCACCGTGGTGCTGGTGCACCACTGCCACCGCGAGCAGTGGCCGGTGGCCGGTCCGGTGCTGGCGCGCGTGGGTTGGTTCGTCGAGTCGCGGGTGTCGCCGCGCGTGCACCGGCGCAGCCGCTACCTCACCGTCTCCACGCCGTCGGCCGACGAACTGGTGGAACTCGGCGTGGACCGCGAGCGGATCACCGTGGTGCACGGCGGCGTCGATCCGGTGCCCGACGGCGGTACGACCGATTCGGCGACTGCCGATCCCGCGACTGCCGATCCCACGGAGGCCGATCCCGTGGCGGCGGATGCTCGTCCCCGGCTGATCGTGGTGTCCCGGCTGGTGCCGCACAAGCAGGTGGAGCACGCCCTCGACACCGCCGCGGCGCTGCGTGCGCGCGGCGTCGACGTGCACCTGGACGTGGTGGGTTCGGGCTGGTGGTCGCCGGAGCTGCTGGCCCGCACCGCGGAC
Organism: Gordonia alkaliphila; assembly: GCF_039542465.1. Classification (NCBI taxonomy): domain Bacteria; kingdom Bacillati; phylum Actinomycetota; class Actinomycetes; order Mycobacteriales; family Gordoniaceae; genus Gordonia; species Gordonia alkaliphila. The sequence goes on along the minus strand of NZ_BAABIE010000010.1, from coordinate 37,467 downwards.
CTGAACCTGACCGACCGAGTCCAGTTCCACGGCCACGTGGACGAGATCGCCAAGCACCGGTTGCTGGCGCGCGCCGACCTGCACCTGATGCCGTCCCGCAAAGAAGGGTGGGGGCTGGCCGTGATCGAGGCGGCCCAGCACGGCGTCCCGACCGTCGGCTACCGCAGCTCCGCCGGACTGGCCGAGTCGATCCTCGACGGACGCACCGGTGTGCTGGTGGACGACGGCTCGACGCAGCTCACCGCCGCGGTGCGGGCCCTGCTCGACGATCCGGCCGAGATCGCGCGGCTCGGGGCGGCGGCACGACACCGCGCCGAGGGCTACTCGTGGGCCGCCACCGCCGACGGCGTCACGACCGTGCTGGCCGCCGCCGTGCGCGAGCACCGAGCGCACTGAGCAGTCCCGCGACCAGGCACAGGAACCAGACGGTGTGGGCCAGACCGGCCAGCACCCACGCCGTGGTGCTCGGCGCACGGAAGGGCACGGCATCGGGCAGCCGGTACGCGGTCAGGTGCTCCCCGGCGAAGGCGAGCTGCGCGCCGGGCGGGGGCGCGAACTCCGCGTGCGGCGGCGTCTCGCGCACGATCCACCCGACGCCGACCAGGTCCTCGGGCCGGCCGGGCGCGGAGCGCGGTGCGGCGTCCACCGCGATGCCGTCGACCAGCAGGGTGTCGTCGACGAGGACGGGGGCGTCGAGCATGCGGGGCAGCGGGGTCAGCGACGGTGCGTTGTTCCACGCGAAGTCACGCATCGGCGACGTCGGGACCAGCAGTACCGCGCGGTGGTCGTCGCCGATCAGCGCCGTCACGCGCGCGTAGTCGTCCGGGTACTCGACGGGGGCGAGCTCACCGCCGACGCCCCACGCGAGGTCGGGCAGGGGCGCGATCACGAGCAAGGCGACGCCGGCCACGGCGACACCGGCCGGCACCCAGCGGCGCAGGGCCCCGACCGCCGCCGCGGCCGCCAGCGCGTAGAACGGTATGGCGAGCGCGAGGAACTTCTGGGTGTCGCGGAGCAGGCCCGCGCCCGGCACGTGGGCGAGCAGGACGTCGACCACCGCGAGGCCGGGACCCGTTGCGGCACAGGCGGTCAGCACCGCCACCGCGACGGCGAGCAGCCCGAGTGCGAGCACCGTGCGCGGTAGTGCGCGGCGCCGGCGCCAGAGCTCCACGCCGCCGATGATCACCACGACCAGCAGGGCGACGGTGGCCACCGCGGCCCACCCGGACGTCCGACTGACCGGGACGGCGTCGGCGTTCCAGATGCCGCCGAGCCCGAGCACCGAGCCGAGGGTGCCGAGCAGGGGTTCGGCGCGCGCGGCGAAGGCGGCGGCGCCGTCGACCGGATCGGTCGCGCCGGTGCTGTAGGTGCTGGCCACCAGCCACGGCAGGGCGGTGACCAGCCAGAGGCCGAGTAGCCCGAGCCAGGCGAGTGGGCGGCGGGCCAGTGCGGTGGCGGCGAGCGCGACCGCCGCGACGACGAGGCCGAGGAGCGAGCCTGTCGGCGTGAACCCGGCGACCGCGAGGAGCCCGGCGAGGACGGCCCAGCGGGCAGGGCGCAAGAGCTCCTGGACCGCGAGGACGATCCAGGGGAGCGCGGCGTAGCCGGTCAGCAGGCTCCAGTGGCCCTGCAGAAGGCGTTCGGCCACAAAGGGATTCCAGATCGCGACCCCGGTCGCCGCCACCGCACCGGCGGTGCCCGCCCACGGCAGCAGTCGCTGCGCCAGCAGACCGGCGCCCAGGCCCGCCGCGAACAGGGCGAGGGCGATCACCGCGGCGACGAGGAAGCCGCCGTCGACGACCTGTGAGGCCACGGCGAGAACACCGTCCTGGGGTACCGCGCGCGGCGGTGCGCCGTCGATCCCCAAGGCGGCCGCGGTCAGCGGGGTGCGCGGAACGGCCACCGCATCGCGGTGCAGCAGGTAGCCGCCGAACAGTGGCGCGCAGATCGCGCCGGTGAGGATCAGGCTGGTGACAGCGGCGGGAAGTGCCGGGCGGACCGGGAGTGCAGCAGAACCACTGCGGTCACTCACCGGTGCGCTCTTCAGTAGTGGAAGGTATCGGTGGGCGGCGGCCGGTGGTCGGCGTCGGTGAAGTCGCTCGGCACGATCTGGTAGGCGCGCGCCAGGTCCAGGATCTTGGTGGCCCGCGAGATGCGCGGCAGATCGGAACCGTTGCGGATCTCGCCGCCGGCGGCCTCGAACTCGGCGAAGAACTCACGGGCCCAACTGATCTCATCCTGCGACGGCGACAGACCCTCGTTGACGGCCGGGCACTGGTCGGGGGTGAGGCAGATCTTGCCGGTCATCCCGAACTCGCTGCTCACGGCGGTGGCTTCGCTGAGCTTGAGGCCGGTGGAGCCGACGGTGGGGCCGTCGATCGCCGACGGCAGGTTCGACGCCTTGGCCGCGATGGTGAACCGCGAGCGGGCGTAGGCGAGGGTCATCGGGTGCTCGCCGAAGCCGGTGTCGCGGCGGAAGTCGCCGATGCCGAAGGCCAGCCGGAAGGTGCCCTTGGTGGCGGCGATCTCGGTGATGCGTTCCAGGCCGCGGGCGGTCTCCACCAGCGCCACGATCGGCACGTTCGGGAGTCGTCGCGCGGTCTCGGTGATGTGGTCCACCGACTCGACCATCGCCAGCATGATGCCGCCGACCGAGGTCTTGGCGAGGGCGTCGATGTCGGCCGCCCACCAGGGGGTGCCGAAGCCGTTGATCCGCACCCAATCCGAGTGGCCGTCGTTCATCCACCGGACCACGTTGTCGCGGGCCGCGTCCTTGTCCTTGGGCGCCACCGCGTCCTCGATGTCGAGGATCACGATGTCGGCGCGGGATCGGGACGCCGCTTCGAACCGTTCCGCCTGCGCGCCGTTGACGAGGAGCCAGCTCCGCGCGAGTACCGGATCGATCCGGGAGCCGGGTTCGGCATTGTCGGGCTCGGGGAGGGGTTCGGTGTCGTACATCGAGTCGGCTGCCTGCTTGTCTATCAGTTCCGGGTACTGCTCAGCCTCCATTCGAGGCACTAGCAGTCTATACGCGCAGCGGTCGCGCGCTTGCCTGCCGCCCGCGACCTGCGGGGTAGTTTGGTCCCGTGGTGACGCGCGCGAGAGGCCGAGGGGGCGACGGCGGCGTGCCGAAGTCGGCGGTCCGCTCGCTGGGGACCGTGACCGCCGGATCGCTGGTGGCCAATCTGCTCGCCTATCTGGTGCAGCTTCCCGCCGGTCGGTTGCTGGGTCCGGCCGCCTACGGCGAGTTCGCGGTGCTGCTCGCGGCCATGCTGGTGTTCGCGGTGCCCGCCCTCGCCCTGCAGACCGTGGTGGCCCGGGAGGTGGTGCGCGGCAGCAGCACCGCGATGCTGTGGCGGCTGATCGCGGTGGTGGCCGCGGTGGTCGCCGTCGCCTCGGTGGGCGGCGCCTTCGCGATGATGGCGCTCGCCGACACCGACGCCGGACCGGCCTTCGCGGCACTGGCCGGGGCCGCTCCGCTCGCCGTGATCGCCGGTGGGCAGGGCTTTCTGCAGGGGACGGGCCGCTTCGGGCTGCTCGGCGGGGTACTCGCCGTCGTCGGAGTGCTGCGCAGCGTGCCGGTGATCATCGCCGTGGTGGGGGGCGGCGGCGCCACCTGGGCACTGGCCGCGGGCACGCTGGGCACGATCGTGGCGGCCGTCGCGGTGGCCGTCGTCGCCGTCCTCACGGATCCGGCAGTCGGGAATCCTGCAGTCGGGAATCCATCAGTCGGGCACGCCGCGGTGCCGGCGTCGATGGTGCTGCGGGCGTCGGGGGTGCAGCTCATCATCATCGTCGCGGTATCGGTGGATCTGCTGCTGTCGCGCAGTGTGCTCAGCGCGCACGACGCCGGGCTGTACGCGCTCGGCGCGGTGGCGACCAAGGCGGCGTTCTGGCTGCCGCAGGCGGTGGGTGTGGTGTTCTATCCGCGGCTGGCCGACCCGGTGCGGTCGACGGCCGCGCTGCGCTCGGCCACCCGGGTGCTGCTGGTGATCGGCGCGGTGGTGACGCTCGCGGCGGCGTTCGCCGGTCCGCTGGTGCCGCTCGTGGTCTCGGCCGACTATCGGCCGGTGGCCGGACTGCTGTGGCTCTTCGCGTACACCGGCTCGGCGCTGGCCGTGCTGCAGCTGCTGCTGTTGGCGGTGATCGCCCGCGACCGGATGCGCGGCGGACTGCCGGTGGCGGCCGTGCTGGTGGTGGAAGTGGTGTTGATCGCCACCGTCGCGCGATCGGTGACCGGCCTGGCCGTGCTGGCCGCGGTGTGCGCGACGGCGTCCGTGCTCAGTCTGCAGCTGGTGCTGCGGCAGGGCGACGACGCATCCACCACACACCGGTGATCAGCGCCGCGACGCCGAGGCCGCCGGCGACGATCGGAACCACCCGCGTGGTGACGGTCACCGGCCACGCGCGGCTCGAGGCGTAGGCGGCGGCGTCGCGGAGGGTCTGGTGATCCGACGACAGCGTGGTGGTCAGGTTGGTCAACGCGAACTCCTCGAGCGCGGCGTTGCGGGCACGCACGTCGGGTGCGAACCGGTACTCCTCGGTGATGACGGCGCGTTCGCTGACGATCACGCCGGTCTCCGTGTCGACGAAGAGGTCCCGGGTGGCGCGGTGGTGCAGGGTCGCCGTCAGCCGTTCGTTCGGGGCGGTGTTCGGGAAGGCGCCGAACCAGGAGGCGGGCTTCTCCAGGACCGCGCGCGGATCCTGTTGCGCCACCGCGAGATCGGTGTCCGGGACGTCGACCACGAAGCGGGTCACCGCGCGCCCGCCCATGGTCTCGCTGCCCGCGGCCGCCATGGGCAGCGTCTGCCGGGTGATCGGGTCGAAGTACTGGGCGCCGACTGGATCGAAGCCGAACGGCAGCACGTAGGTGTAGCCGCGGCGGTCGTCGACGGCGAGGGCGGCGCGCTCGTCGTCGTACTGCACCTGGGAGCTGCCGGTCGGGGCGGCGGTGGTCCGGTCCAGGGTGGTCCGGTCGATCACCGCGGCCAGCGTCGGCTCGCCGCAGTGGTCGGCGGCGTCGCCGACGAGACCCAGGGCGGTCCCGGCCTGCAGGGTCACCACCCGGGCGTCGGACGGCTGGACGGTGACGATTCTGCGCTGCTGGTTGACCGTGCCGCCGACCACCGCGGCGCGCGGCGCCTCCAGTGAGCAGCGGTCGAGGACGCGGGTGGCGGCGGAGCCGTCGGACACCGAGGTGAGGTCCAGGTCGAGGGGCACCTTCTTCAGGTCCGCCCCGACGAGTGGTCCGATCGCGATCGCCACCGCGATCAGGAGGGCGCCCAGGAACAGTGCGCCGGGGCCGAGCAGGTCGCGCGGGGACAGTCGCGGGTGCTGATCGGGCATGTGCCGAGCCTACTGCCGGGCGCCGTCGCCGCCGGTACCCTGGCGGCAATCATGACGACCATCGCCGACCCGCCGCAGCGGCGCTTCTTTCCCCAGCTGGAAGGAATGCGCGCGCTGGCGGCGCTGGGGGTGCTCACCACCCACGTGGCCTTTCAGACGCGCGCCATCGAGTGGCCGGTGCTCGGCCCGATCCTCGGGCGGCTCGATCTGGCGGTCGCGCTGTTCTTCGCGCTGTCCGGGTTCCTGCTGTGGCGGCCCTACGCCGCCGCGGCCCGCCACCCGGAGCTGCGCGAGCCGGGACCGGCGCGCTACCTGCGGCACCGCTTCGTGCGGATCTGGCCGGCCTACACCGTGGCCGTGGTCGCGGTCTTCACGCTGCTACCGCAGGCGCGCGGCGCGTCGATCGAGAGCTGGCTGGCCAACCTCACGCTGACCCAGGTCTTCGTGCCGTGGACGCTGGCGCCGGGTCTCACTCAGATGTGGAGCCTGTCCGTGGAAGTGGCGTTCTACCTGCTGCTTCCGGTGATCGGTTATGCGTTGATCGCGCTGCGCGGGCCGCGGGCGCGGCTGCGGATTCCGCTGCTCCTCGCGGTCGGCGTACTCAGTCTCGGGTGGGCGTGGGTGGTCACCGCGCTGCCCCTGCCGCCCGGAGTGGAGGGCAAGAACTGGGTGTTCGGGCACCTGCCGTGGTTCCTGGCCGGACTGATCCTGGCGGAGCTGACCGCGATCGTCGACGCCGAGCCACGTCCGTCGCGATCGGCCCGCCGCGCGCTGGCGGTGTCGGGGAATCGGCCGCTGATGCTGGCGGTGGCCGTCGTCGCCTACGGCCTGGCCTGCACGCCGCTGGCCGGTCCGGTGGGTCTCGGCGACCTCGCCAACGGGCAGTACGTGGGCAAGATCGTGTTCGGCGCGATCGCCGCGTACGCGATCCTGGCGCCGCTGGTGTGCTCGCCCGGGCCGTTCCGCTTCCTCGACTCGGGACCGATGGCCGCCCTGGGCCGGTGGTCGTACGCCATCTTCATCTGGCACCTGGCCGTGCTGACCTGCGTGTTCGGGCTGTTCGGCATCACCGCGTTCGACGGCCACTTCGCGGGGGTCTGGGTGCTGACCGTGGTGCTGACCATCGGGGTGTCGGCGGCCAGTTACGCGTTCATCGAGAATCCGTGTCGTCGTGCGTTGGCCGCGTGGGAACGACGTCGTGCACTGCGCGTCACGGAAACGCGAAGCACAGACCGCCGCTCCCGTATCCCTGCGTGACGCGCACCTTGGTGATCGGCGACTTCTTGCCGTTCTGCACCGCGTAGACGTTGCGCAGACCCTGCCGCTTTGGCCACCAGGTGACCGCGGCGTTGCCGCCGGAGGCCATGGCGCGGCCGATCAGCAGCGGCGGGTAGCCGCGGCCCTTCCAGTCGTAGAAGCTCACCAGGCCGGACGCGTTGACCGGCACCGTCATGCTGTACGAGCAGCCGACGCCGTGATTGACCGAGAAGAAGCCGATGCCCGGGTCCACACGACCCTGCGGTGCGGCGTTCGCCGGTGCGGCGGACAGGGTGGCGGCGACGGCTGCGGCCGCGCATCCGGCGACGACAGCGGTGGTGGCTCGCGAGATCACGTGTTCCCCTCGTGGTGGTTCGGTGCGTCGTATTCTGCCCTGCCGGGCCGTTCTCTGCAGTCGATCAGGGCACCGGCGACGAGGACGGCGAGTGCCGCCAGCGCTGCGGCCTGCGGCGCGGCGTCGTGCCCGGTGTACGGCAGCCCGGAGTGCCACGGCCCGGCCGCCAGGGCGACGACGGCCACCGACATCGCGCCGAACACGGTCCATACGCGTGCACTGCGGGAGAGGCGGGTGGTCACCGCGCCGGCGAGCACGCCGATACCCAGTCCCCACCAGCCGCCGAGCAGCCAGGCCGCTCCGAGGCCCGCGACGGCACCGCCGACGACGCCGACGGTACCGAGATCGGCGGGACCGGCCCGCGGTGTCGACGGGTCGGATTCGGGGCGGCGGCGCGGCCAGAAGGCGGCCACGAACAGCACCGCGACCAGGGCCAAGCCCACGCCCAGTGACCAGCGGTAGGCGCCGTCGAGGTCGAAGGTCAGCACCGCGGTGCCGCCCAGCCCGGCGGGCACCACCCAGCCCTGCTGCCAGCCGTCGACCACCACCGGCGCGAGTTCGACGCCGTCGATCCGCGCGTGCCAGCCCGGATTGGTGCTCTCCGGCACCGACAGGACCCGGTCACGATCGGCCGCCGGAACGGTGAGCGTCCGACGGGTGGCGGTCCACTCGGTCACCGCGGGTTCGACGGTGTCGCTCGCGGTGTCGCCCGCGGTGGGGCTCGGGGCGGCGTCGAGGAGCACGGTGTCGACGGTGAAGGCGCGACCCGGGTTCACCGCCACCTCCACCCGCCCGGCACCCAGGTCCAGCGGCGGCCCGGGGCACGGCGTCGCGCGGACCGGCTGTCCGGTGCGCAGTGCACCCGCGGTGGTCGACACCTGCAGGCGGATCAGTCGGCCGGCGGCGGTCAGGCCCAGGCCGTACGGTCCGGACGGGTCGCTGTCGCACGCGATGTGCACCGGGCGCTGCGGGTCGGCCGCCGCCTGCGGCGGTGCGCCGAGGACCTCCACCTCGCTGATCCCGACGGGGGCGCGCGTGGTGAAGCCGAGGCTGTTGGTGTCGAGGAGGTCCTCGGTGCGCAGCACGGTGATCGTCACCGTGTCGGTGCGGGTGGGCGGCAGCGCGAGCACGCCGTCGGCGCCGACCGTGCGTTCGGAGCCGCCGTCGCCGAGGTCCACGCGCACCCTGGTGGGCCGCGCCGGGTAATCGGCGGGCGCGGTGAGGCGCAGGCCGGTCACCTCGGCGGGGGCGGGCAGGCGCACGGTCAGCGTGGGATACCGGGATGCGCGGTCGGTCGGTTCCGGCGCGATCCAGGTGGTCTGCGGGTCGCCGTCGACGGCGGCGGTGGCGCTGCCCCGCACATCGGTTACCGCCGACGGGCCCTCCGCCGTCATCCGGCCGGGCTCGGCGAGCAACTGGTTCAGGGCGCTGCCCGGCAGCGGCCGCAGCCACACCGTCGGCTCCACCGCGGCGGCCTGCGGCACCGACAGCGTCCGGGTGAACACGCCCGGCTCTTCGGGGTCCAGGCCGAGCGCTCCGGCGCAGCGCACGCGCCCGGCGTCATCGGTGACGCACTGGTCGCGGCCGCCGAGCTCGGCGCCGAGTACCCACTGGCGGACCGGGCCGTCGACCTCGGGAAGCAGCACCTGCCGTCGTACGCTGATCGGCGCGCCGGTTGCGGCATCGGCGAGGGCCACGTCGGCCAGCGCGAACTGGTTGCCGCCCCGGTTCTCGGTGGCGATGGCCCGGATCTGCACGTGCCCGGTGGGTCCGGTCGGCAGCACGACGCGGGTGGGGACGCCGGGCTCCACATCGTGTGCCACCGCGCTGCCGCCGTCGGTGCTCACCAGGATCGACGTCACGTTCGGGCCGATGGCCTGCGCGGTGGTGACGGTGACGGCCAGATTCTCCTTCGGCTCGGCGAAGTCGAGTCGCAGCCACTGCCCGACGGCCGATTCCAGGCCGCGGCTGACCCAGGCGGTGGTCGGGTCTCCGTCGAAGGCGGCCGCGGCCCCGGCGGCGGGCGCGGTCTGGCCGGGCTGGGTGGCGTCGGCGGCCGAGCCGCTGCTGCTCACCCGGACCCGGCCGGGCTCGCCGTCGAGCAGCCACTGCGCGACCACCGGATCCTGCCCGTCCACCGGGTAGTCGGCGACGGCGTTCTTGGTGAGCCGTCGATCGTCCGGGGAGCGCAGCGCGGACGCATGATCGTCGACCCGACCGAAGTCGATCTCGCGCAGCGCGGGGGAGTCGGTGATGATCAGCCCGGGGCCCTCGTCGAGCCCGGCGCGGCGGGCGTCGGCGGCCAGCAGCGACGGTCCGAGCGGCCCCAGTCCGGCGCGAGCGCGGGCGGTGTTGATCGCCAGCAGCGCTTCCGGGCCGCCGACCACCCGCGGCAGATCGGCCAGCGATGTCAGCGACGGTCCGGTGCCGGTGGCGCCGTCGACCCGGTAGATCGTCACCGCGGGCAGTTCCGGGCGCAGACCGTTGTCGACGACGAAGCCGTCGGCGACCGGCGGTGCGACGAGCGGGCCGAACTCGGCGACGGGCGTGAACCCGGGCGACGCGCGCAGCGCCTGCGCCACCAGCAGGGGGCGGGCCGAGCGCGAGGTGGCCGGCTCCAGATCGGCGCGCAGTACCACGAAGCCGACGCCCTGCGCCGCGAGCGTGGGGGCCAGACCCGGGCCGCCGCGGCCGGCCGCGAGCTCGCGCTGGACCGAGTCGAGGGCGCGGATGGCGCCGGGCGGGGTCAGCGGGATCGCGTCCCGGACCGCCCACGGCGTCCGGGCCATGGCTTGCAGCGGTTCGTCGCGGGTGAGACCCCACAGCTGGTCGGCGAACGGTGCGCCCGGCACCACCAGTGCGCGGGTGGGGGCCGCGGTGGACTCCTGCGCCGCGAGCCAGTCGGCGGTCTGCTGCCAGTAGTCGGGGATGGCGCGATAGCTGCCGGGCGGGGCCATGCCGCCGGTCCAGGTGAGCGTGCCGGTGCTGATCGCGGCCACCAGCACCACCAGGGCCGCGGCCAGGCCGCGTTCGCCGCGGACCGACTTGTTCACCGTGCGCCACGACGCCGCGTCGACCGGGACGCGCACCCGGGCCAGCAGATGCGCGACGCCCAGCGTCAGCGGGATGCGGAGGAAGGCGTCGAATTTGTGCAGGTTGCGGAGCGGGGCGCCGGCGCCGTCGAGGAAGTCGCGGTACTGCTCGGCGAGCGGCGAGCCGAGCGCGGCGGGGTAGCCGAGGCACATGATCAGCAGCCCGACCACCAGGAGCGCGATCAGGGTGCGGCGCCGCGGCAGGCGCGCCATCGCCAGCCCGGCCAGGCCGGCGGCGGCCAGCACACCGGTGGCCAGCACCGCGGCCGGTTCGGAGACCAGGACCGCGCCCGCCGCGCGTTCCCCGGAGACGAACGGCGTCCACGAACTGGTGCCGCGCAGCACCTCGGTGAGCGACGACCACTCGGTGGTGGCGCGCGCCGATTCGATGAAGTCGAGGAACGGCGGGGACAGCCGGGAGAGCAGCAGCAGGGGGACCAGCCACCAGAGGCAGGCCAGCGCCAGGCCCAACGCCCACCACGCGCCGAAGGTGAGTCGGCGGCGCAGGTCGGCGCCGCGGGCGAGGATCAGGCTGGCCGCCCACCAGAGCGCGGCCACCCCGACGGCCGCGGCGGTGGCCACCGCGTTCACCGCCCCCATCAGCGCCACGGCGGCCGCCGAGCGCAGCGCCGCCTGCCACAGCGGTCGCGGATCGCCGGCCGCGGCGTCGAGCGCCCGCACCATCGGCACCAGCACCCACGGCGCCAGCATCAGCGGCAGCGTCTCCGACGAGATGGAGCCGAGGGTGGTCAGCACGCGCGGCGACGTCGCGAAGATCGCCCCCGCCAGCAGGCGCGACCCGAACGAGCCGATGCGCAGCGCTTCGGCCAGGCGGACCAGACCCACGAAGCCGACGGTCAGCAGCAGCGCCCACCACAGCCGCTGGGTGACCCAGCCGGGCAGGCCCGCGAGATCGCCGACGGCGAAGAACAAACCGTGCGGGAAGAAGTAGCCGTACGCCTGATTCTGGATCTGGCCCATCGGGGCCTCGGGCGACCACAGGTGCGCGGCGCGCAGCAGGAAGCCGACCGGATCGGCGGTCAGATCGAGCTTGGTGTCCGGCGCGATGCGGCCGGGGGCCTGCCAGAAGGAGAAGAGAAGTGCGGCGACGGTGACGAGGGCGATGTCCCGGCGGGTCAGCCGGCGACCGCACTCACTGGGTGTCGTCGGCTCCGCCGCGCGTGCCGTACTGGACCGAGCCCTGCAGGAAGCCGTCGTTCGCATTGAAACTGTTCAGATCGGTGGAGGGGGAGTTCTCGGCCGCGAGCGTGCCGCTGAGAAAGACCGCGCCCACACCGACGATCGCGCCGGCGGCGGCAGCCACGGCTCCGTAAATCAGTCGGTCTCGCACCATGGGCTCCAAGTTACCATTCGGTCATGCGGAAAGTCTTTCGTCCGATCGCCCTGGTGACCGGCCTCGCTCTGCTGGCCGGATGTGGATCCACGGACGGCACCGCGGAGATCGCTGCCTCGTCGGCCGGCTCCTCGGCGGCGTCGATGGCCGTGTCGTCGTCGTCCGCGGCGGCGCCCGCACCCGCGCGGTGCGGCAGTGCGGAGCTGGCCGAACTCACGCTCCGGCAGAAGCTGGCGCAGCGCCTCGTCGTGGGCGTCACCGGCGCCGCCGACGCCAAGGCCGTGGTCGACGCGGAGCAGATCGGCGGCATCTTCGTCGGCAGCTGGACCGACATGTCGATCCTGACCGACGGCGCGGCGGCGAAACTGTCGAAGGCGCAGGACGTTCCGCTGATGGTCACCGTCGATCAGGAGGGTGGCCGGGTCTCGCGGCTCAAGTCGGTCGGCGTCGATCTGCCGTCGGCGCGGTCGGTGCGCGCGAGCGGTGCGACGCCCGCGCAGGTGCGCGCCCAGTCGAAGGCGGCCGGGCAGAAGATGGCGAAGCTCGGCATCACCGTCGACTTCGCGCCCGTGCTCGACGTCTCCGACGAAGACGACGACGACGTCATCGGCGACCGGTCGTACTCGAACGACCCGGCAGTGGTGACCGAGTACGCGGGCGCCTTCGCGCAGGGGCTTGCCGACGCCGGGATCATGCCGGTCTACAAGCACTTCCCCGGACACGGCAGCGGTTCGGGCGATTCGCACGTCGGCGCCGTCCGGACGCCGCCGCTCGCGCAGATGCAGAACACCGATCTCGCCCCGTATCGCACGCTGCTGCGCGATCCGGGGACCGCCGGGGTGATGGTGGGCCACTTGATCGTGCCGGGTCTCACGGCGTCGGACACGCCGGCCAGCATCAGTCCCCGCGCGATCGGCATGCTCCGGACCGGCAAGGGCTACGACGGTCCGGCGTTCGACGGCGTGATCTTCTCCGACGATCTGTCCGGGATGAAGGCGATCACCGACAAGTACTCGATCGACCAAGCGGTGCTGCGGGCCTTCCAGGCGGGCTCGGACATCGGGCTGTGGCTCACCACCGCCCAGGTGCCGAAGGTGCTCAACACGTTGGAGCAGGCCGTCGCCGACGGAAAGCTGAACCGGAGTCGGATCGACGACTCGGTGGTGCGGATTCTGCGGGCCAAGGGAGTGCTGAGGTGCTGAGGCGCCTGCACGCGGAACTTACTCGATGGTAATTTGAGGCTCATGGCCGGAACCAAGCGATTGCCTCGCGCTGTGCGAGAGCAGCAGATGCTCGACGCGGCGATCGCCGAGTTCGCCGAGAGCGGCTACTCCGACACGTCGATGGACGCGATCGCCGCGCGGGCGCAGATCTCCAAGCCCATGCTGTACCTCTACTACGGCTCCAAGGACGAACTGTTCTCCGCGTGCATCACGCGCGAGTCCGGACGCTTCATCGACGTGATGAGCGCCGGATTCGATCCGACCCTGCGCCAGCGGGACCAGGCGCGCATCCTGGTGCGCGAGTTCCTGCGGTACGTGCACGAGAACGCGCAGTCGTGGCGGGTGATCTACCGGGTCGCCAGCGGCAGCGCCGGCTTCTCCGACGTCGTCACCAAGGCGCGCGCGGAGATCACCGAGATGATCACCGCGCTGATCCGCCAGGGCACCACCGTCGAGGGGGCGTCGGACACCGACTTCGAGCTCACCGCGGTCGCGCTGGTGGGTGCGGCCGAGGCGGTGGCCGACCGGGTCTCCGAGGGCGACGTCTCCATCGACGCGGCCACCGATCTGCTGCTGGGCATCACCTGGCGCGGCCTGAAGGGCGTCGGCACCGAGCCTCCGGCGTAACGGCGGCAGTTCCCCCCGTTGGCGGCAGTCCGCACCGCAGGCGGCTGCCCCGGCTGCCTCCTCTGGTGGCGGCTGCCGCCTTTGGTGCCGAGTGTCGCCTATGCGGGCGGGGCGGGTGCCGCGGCAGACGAGAACGGACCCGACATCCAGGCGCTCGTGGGCGCCCGGACGTCGGGTCCGTGTGGTCGTGCTCTACGCCGACGGGGTGAGGGTGCCCGTGAGGTGCGGGTAGCCCTTGCGTCGGTTGAGGATCGACACCGTGTAGCCGTCGTCGGACTTCGCGGTGTACAGGTTCACCTTGGCCGGCAGCAGGATCGGCTTGCCGAACCGCACCTGGTAGACCACCGCGTCGGGGAGCTGCGCCTCGACGTTGGCGATCGCGGCGGCCGCACTCCACATGCCGTGGGCAATGGCCTTGGGGAACCCGAACAGCTTGGCCGACAGGTCGGCCATGTGGATCGGATTGCGGTCACCGGAGGCGGCCGCGTACTTGCGGATCAGCGACAGATCCACCGCGACCACGCGATCCGGCGGCGGCGGAGTGGTGTCCTTGGGCGCCGGGCCCCGCGGGGTGTCCGAGAGGCTGGTGCGCTGCTGCTTGAGGAACGTGCCGGTCTGCACCGCCACCAGTTCGCGGCCCACGAAGAACTTCGAGATCACGTCGATGAGCAGACCCTTGCGATGCTCGCGCAGGTTCTCCGCGTGCGTCTCGATGGTCAACGGCTCGTCGACGCCGATCTGGCGCAGGCGCTCGATCCGGTTCTCCGCGTGCACGGAGCCAACCGCCGCGAAGGGGAAACCGCCCGCAACCATCAGCTCCATGGCCAGCGGGAACTGCAGCACGAACAGGTAGGTCAGCGGCAGGGGCGCGCCGCACTGGGTGCCGGTGGTGTGGCAGTAGTCCAGCAGTCGGTCGCGGTCCACCCGCAGGTTCTCCACGCGCAGGACGGTCTCCGGCACGGAGGCGTCGGGGGCGACGCGGCTGGGCTTGCCGAAGACGGGCAGCATGGCGCCGACCGCCTTCGGGTACTGCGTCGCCGCCGTCGGCATCGCAGACAGAGTGACGGTTCTACTCATCACGCACCCAGCAGGCTCTGGCCGCAGACGCGCACGACGTTGCCGGTGACCTCGTTGCTCGCCGGGTTCGCGAAGTAGGCGACGGTCTCGGCCACGTCGACGGTCTGACCGCCCTGCTGCATGGCGTTCATGCGACGCCCCACCTCGCGGGTGGCCAGCGGGATGGCCGCGGTCATCGCGGTCTCGATGAAGCCCGGGGCGACGGCGTTGATGGTGATGCCGCTCTTGGCCAGGACCGGGGCGTAGGCGTTGACCACGCCGATGATGCCGGCCTTGGAAGCGCCGTAGTTGGTCTGGCCGCGGTTGCCCGCGATACCGGCGATCGACGAGACGTCGATCACGGCGCCGCCCGAACGCAGGGCCTTGCGGGCCACCAGCTCGTTGACCAGGGTCTGCGGTGCGATGAGGTTGACGCCGATCACCGAGTTCCAGCGGCCCTCGTCCATGTTGGCGAGCAGCTTGTCGCGGGTGATGCCGGCGTTGTTGACGATGATGTCCAGGCCGTCGTGGCGGGTCAGGACGTGCTCGGCGATCTTGGCGCCCGCATCCTCGGCGGTCACGTCGAGGGGCAGCGCGGTGCCGCCGACCCTGTTCGCGGTCTCGCTGAGCGCTTCACCGGCGGCCGGGATGTCGGCGGCGATCACGTGGGCGCCGTCGCGGGCCAGGACCTCGGCGATGGTGGCGCCGATGCCGCGGGCGGCACCGGTGACCAGGGCGACCTTGCCGGCCAGCGGCTTGTCCCAGTCGGCCACCTCGGCGGCGGTGCCGGCGCCGACGCGGATCACCTGGGCGTCGACGTAGGCCGACTTGCCCGACAGCAGGAAGCGCAGGGTGGACTCCAGCGCGCCGGCGCCGGCCTTGGCCTTCGGGTGGACGTAGACCAGCTGGGCGGTGGCGCCGTCGCGCAGTTCCTTGGCGACCGAGCGGGTGAAGCCCTCCAGCGCGCGCTGGGCGACCTGCTCGTCGGGCGACGCGGCGAGCTCCGGGGTGGTGCCCAGCACGACGACGCGCGCGGAGTTGCCGAGCGAGCGCATGACCGGGGTGAAGAACTCGAAGAGCTGCTGCAGCGACGCGGCGTCGGCGATACCGGTCGCGTCGAAGACGGCGGCACCGAGCTTGTCGGCGCTGCGGCCGGACGTGTTGTTCACCACGATGTCGTAGTCGTCGCCGGCGCTCAGCAGTTCCCGCACCGGCTCCACCAGACGTCCGACGCCGCCGAGCAGCACCGGGCCGCCGAGCGGCGGCTGCGAGGGAGAGTAACGGCGCAGCTTAGGCGGCTGCGGGAGGCCCACCTTGCTGGCCAGGAAGGCGCCCGGCCCCGAGTTCACGAACGACGAATAGAGATCGGTGCTGCCTGCCATAACAGTGCTCCTTCTGCGTATATGGGTGAGGTGCCGGGGTCGACAACGAACTTACTCAATAGTAAGAATACAGGTAACCGCAGAATCGTAGAGTTCAGGAGACGCCAGTGGCCTCGTACACCCCTCGCAAGCCGGAGACCAAGCAGAACCGCCCGGTCGCCATCCTCGGCGGCAACCGCATCCCGTTCGCGCGGCAGGATCGTGCCTACGCCAAGGCTAGCAACCAGGAGATGTTCACCGCTGCTCTCCAGGGCCTGATCAGCCGGTTCAATCTGCAGGGCGAGCAGCTCGGCATGGTGGCCGGCGGCGCCGTGCTCAAGCACTCGCGCGATTTCAACCTGGTGCGCGAGTGCGTGCTCGGCACCTCGCTCTCGCCGTACACCCCGGCCTTCGACATCCAGCAGGCCTGCGGCACCGGCCTGCAGGCCATCAACGCGGTAGCCGACGGCATCGCGCGCGGCCGCTACGAGGTGGGCATCGGCGGCGGTACCGACACCACCTCGGATGCTCCGATCGGCGTCTCGGAGGAGATGCGTCGCCAGATGCTCGAGGTGAATCGGGCCCGCACCACCCCGGACCGTCTCAAGGCGGCGCTGTCGCTGGTCACCAAGCTCGGCATCGAGATCCCGCAGAACGGCGAGCCGCGCACCGGCCTGTCCATGGGCGAGCACGCCGCGATCACCGCCAAGGAGTTCGGCATCGCGCGCGCCGACCAGGATGCGCTCGCCGCCGCCAGCCACCAGAACATGGCCAAGGCGTACGACGAAGGCTTCTTCGACGACCTCATCACTCCGTTCCTGGGCCTGACCCGCGATGAGAACCTCCGCGCCGACAGCTCGGTGGAGAAGCTCGCCAAGCTCAAGCCGGTCTTCGGGGTCTCGCTCGGCGACGCGACGATGACCGCGGGCAACTCCACCCCGCTGACCGACGGCGCCTCCGCGGTGCTGCTCGCCAGCGACGAGTGGGCCGAGCGCAAGAGCCTGCCGGTGCAGGCCTACCTGGTCGACACCGAGACCGCCGCCGTCGACTACGTCAACGGCCCCGACGGCCTCCTGATGGCGCCGACCTACGCGGTCCCGCGTCTGCTCGAGCGCAACGGACTCACCCTGCAGGACTTCGATTTCTACGAGATCCACGAGGCCTTCGCCTCGGTGGTCCTGTCGACCCTGAGCGCGTGGGAGTCCGACGAGTACTGCACCGAGCGTCTGGGCCTGGACAAGGCGCTGGGGGCCATCGACCGCAGCAAGCTGAACGTGCGCGGCTCGTCGCTCGCGGCCGGCCACCCGTTCGCGGCGACCGGCGGACGCATCGTCGCGCAGGCCGCGAAGATGATCGCCGAGAACGGCGGCGGGCGTGCGCTGGTGTCCATCTGCGCGGCAGGCGGCCAGGGCGTTACCGCCATCATCGAGGGCTGACCTGCGGCGATAAAGATTCTCAAAATCTTTCTCGCGCGCGTGTAACGCTCCGCCGACCCGCGGCTATATACGTGGTAGCTCCGGCCGTACTGCCTGACCCCCGACCCGGCAGTACGGCCGGAGTCTTATTTTTTGCCTAAGATCGACGCTGTTGTGACTTCTTCTCCTGATAGGCGCTACCGGCGCCGCGATACTTCGACGCGCTCCTGGTGGCTGCGCGGCCTGCTGGCCGCAGTCCTCCTGGTGGCCGTCGTCTTCGCCGTCGACGTGGCCCGATCGTGGGACCGGACTGCGCGCGGAGCGCAGATCGCCGAGTTCGCGGTGGGGGACCTGTCCCCGGATCAGGCTCGTACCGTCCTCGAGAAGCTGTCGGTGTCGGCGGCCGCGCCGATCGTCGTCCACACCGATTCCGGGCAGGCCACCGTCGATCCGGCCGCGCTGGGCCTGAGTTTCGACGCCGCCGCGACGCTGGAACGGCTGCTGGAGCAACCGCGCAATCCGTGGGATCGCTTCCTGGCCATGCTCGGCGTCTCCCACCAGGTGGCGCCCGTGGTGCACATCGACGAGACGGCCTTCAACGAGGAGCTCGACGCTCAGCGCGAGGTCCTCGAACGCGCCGCCGTGGAGGGCGGGGTGCACTTCGACGGCACCACGCCGGTCGCGGACCTGCCGTCGGCGGGCCTGCGGATCGATCGCGACGCGGCGCAGGAGACGCTCAAGCGCGAGTGGCTCAGCGGCGAGCGGATCTCGCTGGCCATGGAGCAGTTCGATCCGACGGTGTCGGCCGAGACGGTGCAGGCCACCCTCGACGGCCCGGCCCGCGAGGTCACGGCGTCGTCGATCAAGCTGCGCGGCGAGGGCGAGACGATCACGGTCTCACCCGTCCAACTCGGTGCGCTGGTGACCTTCGTTCCCGACGGCAAGGGCGGGCTCGTCCCGTCGATCGCGCAACGTCGCCTCCAGGGCACCCTCGGATCGTCGCTCAAGGCGACCGAGTCCGCGCCGGTCAGCGCGTCGTTCCGCATCTCCGGCGGCACCCCGCGCGTGGTGCCCGCCCGCAACGGCGCCAAGGTCGACGCACCGGCCACCGCCGCCGCGCTCGCCGCCGCCACGGTCGGCTCCGACCGCACCGCCGAGGTGGCCTACAAGACGCTGCGCCCCAAGATCTCCACTGCGAAAGCCCGGGGCCTCGGCGTCCGCGAGGTGGTCGCCGAGTTCACCACCGGCGGCTTCAGCGGCGCGTCCGGCGAGAACATCCGTCTCGTGGCGCAAGAAGTGGACGGCGCCGTGGTGCTGCCCGGCGAGACCTTCTCGCTGAACGGCCACACCGGCCCGCGCGGTACCGCGCAGGGCTACGTGACCTCCACGATCATCGACAACGGGCACGCGTCGAAGGCGGTCGGCGGCGGTATCTCGCAGTTCGCCACCACGCTGTACAACGCCGCCTATTTCGCGGGGCTGGAAGACGTGACGCACACCGAGCACGCCTACTACATCTCGCGCTACCCCGAGGCGCGGGAGGCGACGGTCTTCGAGGGCCTGATCGACCTGCAGTTCAAGAACAACACCAAGAACGGCATCGTGATCGAGACGGCGTGGTCGTCGTCGTCGATCACCGTGCGACTGTGGGGGACCAAGCAGTTCGAGGTGGAGTCGTTCACCGGGGAACGCACCAACCCGACCAGTCCGGAGAGCCTGGTGCTGCCGGCCGGCGACAACTGCCTGCCCAGCGGCGGTTCACCCGGTTTCACCACGTCCAACACGCGCGTGGTGCGCGATGCCCGCTCCGGTGCCGAGGTGTCCCGCCACACGCGGACCGTCAAATATGATCCGGAGCCTATCGTCCGCTGCGGTTGAGCCCACAGTTATGCTCAGCAACATGGACATCAATGGAGCAAGTGCAATCGTCACGGGCGGTTCGTCGGGCATCGGTGCAGCCGCCGCTCGTCGTCTCGCCGCGCGGGGCGCCAAGGTCGTCATCGCCGACCTCAAGGCCGAAGAGGGCGAAGCCCTGGCCAAGGAGATCGGTGGCGTCTTCGTCACGGTCGACGTGACCGACACCGACCAGATCATCGCCGCTATCGAGAAGGCCGTGGAGCTCGGCCCGCTGAAGGCCGTCGTCAACTCGGCCGGTGTCGGCTGGGCGCAGCGCACCATCGGTCGCGACGGCGAGTTCGCGTCGGCGCACAATCTGGACCTGTACAAGAAGGTCATCGGGATCAACCTGATCGGCACCTTCGACGTGACCCGTCTGGCCGCCACCGCGATGAGCAAGAACGAGCCGGGCCCGGACAACGATCGCGGCGCGATCGTGAACCTCGCTTCGGTCGCCGCGTTCGACGGCCAGATCGGCCAGGCCGCCTACTCGTCGTCCAAGGGCGGCGTCGTCGGCATGACCCTGCCGGTCGCTCGCGACCTGTCGGCCGTGGGTGTGCGTCTGAACACCATCGCCCCGGGCCTCATCGACACCCCGATCTACGGCGAGGGCCCCGAGTCGGAGGCCTTCAAGGCCAAGCTGGGCGAGAGCGTCCTGTTCCCGAAGCGTCTCGGCGTGCCCGACGAGCTGGCCTCCATGGTGGAGGAGCT
The DNA here is from genome assembly GCF_039542465.1 of Gordonia alkaliphila. Lineage (NCBI taxonomy): Bacteria > Bacillati > Actinomycetota > Actinomycetes > Mycobacteriales > Gordoniaceae > Gordonia > Gordonia alkaliphila. The sequence goes on along the minus strand of NZ_BAABIE010000010.1, from coordinate 17,774 downwards.
GATCACCAACTCGTACATGAACGCTGAAGTGATCCGCGTCGACGGCGGCATCCGGATGCCACCGAAGTAGGCGGATCGAAACCGCTGCAGACCAGAAACGGCGCGAGTCTCTCCGGTGAGAGGCTCGCGCCGTTTCGTGTGGTGGGGTTCTCAGCTCCGAACGTACGAGCCGGGGGCGGCCTCCAGCGGCGGGTTGGCCTTGCTGCCCATGGTCGGCGGCGCCTGCCGCTCGCCGGCGCGCGGGGTGTTCCAGCGGACCCAGTCCTCCCACCAGGAGTTCTCCTGAACGGTCGCGGCCTCGCGCCAGGCTTCGGGGTCGGCCGGCATGGCTGCCTGCTCGAGTTCTTCCGGATCGCCGACGGCCGCCGTCCAGCTCCGCTTGTTGGGCGGGTTCACGATTCCGGCGATGTGGCCGCCGTTCGACTGCACGTAGCGGATCCCGCTGCCGAACAGTCGGGCGCCCGTGTACGACGACGTCCACGGCACCACGTGGTCGTTGACGGCGCCGACGACGTAGACGTCGCCGGAGAACTTGCTCAGGTCGACGGTCTCGCCGCAGATCGTGAACTCGCCCTTGGCCAGCAGGTTCTCGCCGTACAGCTGGCGCAGGTACTGGATGTGCATGGAGGCCGGCATGTTGGTGGCGTCTTCGTTCCAGGTCAGCAGATCGAAGGCCGGCGGCTCCTCACCGAGCATCCAGCGCGACACCCAGTAGTCGAAGATCAGGTCGTTGGCCCGCAGGATGTCGAAGGTGTCGGCCATCGCCGATCCCGGCAGGTAACCGCGCTTGGACATCAGGATCTCGAGCTTGTCGAGGGTCTCGGGGTCGGTCATCAAGCCGAGCTGACCGGTGTTCGAGTAGTCCAGGAGCGTGTTGATCAACGTCAGGTTGCCGATCCGGTCGTCTCCGGTGCCCGCGGCGATCGCCGCCATCGCACCACCGAGGCAGACGGCGGTCAGGTCGACCTTCGGAGCGCCGGTGATCTCCTGGACCACTTCGAGCGCCGATCGGATACCGAGCTCGAGGTAGTCGTCGAAGGTCACGGAGCTCATGTCGGCGTCGGGGTTGCGGTACGAGATCGCGAACACCGTGCGTCCATGCCGGATGGCCCACTCGATGAGGCTCCGGTCCGGAGCCAGGTCCATCACGTAGTACTTGTTGATCCACGGCGGGCTGGCGAGCATCGGCACCGCGTGCACGTCCTCGGTCTGCGGGGCGTACTGGATGAGCTCCATCAGTTCGTTCCGGTACACCACCTGGCCGGGGGTGCAGGCCATGTTCTCACCGACGGTGAAGGCGTCCATGTCGACGCGCAGCGGCTTGCCGTTGCGCGTGGCGGCGTCGGACAGCGCGTGCTGGGCGCCGCGGGCCAGCGACTTGCCGCCGGTGTTGATGGCCTTGATGAGGACCTTGGGGTTCGTGAACGGCGAGTTGTAGGGCGAGATCGCGTCCCACATCATTTCGACGAAGGCCCGGGCCTTGGCGGTGTCGGTCGAGTCGTCGCCGCCGACCTCGATGAGGTCGAGGGCGTAACTGCGAGCGGCGAAGTAGGTCTCGGCGATCGTGTAGTAGCCGGGATTCTCGCTCCACGCGACATCGGAGAACCGGCGGTCGCGGGTCGACTCCGGGCACCGGGGCGCGTCGCCGATGCCGAACGTCACGCGGGTGGCGGCGCCGGGGATCTTGCCCATCCGCGAAGCGAATTCACCGGTGGCGCGGGCGACGCCGAGCGGGTTCTTGGCGGAGGCGCCGACCGCGCGGGCGGTCGCACCCAGGAAGCCGACGGGATCGATCTCGGCGCTGAGACGAGTGACGAGTGAGTTCTTCATTTCCTGCTAACTGCTGGTCTGTGTACGAGGGAGGGGTGCGTGGCGGCGTCGGGCGACGTCAGCGGAGGTAGCGCATGATCATCTCGGCGACGCAGACCGGTCGATCGACGCCCTCTGCGTTGAACGTCAGTGCGACGGTGAGCTGCCATCCGCCGGCGACGTCGTCCACGGCGAGGACTCGAGCGGAGGCGCTCACCTCGGACCCGACCGGAACGGGTGCGGGGAACCGCACCTTGTTGAGGCCGTAGTTGATGATCTGGGCGGCGTCGTCGACTTCCAGCAGGTCCCAGAACAGCGGGACGGTTAGCGACAGCGTGAGGTAGCCGTGCGCGATGGTGGTGCCGAACGGACCGTCCTTGGCGCGCTCGGGGTCGACGTGGATCCACTGGTGGTCGCCGGTGGCTTCGGCGAACGCATTGACCTGCTCCTGGGTGATGCGGATGCGCTTCGACGTACCCAGTTCCCGGCCGGTGAGGGACGGGAGCTCGGTGACATGCAGTCGGTGGGCAGCGGCGGGAGCGTCGTTGTCGCGGGAGTTGGTCACATCGTCCTATCTTGTGGAATGCCGAGATGAGTCGACTATTCGTCGTATATAAAGTGGATTCTCAGGTCGGCGGAAGAGGGCTTCGACTATCCGGTGGGCGGTGCGGATATCCGATCTGGTGAATTTAATTTAAGTGATTCAAATGCGGATTACTATCGTCTGTGAGGAATCTGACTCAGCGGGTACGTGGCGGCGTCTGCGCTGCTCACGTAAGGGTTTCATCGACTTCGTGTGGGAGCTGCCGTGACGAGTGCGCCTACTCGCAAGTAGATCTATCACTACTCGTAAGTAAGCTTTGCACGCTGTCGCGGGGAAATGCACTCGTCCGTTATTAATCGCTTTCTTGATGATTAATGGCGAACGATGAAAAGCGTTGCGCGAGGCCAGGATTCGCAGACTCGTACGAACCTGCGGCCGGTCGGGATACCCTTCGCTCATGCGAAATCTGGTGATGTCGGTGATTGGCGACGACCGTCCGGGCTTGGTCTCGGCGTTGTCCGACGCGGTGTCGGCCAACGGGGGCAACTGGGAGCGGAGTCAGCTCGCTCAGCTGGCCGGAAAATTCGCGGGCATCGTCGTGGTGGCGGTGCCGCAGGACCGCTCCGGGGAGCTCATCGACGCCGTCACGAACCTCGAGGGCCTGCTCGAGGTCGTCGTGCATTCGGCGGGCGCTTCGGTGGCGCGCGCAGGCGACTGGTCGTCGCTCACCATCGGAGTGCTGGGCAACGATCGCCCGGGCATCGTGCACGAGTTGTCCGCCGCGCTCAGCGCGAGCGGGGTCACCATCGAGAAGATGATCACCGGCACGCGCGACGCTCCGATGGCCGGCGGGATGCTCTTCGAGGCGCAGTTGGACGTCCTGGTGCCGCCGGACGCCGACGTCGCGACGATCCGTGCGGATCTGGAGCGCATTGCCGATGAATTGCTGGTCGACCTCGGGATCGACGGCGCGTAGTCGGCCCGGAGTCTTCGGTGCGGGCGAGTCTCGGCGGGTGTGCCTGGCTACGATCAGTGCATGAAGGATGGGGACTTCCAGCCGCTGTCGCTCGGTGAGCTCATCAGGACGCAGCGCGAGATGACCGCGATGCCGATGCGCAAACTCGCCGAGATGGTCGGGATCTCGAACCCGTATCTATCGCAGATCGAGCGGAACCTTCGCGAACCCAGCGATCGCGTGCTCGACGCCATCGCCGATCAGTTGCACCTGTCGGCCGACGCGCTCGCGGCGTCGACGCGGAAGTCGGACCCGGAAGGGCAGTCGGAGGTGGTCACGGCGATCCGTCGGGACCCGGATCTGACCCGCGCGCAGCGCGACGCCCTGGAGGAGATGTACGAGAGCTTCACCGAGGTCACCGTCGCGAACCGGCGTCGGCGGTCGCCGAAGGAAGAAGGCTGACCCCAGCGCGCAGAAACGCCGACGGCGCGAACCCGATGATCGGGTTCGCGCTGTCGGCGTTTCGGTGCTGTTACGCGAAGACCGAGCGGGCCGCGGAGACGCCGGCTGCGTTGATGTCCTCGACCAGCTTGGTCTGGGCAGCGACGGCGTCGTCGATGGCCGCGACGCCGGTGGTGACGATGAGCTTCTTCTGGAGGTCCAGGACGGTGCCGACCGACTTCTCGTAGATGTCGATCGAGGCGAGGGCGCCCTGCTTGGCGGTGTTCAGCAGCGCGTCCTGGACGTCCTCGACCTTCTTGGTCGAAGCGTCGATCGCGTCGGTGATCTGGGTGGCGGCGGTCTTGGTCGCGGCGGTCTGTGCAGCCATGGTGGTGCTCCTCTGTGTTGGAAGGGCGGACCGTGATCCGCTCTGACACTTAACAAGTTAGCATGTTGACTGCTAACTTGTCGTGTGGTGTCGGTCACCTCGCGGATCCCGGGAGCTACAGCTCCACTTCGCTCTCGACGTGCGGAGCGTTGCGGGTGCCGAGCACGCCGAGGACGGCCGCGCCCAGGCAGGCGACGGCGACAGCGCCTGCGAACCAGGGGAAGATCGCAGCCGTCCCGTAGCGGGAGGCCACGGTGCCGGCGACGACCGTCGGGATGCCCATCGCGAGATAGCCGAGCAGGTAGTACGCGCTCATCACGCGGCCGCGTGAATCGGCCGGGGTCACCTCGCTGAGGTGTCGCAGTGAACCGCCGAAGGCCAGCCCGAACACGGCGCCGAGGAACAGCGAGTCGACGATGATGGCGGTCATCGAGCCGCTGCGCACGGCGAAGATCGCGCCGATGAGCGCGATGATCATGCCGATGTCGCCGGCGATGGCGGTGGCGCGCGGCGGGAAACGGCCGCCGACGAACTGCGACGCGGCGGCGGCCGCGGCCATCACCGCGATGACGCTGCCGACGAAGATCAGCGATGTCTGGCCGGTGGTCTGTTGGGCGAGTGCCGGGTACAGGCTGAGGAAGACGCCGAGGACCGACCATGCGGTCAGGATGCCGATTCCGGAGAACCAGAAGTCGGAGCGGATCTCCGCGGGCACCGACGGGGCGCTGAGTCGGATCTTGGCGCCGGTGCGGCCCGTGTGCGGCTCCACCAGCGCGATGGTCGCCGCGAGCAGCCCGAGCACCACCACCAGCATGATCGCGTACGGCAGGCGCAGTGGGATCGACGACCACTGAGCGGCCGCGGCGGCGCCGAGCACGGTCAGTGCGATGCCTGCGTTGAGGGCCGCGCCGCTGACCGCGCCGTTGCGGGCGCCGTCGTACGGGCGGACGTCGAGCAGTGCGGCACCGGAGACCACGATGACGGCGCCGATCGCGGCGCCGTGCAACAGTCGGGCCAGCAGGAGTTCCCACAGCTGCGTGGCGAACAGGAAGATCATCAGGCCCACGAGGATCGTCACCAGCGAGGTCACCAGAACCGGTTTGCGGCCGACTGCATCGGAGATCGGCCCCACGGTCATGGCGGCGGTCAGTGCGCCGACGGCGTACACGGCGAAGATCAACGTGGTGGTGAGCGGTCCGAAGCCCCACTGCTCGGCGTAGACCGGGTAGAGCGGCGACGGCAGCGCGGACGTGCCCAGTGCCAGCGCCAGCAGGGCCAGGAGCAGGAGGAACGACCAGGGCTGCGGGTGAATGTGGCGGGGTCCCCGGGTGCCCTCATTTCCTGTCATGGATGCGAGGGTAGACCACCGGCTGAGCGCTCGTTCAGGCCGTGCGTTCGGCCTCGAACCGCCGTCTCACCCGGGCTCGACGGCCTACTGGAGAGTTCGCTGCCATATAGGCGGTCACCGTGGTCAATATGACCACGGTGGGCCCGCCGGTGCCAGCGAACCCCGCCGACGCGCGGTGGGAGATGCGATGAACCCCGCCGGTTGTCCGGCGGGGTTCATCGTGTGCCGATCCTGAGCTCGTCGAAGGACGAGGAGCAGGTCAGAAGGCGGCTTCGTCGAGTTCCATCAGATCCCTCGGCGAGCTGTCTTCCTCGTCAGTTGCCTGAATTTCTTAGAAGGCGGCTTCGTCGAGTTCCATCAGATCCCTCGGCGAGCTGTCTTCCTCGTCAGTTGCCTGAATTTCTTAGAAGGCGGCTTCGTCGAGTTCCATCAGATCCCTCGGTGAGCTGTCTTCCTCGTCAGTTGCCTGAATTTCTTAGAAGGCGGCTTCGTCGAGTTCCATCAGATCATTGTCGACGTTTTCCACGGTGCCGCGGATGGCGGTCAGCAGCGGCAGCATGTTCTTGGCGAAGAAGGTGGCGGTGGCGACCTTGCCCTCGTAGAACGGCTTGTTGTCGCCCTCGGCGCCGGCGTCGAGGGCCTTCAGGGCCACCTCGGCCTGACGCAGCAGTAGCCAGCCGACAACCAGGTCGCCGACAGCCATCAGGAAGCGGACCGAACCGGTGCCGACCTTGTACAGCTGCTTCGGGTCCTCCTGCGCGGACATCAGGAAGCCGGTGAGCGCGGCGGCCATGCCCTGCACGTCTTCCAGAGCGGTCTTCAGCAGCGCGTACTCGGCGGCCAGGCGCTCGTCGGCCGCGGCCTCGATGGTCGCGTTGACCTGACCGGCGACGTGGCCCAGTGCCTGGCCCTTGTCGCGGATGATCTTGCGGAAGAAGAAGTCCTGCGCCTGGATGGCGGTGGTGCCCTCGTACAGCGAGTCGATCTTCGAGTCGCGGATGTACTGCTCGATCGGGTAGTCCTGCAGGAAGCCGGAACCGCCCAGGGTCTGCAGCGACTCGGTGAGCTTCTCGTAGGCGCGCTCGGAGCCGACACCCTTGACGATCGGGAGCAGCAGGTCGTTGACCTTGTGCGCCATCTCGGCGTCGGCGCCGGAGACGATGTTCGCGGCGACGGCGTCCTGGTGCGATGCGGTGTACAGGTACACGGCGCGCAGGCCCTCGGCGTACGCCTTCTGGGTCAGCAGGGCGCGACGTACGTCCGGGTGGTGGGTGATGGTGACGCGCGGCGCGGCCTTGTCGGTCATCTGCGTCAGGTCGGCGCCCTGGACGCGCTGCTTGGCGTAGTCGAGCGCGTTGAGGTAGCCGGTCGACAGGGTGGCGATGGCCTTGGTGCCGACCATCATGCGAGCGTGCTCGATGACGTCGAACATCTGGGCAATGCCCGAGTGGGTCTCGCCGACGAGCCAGCCCTTGGCCGGGACGCCGTGCTGGCCGAAGGTGACCTCGCAGGTGCTGGAGGCCTTGATGCCCATCTTGTGCTCGACGTTGGTGACGAAGGCGCCGTTGCGGTCGCCGAGTTCGCCGGTCTCGTGGTCGAAGTGGAACTTCGGAACGAAGAACAGCGACAGGCCCTTGGTGCCCGGGCCCGCGCCCTCGGGGCGAGCGAGCACGAGGTGGAAGATGTTCTCGGTCATGTCCTGGTCGGCCGAGGTGATGAAGCGCTTCACGCCCTCGATGTGCCAGGTGCCGTCTTCCTGTTTGATGGCCTTGGTGGTGCCTGCGCCCACGTCGGAGCCGGCATCCGGCTCGGTGAGGACCATGGTGGCGCCCCAGCCGCGCTCGGAGCAGATGGCAGCCCACTTCTTCTGCTCATCGGTGCCGTTGTCGTAGAAGATGTTCGAGAACCCGGCGCCGGCCGCGTACATGAACACGGGCGGATTGGCGCCCAGGATCATCTCGCCGAGGGCCCAGTACAGCGAACGCGGAGCGGGCAGGCCGCCGAGCTCCTCGTCGACGCCGACCTTGTCCCAGCCGGCCTCGATGAAGGCGTTGTACGACTTCTTGAAGCTCTCCGGGATGGTCACCGAGTGGTCGGCCGGGTCGAACACGGGCGGGTTGCGGTCCGCGTCGGCGAAGGAATCGGCGATCGGGCCTTCGGCGAGGGTGCGGACCTCGCGCAGCATGTCGACGGCGGTCTCGTGGTCGAGGTCGCCGAACTCGCCGGACTCCAGCACCTGGTCGAGCTGGTACATCTCGAAGAGGTTGAAGTGCAGGTCGCGAAGGTTGGACTTGTAGTGGCCCATGGTCTTCCAATCTCAAGTACGTCAAGGAGGGCTGACCGGACAAGTTACTTGCCGGTAACTCTTGACAGACTACCCAACGTTCCAGTGGTGGACAACCGGAAACAGCTGTGGGCGTGCTTACAATTGCAAGCGGAAGGTGGGGGGCTTAGAGCTCCCGCAAATACGCTAGATCGGCCGGAATGCCCTCGGCGGGCGTCTCCAGGATCGTCGGGGCGTTCGCTTGCGCCATCAGTTCGGCCAGCACGTCCGGAGCGATGTGGCCCGACTCCAGGTTCGCGTGCCGGTCGCGCCCGGAGTCGAACTCGTCGCGGGAGTTGTTCAGGTGCACCAGGTCGATGCGGCCGGTGATCGCCTTGATCCGCTCCACGAGGCCGACGAGCTCTTCGCCGCCGGCCCAGGCGTGGCAGGTGTCCAGGCAGAAACCGGCCTGGTCGAAGTCGCCGACCGCATCCCAGAGTCGTTCGATCGACTCGAGCGTGCGGGCCATCGCGTGATCGCCGCCCGCGGTGTTCTCGATCAGGATCGGCACCCCGAAGCCGCCCTTGTCCTGCTGGCGTTCGAAGAGCTTGCGCCAGTTGTCGAAGCCTTCGGCGGCGTCCTCGCCGTCGCGCAGATGTCCGCCGTGCACCACCAGTCCGATGGCGCCCAGCTCGGCCGCCGCCGCGGCCTGCTGCTCGACGGCCTTGCGGGACGGCATGCGGAGGCGGTTGTTCAGGCTGGCGACGTTGATCTGGTAGCTGGAATGCACCACGACGTCGATCGGTGAATCCCGGATCTGGGCCGCGTGCGGATGCGGTTGTGGCTGGTTCCACTTCTGTGGATCGGTGACGAACATCTGGAAGACATCGATGCCGAGTTCCTCGGCGGTGGTGATCGGGTTCTCGTCCTGGCGCAGGTGGGCTCCGAGTCGCATGAACACCACGATAGGCGAGCCCGCCGCGCCGTCGGCGGGGCTGCCGGTTTCCGGAGGGGCTGTAGTCTGACCCGGTTGCCGTATGCGTAGGAGCAGTTGACGTGAGTGTGAACAGTTCGGCGTCGCCGACCGGTGAGACCGAACCTGACGATCACCGTCAGACTGACCCGGAGGCGCCCGCCGAGGCGCCCGTGGAGGTGGTCGTCGAGTCGGGACGCGACCTCAAGTGGGTGCGTCGTTCCCTGCTACTGGTGTGGGCCGTGGCCCTCGGTTTCGAGATCGCCATCAACGGCATCGCCTTCGACCGCACCCGACTAATCCTCTACTTGGCCTTCGGCATGGCGGCGGCCACCGTCGGACGACGGCGCGCCATCACGGTGATCATCGACTGGCTGCCCTTCGTGCTGATCCTGATGCTGTACGACTGGACGCGCAACATCGCCGTCTGGCTGGACATGCCGACGCATTGGAAGCTGGCGGTCGACGCCGACAACTGGCTCTTCGGCGTCAACCCCACCGTGTGGCTGCAGTCGCACATCAAGTTCGCCGAACCGCCCTGGTGGGAGGTGATCGTCAGCGTCGTCTACATGTCGTACTTCATCGTCCCGTACGCGACCGCGGCGGTGCTGTGGGTGCGCAATCGGGCGACGTGGCGTCGCTTCGCCGCCTGTTTCATCGCGACGAGTTTCGTCGGCCTGATCGGCTACACGCTGGTGCCGGCGGCACCGCCGTGGGCGGCGGCCAAGTGCACCGCGGCCGACGTGGCCGACTACCCGCACGATCCGGACTGCATGTACCTGCCCGAGGGCCCGGTCGCGGACAACCTGCTGGGGCAGGTGGAACCGGTGCACGAGGGTGCCGCGCCGTATGTCGAGCGGATCTCCACGCGCGGTTGGCACGTGATTCGCGTGGAAGCGGCGAGCAAGCTGATCAAGGGCGGTCAGGGACAGTCGAACCTGGTGGCCGCGATCCCGTCGCTGCACGCCGGCCTGACCATGATGCTGGCGCTGTTCATGTGGCCGCGGACCAAGGCGCTCGGTCGAACGATGTTCATGGGGTACGCGCTGGTCATGGCGTTCGCGCTGATGTACACGGCCGAGCACTACTTCTTCGACATCCTGCTCGGCTGGCTGCTGGCCGCACTCGTGGTCGGCACGGTGGCGTTGATCGACAACAAGTGGATTCAGCCGCGCAACCGCCGACGGGCCGCCCGGGAAGAGGCCGAGCGCGTCGAAGCGGTGGAGCAGGCCGTACTCGACGGTCCCGCGCCGATGCCGCATCCGGAACGGGTGCCGGACCTGGTCTCGCTGCCGGAGGCCGGGGCCTCGACGGACCCGGTGTCGCCGCCGGACTCCGCCGCGCCGCCCAGCCCGACCGGACCGGTGAGCCCCGCGCCGACGGCGTAACCGCCTGCCGGGATCCCCAGATGCGGGATCCCCCAGGTGCGGGGTCCTCGGGTGCGGGGCGGCCTACGACGACCAGAGGTGCGCGCGGGGCGTCTTCGCGAAGTCGATCATCGCGCGGGCGTTCTCCACGGCCGTCACCGTGCCGGTGCCGATCGCGCCGTGCCGGTCGAACAGCGTCGCGGTGCCGACGGAGATGCCGTCGGACGAGAGATGGGTGTCGGCTTCCACTCCGACGCGCACGCCCTCGGGCAGTCGGGCCAGGGCCACGGTGAGGTCGCAGTTGATGAAACCGATGCCGCCTTCGCCCCAGTTGGTCATCAGGCTGGTCGATTCCGCGGTGATCACGGCGCGCTGGAACGGGGTGAGTTCGACGCCGTCCACCAGCGGCAGGGCCTTGGACCACAGGCGATGGCGGTGCGCCTCCTGCTGGCCGGCCATGCTCGTGGTCCAGCCGTCCGGCCCGACGCCGAACCGGGGATCGGCGTCGTCGTCCGAAACGTCCGGAGGGAAGAAGGTGCGCTCGGCCTCCGGGCGCGTCCAGCGACCGCCCGGCGGGTCGACGCTCTCGACGAGGAACACGGTCACGCCCTTGGCGACGAGGATCTTGGCCTCGGCGGCGTCGTCGTGCTGGATCACCTCGAAGCCGGCCACCAGGATGCGGCCGCCGGAGCGCTCCACCGACGTGCGGACGACGGTCGGCAGGCGACGGGCGCTCTTGAACAGTTCGATGGTGAAGCGGGCCGGGCGCCAGCCCTCGCGACGATGTTCGGTCTCCACCGCGTAGGCGGCGATCGCGCAGACGGCCGGACCGTTGAGCGCATCGGGCCCCCACAGGCTGTAGGCCATAGACGTGGGAACAAAGCGACCCGTGTTGTCGCGAGTGAAAAAAGCGGGTTCAGCCATACCGAGAGGTTACGCTGTGCCTATGGTCACTCCTGAAGTCCACCCCGCTGCGCCCGCCGTGCCTCCCGAGGCTGTCAACGCCATCCGCTCGGGCCTGCTGTTCTCGGCCGTGGTCGGCATCGTCCTCGGTGTGCTGATGATGGTGTGGCCGGGCATCACCGTCTTCGTCGCCGGCTTGCTGTTCGGCATCTCGCTGGTGGTGGCCGGACTGTTCCGCCTGTTCTACTCGTTCGCCTCGGTGGGTCTCACCTTCGGGTTGCGCATTCTGATGCTGATCCTGGGCTTGGCCATGGTGTTCTGCGGCGTCATCGCGATCATCAGCCCGGCGGACGCCTGGTGGATGCTGGCGGTATTCATCGGCATCGGCTGGATCTTCGGCGGCTTCCAGGACATGTTCGGCGCCCGCGCCGACGTCGCGGTGGCACCGCGCTGGCTGGTCATCGTCGGCGGCGTGATCTCGGTGATCGCCGGTATCGCCATGCTCTTCCTGGCGCCCGGCGCCACCCTGACCACGCTGGCGTGGCTGCTCGGCCTGATGCTGATCGTGGTCAGCATCGTCACGTTGGTCTCCCTGCCGCGCAAGGTCCCCGTCGCTCCTGCGCCGGGACAGGTCATCGACTGACCGCGCCCCGATCCGGATACCGACCCGGCGTCGCACCGTCGAAATCACTCGACGGAGCGGCGCCGGAGTCGTTCGGCAGCAACCGGCGCAGGTTGGTGAACGACGCCGCGAGTTCGGTGGTGTGCACCAGGGTGAGGCCGTCCAGCGGATCGACGGTGCTCCCGGCGTGCACGGCGGCGGCGCCGAGCAGACGACGGGCGGTGGGTCGGTCGCAGTCCCAGAGCGCATCCGCGGTGCGGACGTAGAGGGCCACGGCCGCGTTCACCGCGTCGAGGTGCAGCAGCGCCCACGCCCAGTGCTTGGCGACGTCCACGGTGTCGGCTTCGCCTCGGCCGTGCGTGCGCACGTACTTGCCGTGCAGTTCCTGGCACAGCAGGTCGGTGTCCTGCCAGAGCTGCAGGAAGCGCATGCACCGGACGCTCGCGTGCAGCGCACGCAGATACGGCACCGAGTACGGGCCTTCGCGGCGCGCGCGGACTTCGCGGAGGACGGAGAACTCCGCGAGCGCGTGGTCGTACTCACCGGCCTCGAACCGTGATCGGGCTTCGGCTTCCAGCTCGTCGAGCATGACTCCACCATGCCCGGCCGGACGCGGCGGTGGGCCGGGTCGGCCGAATCTGAGACGAACCCGGGCAAAGGTTTCGGGGATTGGGGGGATTTCGGGGCGGGGTGTCCGAAGAATGCGGGATTCCGAGAACGGTCGGGTTCCCGGGCGGGCGGGGATGGAAGGATGAGCGGCATGGACGCCACGCACAACAGAGATCTCAGCCGCTGGGCGCTGCTGAGCATCGCGGCGGCGCTCGTCACCATCGCGCTGAAGTCCTCGGCCTGGCTGATCACCGGCTCGGTGGGCCTGCTGTCCGACGCCGCCGAGTCGGTGGTGAACCTGGTCGCGGCGGTCGTCGCATTCATCGCCCTGCGGGTGGCCGCGCGCCCGGCCGACGACGACCACAACTTCGGACACTCCAAGAGCGAGTACTTCTCGGCGGTCATCGAGGGCGTCATGATCGTGGTGGCCGCGGGCGTCATCATCTACACCGCCGTCGACCGTCTGCTCAATCCTCGCGAGCTCGAATCGGTCGGCATCGGTCTGGCTGTCTCGGTGATCGCCTCGGTGGTCAACGGGGTGGTCGCGTGGCTGCTGATCCGCGCCGGCCGACGGCACCGATCCATCACGCTGGAGGCCGACGGCCGACACCTGCTCACCGACGTCTGGACCACGGCCGGCGTCGTGATCGGCGTGGCACTGGTGGCGCTCACCGGCTGGCTGCCGCTGGACCCGATCATCGCCATCGGGGTCGCGATCAACATCCTGGTGGTCGGTTACCTCCTGATCAAACGGTCGACGGCCGGTCTGATGGATTCCGCGCTCGACGACGAGGATCTCGCGGTGATCGAGGACGTGCTCGAGCGCTACCGCGCCGAGGTGGGTCCCGAGACCGTCGACTTCCACGACATCCGCACGCGTGAATCCGGCCACCTCCGGTTCCTACAGCTGCACATGCTGGTCCCCGGCGGGTGGTCGGTCCAGCGCGGGCACGACGCGATCGAAGAAGTGGAGACGGCCTTGCGTGCGGCCCTGGACGAGCTCGTGGTGACGGTGCATCTGGAACCGATCGAAGATCCGCGGGCCTACGAATCGTGGCGGCGGTGAGCGCGCGCCGGGAGTGATCGGGCGATAGGCTCGAGGCATGAGTGATCCCGACGACTTGGTCGACGCGAACGAGGACTATCAGAGCGACCAGCTGCAGCCCGAGGAGACCTTGGAGAACAAGGAACTCGAGGACGTGCTGGACCGCGGCTACTCGCCGCCGGATCGTCGGCCCGCCGAACACCCCGAGCACGAGACGCTGGATGAGCGCCTCTCCGACGAGGAGCCGGACGTCTTCGTCGACGCTGATTCCGGTCGCGACCCGGACTTCCCGTCGAACGCCGAGGTCGGTCGCCATCGCGCGGGTCGCCTGGTGGCGCCCGATCTGGGCACCGAGGCCGACGTGGACGCCCAGCTGCTGGCCAGCGACGCGGGTATCGACGGGGCGGGTGCGTCGGCCGAAGAGGCCGCCATGCACGTGATCGACGACGAACGTTAGGTCATGGATCGCGATCGTCTCGTCGAAGTCGGCGTCGGCCTGATCTCCAGCTTCGGCGCCAAAGCGCTGAGCCTGACCTCGGTGGCTCGGCATGCCGGTGTCGCGCGGGCCACGGCCTACCGCATGTTCGGTGGGCGGGACGCGCTGGTCTCGGCCATCCTGCAGCATGAGTTGGGTCTTATCGCCGACAAGATGGGCGAGTGGGGTGCCGACGAGCCCGATATCGCCAAACGCGTGCACCTGCGGGCGGTGGAGTCGCTGCGATACATCCGCGAGCACGCCGCGCTCCAGTACGTGCTGACCCGGGAACCGGAGGAGATCGTCCGTGCCCTGATCCCGACCCGCGGCTCCAACGAGCCCACGTTGATCGACCTGATCGTGGACGCCACGCTGCCGGAGATCCGCGACGACGAAGCCGCACTTCTCTACCCGGATCCGCGGGGTGCCGTGGAACTCATGATCCGGGTCGCCTACTCCTGCATGCTGGTTCCGGACGGACATCTGACCGACGATCAGATCGCCGATCTCACGGCTCGGGCTGTCGTGCAGAATCCCGACGCGGCGACGATACGCTGACATCCATGACTGGTAACGGGATCGAGTCCGCGAGCGGCATCTACGTCGCCTCGGCCGAAGGGGACACCGGCAAATCGACGGTCGCGCTGGGCGTGCTGGTCCAACTGGCGGCGACCGGCGGTCGCGTCGGACTCTTCCGGCCCATCGCGCGTTCCGCGGCGGGCGAGCGCGACGAGATCGTCGATCTGCTCATCGAGTACACGTCGGTCGACGTGCCGTACGAGGACTGCCTCGGCGTGACCTACGACGACGTGCACGCGGACCCGGACGCCGCGATCGCCGAGATCGTGACGCGTTACCACGCGGTCGCCGCGCAGTGCGACAACGTGTTGATCCTGGGGTCGGACTACACCGACGTCGCCTCGCCGTCCGAGCTCAGTTACAACGCGCGGATCGCGGCCAACCTGGCCGCCCCGATCCTGCTGGTGGTGAAGGCGCTCGATCGCGAGCCCGCCGAGGTCCGCGGCCTGGTGGAGCTGCTGGTCGGGGACATCCGGCAGGCCCACGCGGCCGTGGCCGGCGTGGTGGCCAACCGGTGCGATCGGCACCGGCTCCCGGAGATCGTCGACGCCATCGCCGAGGGCGGATACCGTGCGTGGGCGCTGCCGGAAGAGCCGCTGCTGTTCGCGCCGACCATGGCCGAGCTGGCCACGGCGCTGGACGCGGAACTGTTCAGCGGCGACGAGGAACTGCTCGACCGCGAGGCGATCGACGTGATGGTCGGCGGCATGACCGTCGAGCACATTCTGGAGCGGCTCAGCGAGTCGATGGCCGTCATCGCGCCGGCCGACCGTTCGGACGTGTTGCTGTCGTTGGTGAACGCGAATGCGGCGCAGGGTTTCCCGCGCCTGGCCGGCATCATCTTGAACGGCGGCCTCAAGCCGCACCCGATGATCGACGCATTGGTCCGCGGCCTGCGGCCCACGCTGCCGATCCTGCAGTGTGAGCACGGCACCTACGAGACCGCGCGGATCTGCTCCACCACGCGCGGCCGCATCGGGGTGGGTTCGGTGCGCAAGATCGACGCCGCGCTCGGGTTGATGGAGCGGCACATGCCGGCCGACGGCCTGTTCGCGGATCTGCAGTTGCACGCGTCCGAGGTGATGACGCCGCAGATGTTCGAGTACATGCTGCTGTCGCAGGCGAAGTCTGACCGGCAGCACATCGTGCTTCCGGAGGGCGACGACGACCGGATCCTGCGGGCGGCCGGTCGGCTGCTGCGTCGCGGCGTGGCGCGCCTGACCCTGCTCGGGCAGGAGGACGCGGTGCGTCGTCGCGCGGAGGAGCTCGGCATCGATCTGACCGACGTCGACATTCTGGATCCGCGCACCAGCGAGCTGGTCGACGAGTTCGCCGCGATCTACACCGAGCTGCGAAAGCACAAGGGCATGACCCTCGATCGCGCCCAAGAGGTGGTGCGCGACGAGTCGTACTTCGGCACCATGATGCTGCACACCGGCATGGTCGACGGCATGGTCTCCGGCGCGGTGCACACCACCGCGCAGACCATCCGCCCGGCCTTCGAGATCATCAAGACCCAGCCCGGGGTCTCGACCGTGTCGAGCGTCTTCTTCATGTGCCTGGCCGACAAGGTCCTCGCCTACGGTGACTGCGCCATCGTGCCGGATCCGACGTCCACCGAGCTCGCCGACATCGCGATCTCGTCGGCGGCCACCGCCGCGGCGTTCGGCATCGATCCGCGGGTGGCCATGCTCAGCTACTCGACGGGCGGCTCCGGGACCGGCGCCGACGTGGACAAGGTCCGCGCGGCCACCGAACTGGTGCGGGAGCGCGCACCGGAGATCCTGGTGGAGGGGCCGATCCAGTACGACGCCGCCATCGACCGGTCCGTCGCCGTCACCAAGATGCCCGACTCGCCGGTCGCCGGTCAGGCCACGGTCCTGATCTTCCCGGACCTCAACACGGGTAACAACACCTACAAGGCCGTGCAGCGCAGTGCCGGCGCCATCGCGATCGGTCCGGTGCTGCAGGGTCTGAACAAGCCGATGAACGACTTGTCGCGGGGCGCTCTCGTCTCCGACATCGTCAACACGGTCGCCATCACCGCGATCCAGGCACAGAACCTGAAGAAGGGCTGACATGACCGAGTCGATCGCCGACACCATCACGCCGGGCGCGGTGCTGGTGATCAACGCCGGCTCGTCGTCGCTGAAATACCAGCTGGTGGATCCGGCATCCGCGCAGGTGTACGCGAACGGCCTGGCCGAGCGGATCGGGGAACCCGTCGGCTCCTCCATCACGCACATGGTCGGCAACCGGGAGCGGATCCTCGAGGTGGCGCTGCCCGACCACCGGACGGCCATCGCCGAAGTGGTCGAGCTGTTCCGTGCGGACGGGATCCATCTGGCCGACGCCGGTCTCACCGCGGTCGGCCATCGCCTGGTGCACGGCGGCACAGAGTTCCATTCGCCGATCGTGATCGACGACGCGGTGATCGCCACCATCGAGCGACTCTCCCCGCTGGCGCCGCTGCACAATCCGCCCACCCTGCGCGGAGTCGAGGCGGTCAGCGAACTGCTGCCGGACGTGCCCGCCGTCGGCATCTTCGACACCGCGTTCTTCTACGACCTCCCCGCGGCCGCCGCCACTTACGCGATAGACACCGAGGTCGCCGCCGAATACGGCATCCGCCGGTACGGCTTCCACGGCACCAGCCACCAGTACGTGTCGCGCTGCGCTGCGCGTTTCCTGGGTCGGCGCAACGACGAGGTCAACCAGATCGTTCTCCACCTGGGCAACGGCGCGTCGGCGTCGGCGATCCGCGGCGGCCGACCGGTCGACACCTCCATGGGCCTCACCCCGCTCGAGGGCCTGGTGATGGGCACCCGCGTCGGCGACATCGACCCGGGCATCGCCTTCCACCTCGCGCGGGTGGGCGGGATGTCGGTGGACGACGTCGACCGGATCTACAACAAGCACGGCGGGCTCAAAGGGCTGTGCGGGGAGAACGACTTCCGCGCGATCTTGGAACGCATCGACGCTGGCGACGCGGCCGCGAAGCTGGCGTACGACGTCTACGTGCACCGCCTGCGCCACTACCTCGGTGCCTACATGATCGACCTCGGCCGGGTGGACGCCGTCGTGTTCACCGCCGGGGTGGGGGAGAACGCCGCCGCGGTGCGCGCCGACGCCCTGGCCGGCCTGGAGAACTTCGGCATCGTGCTGGATTCGGAGCGCAATGTCGAACGTTCTCGGGTCAGCCGCCGCATCTCGACCGACGATTCGCCGATCGCCGTCCTGGTGGTGCCGACCAACGAAGAATTGGCGATCGCCCAGCAGGCCGCCGAAGTGGTCCTGACCAGCTGATTTGTGTTCCACGAACGGCCTGTGTAACTTTATCGGAGTTGCCAGCGAGCAGGGCGCCCGAGAGGGAGCCGGCCAGGGTGACAGACTCTGCTCAATGAAGTTCGCACGATGTATTTAGTCGTGTGGTGTTGTTGGGTGTGTGTTTTT